>NZ_JBGOGX010000066.1:0-45233 GCF_054788455.1 Pseudomonas sp. ZL2 | reverse complement strand
GACAATACCCCTTGGCGAGAGCAAACAGCCTGATCAAGACAGTTGCTCCCACAATAGATCTGCTTGTACCGGACCCTGTGGGAGCTGGCCTTGCCAGCGATCGAGCGCGTAGCGGTCGCAATCCCCTCAGCGCCGAGCCCCCAGGTAATAAAACAGCGCCGCCAACAGCACCGAACCGATCAATAGGTAAAAGGTCGCCACCGGCACCAGGTGCGCCAGGGCAAAGCCGCAGATCACCGGGCCCAGCGCCGCGCCGAGGTTGGACAGGTTCTGCGCGCCGTAATACACCCCGCGCAGATGCTCCGGGGCGATGCTGTCGATGAACATGTACTCGGCAGGGATGACGATGATCTCGCCGAGGGTGAACACCAGCATCGCCAGGCACCAGACCAGCAGCGACTGGGCCAGCGAGAATCCCAGCAGGCCGACCAGGAACAGCGTCATGCCGGCGATCAGCCAGGGCATCAGCTGGCGGCTGCTGATGCGCCGGCCAATCACATACTGCAAGGCAATCACCGTGACCGCGTTGGTCGCCACCAGGTAGCTGATGTAGCGCGCCGCTTCGCTGGCGCTGCTGGTCACCACCAGGTACTGCGACAGGTAGGCGGTGAACTGGCCGAACACTACCGCACTGAGGGCACCGCCGAGGGTGAAGCAGATCAGCCGGCGGTCTTTCACCAGTTGCACGCCAACACTGAGAAACCCGGCCTGTTCGCTGCCTTCGATCCGCGCCCGCGCCGCGCGCTCGCCCCAGCGCCGGTAGCTCAGGCACATGGCCAGGCCGAGCAGCGCCGAGAGCAAAAACGGCAGGTGATCATCCAGCAGCACCAGCGCCACGCCGACGAAGGGCCCGACCGCGTAGGCGACGTTGCTCAGGGTGTACTTGATCGAGAACACTTCGCTGCGCTCCTCCAGCGGCAGCAGCGCGCAAAAGCCGGCCTTGGCGGCGATGTCCACCACCGCCAGGGCCAGGTTGATCAGCACCAGGCAGATGAAGAACAGGCTCAGCTCGCGGCTGACCACCGCGCCAATGAAGGCCAGGGTAAAGGTCAGGGTCGCGGCGATGATCACCGTGTAGCTGCGCAGGGTATCGATCAGGTAGCCGCCGTACAGGCTCAGCAAGGAGGCGACGATCAGCGCGCCGCCGATCATCAGGCCGATGCCGCTGATGTCCAGGGCGAAGTTCTGTGCAAGGTAGACCACCAGGTAGGGCAGGGTGATCGCCCGGGCCAGGGTCAGGGTGAAGGTGGTCGCCAGCAGCAGACGAACTTGCGGTGCATAGCGTTTGATGGCGGTGAGCATTAACGACGTCCTTGTTGTTATCGGCGCTGAGCATACGCCTTGTGCAAGGCAATTTGTATATTGGTAAAACCGATAACAGATAGAGAAATTACCCGTTATATAGATATATTTTCCCAGCATAAGATGAACTCAACCTCACCGGAGGACAGGAGAATTCATCATGCCTTGCAGCCAAACCCGCACCTCGCCGTTACGCCCGCTGAGCCAGCTGGCGCATCCGCGTGAAGTGATCCGTCAGTTCACCCCCAACTGGTTCGCCGCGACCATGGGCACCGGCGTGCTCGCCCTGGCCCTGGCGCAGGTCGATGTACCCGGCCTGCACGCCTTGGCCGAATCCCTGTGGTTGCTGACCATCGGCCTGTTCGTGCTGTTTACCCTGCTGTACACCGCGCGCTGGGTGCTGTTCTTTGATGAAGCGCGGCGGATCTTCGCCCATTCCACCGTATCGATGTTCTTCGGCACCATCCCCATGGGCCTGGCGACCATCCTCAACGGTTGCCTGGTGTTCGGCATCAATCGCTGGGGCGAGGGCATCCTGCCCTGGGTCGAGGCGCTGTGGTGGTTCGACGTCGGCCTGGCACTGTTGTGCGGCGTGGCCATTCCCTACCTGATGTTCACCCGCCAGGAACACAGCATCGACCAGATGACCGCCGTGTGGCTGCTGCCGGTAGTGGCCGCGGAAGTCGCCGCTGCCAGCGGCGGCCTGCTGGCGCCGCACCTGGTGGATACGCACGCGCAATTTCAGGTGCTGATCACCAGCTATGTGCTGTGGGCGGTGTCGTTGCCGGTGGCGTTCAGCATCCTCACCATCCTCATGCTGCGCATGGCCCTGCACAAACTGCCGCAGGCCAACATGGCCGCGTCGAGCTGGCTGGCCCTGGGGCCGATCGGTACCGGCGCCCTGGGCATGTTGCTGCTGGGGGCCGATGCCCCGGCGATCTTCGCTGCAAACGGCCTTGGTAACCTGGGTGAAGTCGCCCGCGGCCTGGGCCTGATTGCCGGCATCGTGTTGTGGGGTGCGGGCCTGTGGTGGTTATTGACGGCGGTGCTGATCACCCTGCGCTACATCCGCCACGGCATGCCGTTCAACCTCGGCTGGTGGGGCTTTACCTTCCCGCTCGGCGTGTACACCCTGGCCACCCTGAAACTGGCGGCCTGGCTGGGCCTGGGCTTCTTCCATGAGCTGGGCATGCTGCTGGTGGTGGCGCTGGCCGCACTCTGGCTGCTGGTCACCGCCCTGACCCTGCGCGGCGCCTGGCACGGTGAGCTGTTCGTGTCGCCATGCATTGCCGGTCTGAACAAGTAGATTGCATTTACCTGGGGGTTTGTGGCTTTGTGCGGCCTGCGCGTATCCAATAACAAAGCCCCACTCAGGTACACGGACGATGAGTCAATCTTCACAATTCAGCCTGCTTGGCAAACGGCGCTTCTTGCCGTTCTTCGTCACCCAGTCGCTGGGTGCGTTCAACGACAACCTGTTCAAGCAGTCGGTCATCCTGTTGTTTCTCTACAAGATCGCCAGCCCCCACGGCCAGGACACTGCCATCTGGGTCAACGCCTGCGCCTTGATGTTCATCCTGCCGTTCTTCCTGTTCTCGGCGCTGGCCGGGCAGTTCGGTGAGAAATACGCCAAGGACGCGCTGATCCGCGTGATCAAGCTGGCCGAGATCGCCATCATGGCGGTCGGGGCCATTGGCATCATGACCCAGATGCCCTTGCTGATGCTCCTGGCGTTGTTCGGCATGGGCACCCATTCGGCCATGTTCGGCCCGGTGAAGTACTCGATCATGCCCCAGGCCCTGCGCGAGGAAGAGCTGGTCGGCGGCAACGGCCTGGTGGAAATGGGCACCTTCCTGGCGATCCTAGCCGGCACCATTTGTGCCGGGGTGTTGATGTCCAGCGCCGATTACGGCGTCTGGGCTGCGTCGGCGGTGATGCTGGTGGCCGTGCTGGGCTACCTGGCCAGTCGCAGCATCCCGCGCGCCGCAGCTTCTACACCGGAGCTGAAAATCAACTGGGACATCGCCAGCCAGACCCTGGCCACTCTGCGCATGGGCCTCAAGCAGACGCCTGCGGTGTCGCGCTCGATCGTCGGCAACTCGTGGTTCTGGTTCATCGGCGCGGTGTACCTGACGCAAATCCCCGGTTACGCCCAGCAATGGCTGCACGGCGACGAGACCGTGGTCACCCTGATCCTTACCCTGTTCTCGGTGGGCATCGCCGTCGGTTCGCTGCTGTGCGAGCGCATGAGCGGGCACAAGGTGGAAATCGGCCTGGTGCCGTTCGGCTCTTTCGGCCTGAGCCTGTTCGGCCTGCTCTGGTGGTGGCACTCCGGCGAGATCCTGCCGGCGGCTGCGCCTTACGACTGGCTGGCGGTACTGGGCATTGCCCAGGCCTGGTGGGTGCTGGGGTCGATTCTCGGCCTGGGTGTGTTCGGCGGCTTCTATATCGTGCCGCTGTATGCACTGATCCAGTCGCGCACCCCGCAAGACCAGCGTTCGCGGGTGATTGCCGCCAACAACATCCTTAACGCACTGTTCATGGTGGTCTCGGCGATCTTCAGCGTGGTGCTGCTGAGCTTCCTTGAGCTGAGCATCCCGCAGCTGTTCCTGGTGGTGTCGCTGCTCAACATCGCGGTGAATTTCTATATATTCCGCATCGTCCCCGAGTTCACCATGCGTTTCATGATCTGGCTGCTCAGCCATTCCATGTACCGCGTCGAGCACCGTGACCTGCAGCAGATTCCTGATCAGGGCGCAGCACTGTTGGTGTGCAACCACGTGTCGTTCGTCGATGCGCTGCTGATCGGTGGCGCGGTGCGCCGGCCGATTCGTTTTGTCATGTACTACAAGATCTACCGCTTGCCGGTACTCAATTTCATCTTCCGTACCGCCGGGGCGATTCCGATTGCCGGGCGCAGTGAAGATGTCGAGACCTACGAGCGGGCGTTCAAGCAGATTGCCGCGTACCTGGCTGACGGTGAACTGGTGTGCATCTTCCCCGAGGGCAAGCTGACCAGCGACGGTGAAATCGACGAGTTCAAGGGCGGCCTCAGCCGGATCATCGAGCAGACACCGGTGCCGGTGATTCCGATGGCGTTGCAGGGCCTGTGGGGGAGTTTCTTCAGCCGCGATCCGGCCAAGGGCTTCTTTCGCCGCTTGTGGTCGCGGGTGACCCTGGTGGCCGGTTCTGCCGTCCCGGTAGAGGCGGCGGAACCGGCGTTGCTGCGTGAGCGGGTCAGCGAGCTGCGCGGCGACTCACGCTGAAGGGGCAGGGCTGGGTCAGCTGGCGCTGACCTTGAGCCCGACCAGGCCGCAGATGATCAGCGCCACACTGACCAGACGCACCAGGGCCATGGATTCGCCGAACAGGATGATCCCGGCGATCACCGTGCCGACTGCGCCGACTCCGGTCCAGATCGCGTAGGCGGTGCCCAGCGGCAGTTCTTTCATGGCCAGGCCCAGCAGGCCGAGGCTGATGACCATGGCGGCGACGGTCAGTACAGTGGGCAGGGGGCGGGAAAAGCCGTCGGTGTACTTCAGGCCGACGGCCCAGCCGACTTCGAACAGGCCGGCGAAAAACAGGATGATCCAGGACATGCAGAGTCTCCATCAAGTGATGGGGCCGTCCCCGGAATGGTCACGCGGTGCGTCGTGAGGCCGTCCTCACAGTGGGCGGTATGGTGCCCAAGTTGCTTTTGTACTGCAAGTTGGGCCGCTTTGCGGCCCATCGCCGGCAAGACCGGCTCCCACAGTGTTGGCATTAACCGAGCGGCTGGGTTTTAAGCTCCACCTCAGGCTCTTGCATGCGCCGAAACCAGGTCGACAGCAACGCCCCGGAAATATTGTGCCAGACGCTGAACAGTGCGCTGGGCACCGCCGCCAATGGCGAAAAGTGTGCACTGGCCAGGGCCGCGCCCAGCCCGGAATTCTGCATGCCGACCTCCAGCGCCAGCGACTTGCGCTGTGCCAACGGCAGTTTGAACAGCTTGCCGGTGATGTAGCCAAGCATGAAGCCAAAGCCGTTGTGCAGCATGACCACCACCATGATCAGTACGCCGGACTCGGCGATTTTCGCCTGGCTGGCGGCCACCACGGCGCAGACGATCAGCACGATGCTGACCACCGACACCAGCGGTAGCACCTGCACCGCCAGTTGTACCCGCGCGCCCAATAGGCGTTGAGCCAGCACGCCAAGCACGATCGGCAGCATCACCAGTTGCAGGATCGACCAGAACATGTCGAGGAAAGACACCGGCAGCCAGGCCGAGGCCAGCAGCCAGATCAGCGCCGGGGTCAGCAGCGGGGCGAGCAGGGTGGTGACGGCGGCAATCGCCACGGCCAGGGCCAGGTCGCCCTTGGCCAGCCAGGCCATGACGTTGGATGAAGTGCCGCTGGGGCAGCAGCCCACCAGGATCACGCCCACGGCAATTTCCGCCGGCAGCTGGAACAACTGGCACAACAGCCAGGCCACGCCGGGCATGATCATGAAATGCGCGACCACGCCCAGGGCCACGCGCCAGGGCTGGCGGGCGACGGCGGCGAAGTCATCGAGTTTGAGGGTCAGGCCCATGCCGAACATGACCAGGCCGAGTAGCGGCACGATGGCGCTTTTAAGGCCGATGAACCACTGCGGTTGCAAGAAGGCCAGGATGGCGAACAACAGCACCCACCAGGCGAAGGTATTGCCGACGAAGCGGCTGAGGGCAGCGAGGGTACGCATGGCGCAGGTCCTTCTTATCACGACCGCTGCGCGCTCGATCGCTGGCAAAGCCAGCTCCCACAGGTTCGGCGTACACAGATCCATTGTGGGAGCCGGCTTTGCCGGCGATGAGGCCGGCAAGGTCGCTACAATACTCAGATCCCCTGCGGGATTTCTTCTCCTCCCAACGCCTCGAACAGCGCCGGCAGGAACTCGCCAAAGGTCAGCATCATCAGGGTGAAGCTGGCATCGAGCTGGCCCAGGGCCTCGTCGCCGCCGTCTTCTTCGGCCTGGTCCTGCAGCAGCTCTTCAAAGCGCAGGCGCTTGATGACCATCTTGTCGTCGAGCACGAACGACAGTTTGTCCTGCCAGGCCAGCGACAGTTGCGTGACCACCTTGCCGGTGCCCAGGTGCAACTGGATCTCGTCGCTGGTCAGGTCCTGGCGCTTGCAACGGACGATGCCGCCGTCTTCGTGGGTGTCGCGCAGCTCGCACTCATCCAGTACATAGAAGTCAGGCGCGGCCTGCTGGGTCTTGACCCAGTCGGTCATGGTCGCGCTCGGGGCGATCTTCACAGTCACCGGGCGCACCGGCAGCGAGCCGATGACTTCACGCAGGGTCGACAGCAGGTCTTCGGCACGCTTGGCGCTGGCCGAGTTGACCAGGATCAGGCCTTGCTTGGGGGCGATGGCGGCGAAGATCATCGAGCGGCGAATAAAGGCGCGCGGCAGGAAGGCCTGGATGATCTCGTCCTTGATCTGGTCGCGCTCCTTCTTATAGACCTTGCGCATCTGCTCGGCTTCGATCTCGTCGATCTTCTCTTTAACCGCATCGCGCACGACGCTGCCCGGCAGGATGCGCTCTTCTTTACGCGCGGCAATCAGCAGGAAGTCGCCGCTGACATGCACCAGCGGTGCGTCTTCACCTTTGCCGAACGGGGCGACGAAGCCGTAAGTGGTCAACTCCTGGCTGGCGCATGGGCGAGCCGGCTTGCTGGCCAGAGCGGTTTCCAGTGCCTCGGGGTCGAACGAAATGTCCTGGGTCAGGCGGTAGGTCAGCAGGTTTTTGAACCACATGGGGTGAATCTCTCCTCAACACATAAGGAGGGCATTAAACTCCGAGCGGGCACTTCAGGCCAAGCACCGCTAAGTCTTTGGAACGCCTCAAAAATTTTTTTAAAAAAGTGCTTGCCAGAGTGTTCGGTGCTCCGTAGAATGCGCGCCACACCGAGACGAAGGGTGATTAGCTCAGCTGGGAGAGCATCTGCCTTACAAGCAGAGGGTCGGCGGTTCGATCCCGTCATCACCCACCACTTCTCAGTGTATCGCGCAGCGGTAGTTCAGTCGGTTAGAATACCGGCCTGTCACGCCGGGGGTCGCGGGTTCGAGTCCCGTCCGCTGCGCCATATTTAGCTTCCAGGGCCCACTGAACACCCGGAAGCAACAAAGAAAGCGACCTTAGGGTCGCTTTTTTTGTTTCTGGAATTCGTCCAGAATCCACCAGTACGCTGGGACGCTACTGTTTTGCTCCGTGCCAGCACCACTTCTGAGCAAGAGAACGAACATGCAGGATGCAAGCACTTCCCCGGCGCCAATGCTGGGTATCGACCTGGGCACCACCAACAGCCTGGTGGCGGTCTGGCAGGATGGCCGGGCACAACTGATCCCCAACGCCCTTGGCGACGTGCTCACGCCTTCGGTGGTCAGCCTCGACGAAGACGGCAGCATCCTGGTCGGCAAGGCCGCACGCTCACGCCTGACTACCCATCCGCAACGCACCGCCGCCGCCTTCAAGCGCTTCATGGGCAGCGAAAAAAAGATCACCCTCGGTGACCAGGTATTCAGCCCCGAAGAACTGTCGGCGCTGGTGCTCGGTGCACTCAAGGCCGATGCCGAAGCGTTTCTCGGTTGCCCGATCAGCGAAGCGGTGATTTCCGTGCCGGCCTATTTCAGCGACGAGCAGCGCAAGCGCACCAGCTTTGCCGCCGAGCTTGCCGGCCTGAAAGTCCAGCGCCTGATCAACGAACCGACCGCCGCAGCCATGGCCTACGGCCTGCACGAGCAGAAATTCGAACGCACATTGATCTTCGATCTCGGTGGCGGCACCTTCGACGTGACTGTACTGGAATACGCGCTGCCGCTGATCGAGGTGCATGCCTCGACCGGCGACAACTTCCTCGGCGGCGAAGATTTTACCGGCGCCTTGCTGCAGGCCTGCCTGCAGCACTGGCAACTCAAGCCGGCGATGCTCGCGCCCCAGGCCCTGGCCAGCCTTGCCGATGCCATCGAGCAGCTCAAGTGCAAGCTGGGCGAGGGCGAGCAGCACTTGAGCTGGAACGGTGACGGCGTCAGCCGCCACTGGTCGCTCGATGAAGCCCGTGCGCAGAAGATCTGGGCGCCGTTGCTGGCGCGGATTCGTGCACCGATCGAGCAGGCCCTGCGCGATGCACGCCTGCGCGCCAGCGACCTCGACAGCCTGGTGCTGGTCGGCGGTGCCACGCGCATGCCGGTAATCCAGCAGATGGTCTCGACCCTGTTCGGCCGCCTGCCTTACCGCTACCTCGACCCGGACACCATCGTTGCCCTCGGTGCTGCCACCCAGGCGGCGTGCAAGGCGCGCGATTCGGCGATCGAAGAGCTGATCCTCACCGATGTCTGCCCCTACACCCTGGGTATCGCCGCGATGGATGGCGAATACCAGACCGAGATCTTTGCGCCGATCATCGACCGTAATACCGTGATCCCTACGTCACGGATCAAGCCGTTCTACAGCACTCATATTGAACAGACAGCCATCAGCATCCGCGTCTATCAAGGCGAGCGGCCCTGGGTCGAAGACAACATCTTTGTCGATTCTTTCAAGATCCCGCTGACCCCGAACGGCAAGATCCAGCGCCTGGACGTGCGCTTCAGCTATGACATCAACGGCCTGTTGGAAGTCGATGTGACCTTGCCGCAGACTCGCGAGCAGTTCAGTCACGTGATCGATCGCAGCCCCACCGGGCTGGATGAAGCCGCGCGCCAAGCCAGCCATGAACGCCTTGCCGGGCTGAAGATCCACCCGCGCGATGCCTTGCCCAACCGCACCTTGCTGGCACGCCTGGAGCGGGCCTGGGCGCAGAGCCTGGGGGCTGAACGCGATGCGATCGGCGACTGGCTCAATGAGTTCAGCGCGATCCTGGCCGGCCAGGAGTCGACCGAGATCGCCGGCGCTCGCCAGCGCCTCATCGAGGCGCTGGACGACATGCGTTACTGACCGTTGAGCCGTCGCAGGGCGGCTTGCAGGCCACCCTGCAGGTTGTCCTGCGGCTGATTGACGGGCGGCACGCCGTAGCGGTTGGGCAGCGGTTCGCCCGGCAGGAGCAGCAGCACCAGCGGCAAGAAGTGCAGGAACGGGATCAGCATCACGAAGATGATCATCATCGGGATGCCCCGGCCAATGTCGTGCAGGCGGCGCAGGGTGGCGCTGCCGAGCAGGCCGACGAACAGCAGGCCGAAGAAGATCTGCTCGACTGCACTGCTGGCCATCAGGGTCAGGATCGGCCCGAGAAGGATGCTGGCGACTACCTGCACGCCGTAACCCTTGCGGCCCAGGCGGCTACCGATTTTCCACACGTGCGAGGCCGGTACCGGTTGGCTGCCGGAATTGGCCAGCAGCAGGCGCTCGGACCACGACAACAAGGCAGTCAGGGCTGCGCGAATGCCGGCGTCCATGCCCGGGTAATCCTTGCCGCGCTGCAATTCCTTGAGCACCTTGGCCCGCGGCACCCCGGCGCTGCCGTAACGCGCCAGGTCCTTGAGGCTGTCGAGCATGCTGTAGAACAGCGTGCTGTTGATCAGCTCGTCTTCCTCCAGCACCTTGCGCGGCGGGCGCACCGGCTCGCCCTTGATCAGGCCGTTGCGAAACGGTTCGAACCAGGCATCCGGGCAGGTCAGGGTCGAGATGCGCCGCAGCAGGCTGCCATGCTGTTCGGCGTTCAGGCTCGGGTCGTGATAGAGAATGGCGCACAGCACCATCATGCCCAGTACGTCATCATCGAAGGCGTGCGGGTCGTTTTCCAGGCAGGCGTACAGTTTCAGGTTGCTGGGCAGCTTGGCGCTGTCCAGGGCTTGCTGCACCGTCGACAGGCGCTGGCCGATAAAGCCTTGCAGCGGGTCGTTGTCATCCAGCCAGCCGAGCAGGCCATCGACGTTGCCTTGCTGGCCCTGCAGGCGTAGCAGCAACTGCTGCAGGCCGGCGAACGGATGGCCGGCCGGGTATGGCAGGCTGGCCAGCAACTGCGCTGGCACCATCGCCAGCCAGCGTTGGGGCTGGTCAACCAGGGCGAGCATGAACAGGTTCTGCCGGTGCCAGGTCCACAGACCATCGTCGGCAGGCGGGCGCGGCAGTTCGATGCCGGCTTCGGCAAGGTCCGAAAGCAGCTGCACGCCGAAAGGCGTCGGCATCAGGTTGGCCGGCTTGATCAGCGCGGTCAGCTTGGGCAGGGTGGCGGCCGGGTAGCTGCGCATCCGCCGCAGCCAGTCGCGGGCTACCGACAGGCCGCTGCCTTCGCAGAGCACTTCGGGCAGTTGCGGCTGTGGCGAAGGGCTGTTGATGAAGGCGGTCAGGGCCAGGGCCAGCGGTGACTGCTCGAGCCAGCGCAACTGTTGCTCGGCCTGGTACTTGAAGCCTTCGATGATCAGTTGATCCAGCGGGTCGTCGCCCAGCGGCTCGGCCATGATCTGCCGCAGCAGGCCGCTGTCACCACGGTGCAGCGCCCAGGCGTGGCGGTACAGGCGCTGCAGCTGGCGATCCGGCTGGTCGTCGAGCAGCCAGGCCAGCAGCGGCAGTTCGTCTTTGCCGTCCAGGCGCCATTTGACGAAAATCCCGGCGATGCCTTCGTGCTCGTCACGTGCGGCTTCGAACCAGCGTGTCAGGGTTTCCGGGCGCTGCGACGGGCTGCCCCAGATCTGCGCCAGATCGTTCAAGTCTTGTGGCCATTGGTACACCGGCTCCAGGCGATCAAGGGCCTGGATCAACAGCGGCAGGCGCTGCGGTTGGTGCTGGGCGCACAGGTTGAGCAGCCAGCGTCCCGCTTCCGGGTGCTGGTGCTCGCACCACAGGCGGGTCCAGCACTGGCGGGCGAGTTCTTCCTGGCCGGTGTCGCTGGCCTGGCAGGCGAGCAGGTACAGCAGGTCGATATCGTCCGGTGCCTGGCGTTGCTGCTCGGCGATCATGGCAAAGAAGCTGGTACTGCCGATGCCGGCCTGGCACAGCTTGACCATCAGGCGCTGGATAAAGGCCGGGTCATCCGGGAACGGCAGGCAGGTGTGCAGGGTGACGAAGCTCTCGAACTCGAACAGCGGCCGGGTGTGGTAGAGGAAATCCAGGTTCCTGGCGAACCACAGGGTTTCTATTTGCGCTTCTATCGACCAGTGCTTCATCACGCCGGTGTCAAACGGGTCCGGCTCGCTGATGCGTTCAAGAAATTCATCAGCCTGGCGCGGATCTTCCAGGCGCAGTACCTCGTTTTCCCAACCCAGGTGCCTGGCCATCAGTTGCACGCAGGCGTGCGACAGCGGGCCGGTCTCCATCAGCTTGTACAGCAGGTGCCAGCTGACCTGTTCCTGGTCACCCAGGGTCAGGCTGGCGAAACCATCGATGAAGGCCTGCCAGGCTGGCGGGTCGAAGCGGCGGGTCGGGTCGCCGAGCAGCTTGGAAAAGTCGCTCATGGTCTGTTCGATCAGTGCATTGCGCACCAGCACCGGCTCGTCGTGCTCAGGGGCCTCATCCTGCTCGTCGCGGGCCAGGCGCAGGGCGTGCTCGTAAGCCTCGCGCAGGGCCTGGAAACCCTGCGGGTCGGTTTCCGGGTGGTGCTGCGGCAACAGCGCGCGGTAAGCGCCGCGGATGACATCGGGGTCGTTGGTCGGCTCGATGCCCAGGCGAATCCAGCAGCTCATGACCAGCCTCCTTGCAGGGTGTCGGGGCGTTCCGGCAGGTTCAGCGGCAGCTCCCAGGGGATGCTGGCGAAAAAGCCCAGGGCGTCCTGGCTCAGGTTCATCATGATGCAGCGGTTCCAGTGTTCGCTGCCCTGGCGCTCCAGGCACTGCGCCAGTTCTTCGTCGCTGGCGCTGGAGCAGTTCCACAGCGCCTTGCCAAACAGGTAGCCGGCCAGGTAGCGGTCCCAGCTGTTGTAGTAGTGCCGTGCACGCAGGGCCAGGCGGCCTTGCAGCCAGTGGCTTTCAGCGATGCTGAGGTAGCCCTTGCGCAACCCTGCCCGCAGCAGGTAACCCATGCGCCCCAGGTCCCAGGCGCGCACGCCGCCCTGGCCGCAGTCGGCCAGGGTGCGCCGGGCGAACTCGTACTGGATGCGCTTGCGCGGTGTCAGCGCTTCAAGCACCTGCGGCCATTCGCTGGGCAGGCAGCGCGCGGCTTGCCAGTAGGCGTCCTTGAGCTCCAGGGCGTGGCCGGTGTCGGCCATGCTGAGCATGTTCAGCAACTCCTGGCGATTGTTGATGCCCCACCACTTTTTAAGGTCGGTCTCGTCTTCGTCGTAGGTCTCGAAGTAGGTCGCGGCGGTGTAGCTGGCGCCGTTGAGGGCGGCCATGGGGGCGGAAAGGGCGTACAGCCAGTGCTGCTCGATTTCTTCCATGAAAAAGCTCCGGGGCCGGTAGGGGAATGTGCGGGTGCCGGCCGTAATGGCGCGGATTGTAGAGAGCCGCGCGGTGCGCGGCAAACCGGATTCGCCGACTTAGGCGCTGGCCAGCATGGCGCGCTCTTCCTCGCGCAGGGTCAGCACCTCAAAGCCCTCGGCGGTGACGGCGATGGTGTGTTCCCATTGCGCCGACAGGCTGCGGTCGCGGGTGATCACCGTCCAGCCATCCTTGAGGGTGCGCACCCCGCGCCCGCCCTGGTTGATCATCGGTTCGATGGTAAACACCATGCCTGGCTTGAGCTGCAGGCCGCTGCCCTTGTGGCCGTAGTGCAGCACCTCGGGCGCCTCGTGCATCTGCCGACCAATGCCATGGCCGCAGTACTCGCGCACCACGTTGTAGCCAGCCGCTTCGGCATGGCGCTGGATGGCGTAGCCGATATCGCCCAGGGTCGCTCCCGGGCGTACCTGGCGGATGCCCTGCCAGAGCGCGGCATAGGTGGTGTCGACCAGGTGCCGGGCGGCGGTATCGATCTGCCCCAGGCAATACATCTTCGACGAGTCGGCAATGTAGCCGCCTTGCTCAAGGGTGATGTCGACATTGACGATGGAGCCGGCCTTGAGCACCTCGTCGGCATGCGGCACGCCGTGGCACACCACATGGTCGACCGAGGTGTTCAGCGAATAGGCGAAGCCGTACTGGCCCTTGCTCGCCGGGCGCGCCTTGAGTACATCGACGATAAAGGCCTCGGCCCGGTCGTTGATCTGCAGGGTGCTGACCCCGGGGGCGATGAAGCTGTCGAGGTGGGCGAACACCTGGCTCAACAATTGCCCGGCATTGCGCATCAGGGCCAGCTGTTCGGCGTTTTTGAGGACCACTTGGCTCATGGGGGAAGGTATTTCGTCTCTCGGAATGTGCGCCAATGATAAAGCCTCGCCGGGTGGCAGTGCCATCCGATGGTGCAAGCGGGCCCATTGCGGTGCAGGCTGCCCGGCACCGCCAAGTGCCTGAGCCCCGTAACGCAAGGCTCCGGCCATTCTGGCGCGGCCCTTGCTACAGCTTGAGAATCCGGCAATCAACGCAGATTGCCCCGTTCACGACAAAGGCGCCGTGTTGCCCCGCTTGTTCATTCAAGCCGGGGGCAGCAGGGCGCCTTTTTGTTTGCGCAATCAGGAGGTAGGCCGATGAGCAGCACCAGCGTGCGCAGCGTGTGCCCGTATTGTGGCGTCGGTTGTGGCATCGTCATGAGCGTCGAAGGCGGGCGGGTGACCAAGGTCAGTGGTGACAAGCTGCACCCCAGCAATTTTGGCCGCCTGTGCACCAAGGGCCTGACCGCCCATCAACCGCTGCGCGAGTCCGGGCGCATGGAGCACGCTTACTTGCGCGACCAGCGTCAGCGCGACCCGGTGCAGAGCGGCATCGATACCGCTATCGAACAGGCAGCACAGCGCCTGCGGGCGATCATTGATGAGCATGGGCCCGACGCCCTGGGGTTCTATGTCTCCGGGCAGATGTCGCTGGAGGCCCAGTACCTGATCAATAAACTGGCCAAGGGTTTTGTCCGCAGCCGGCATATCGAGTCCAACTCGCGCCTGTGCATGGCCAGCGCCAGCAGCGGCTACAAGCTGTCGCTGGGCGCCGATGGGCCGCCGGGCAGCTACCAGGATTTTGACCGCGCCGAGGTGTTCCTGGTGATCGGCGCGAACATGGCCGATTGTCACCCGATCCTGTTTTTGCGTTTGCTCGACCGGCTCAAGGCCGGTGCCCGGCTGATCGTCGTCGACCCCAGGCACAGCGCTACCGCCGACAAGGCCGACCTGTTCCTGCAGATCAAACCGGGTACCGACCTGGCGTTGCTCAATGGCCTGCTCTACCTGTTGCTGGAAAACGGTCAGTGCGACGCCGATTTCATCCAGTGCTACACCGAAGGCTGGGAGGATATGCCGGCCTTTTTACAGGACTACACACCCGAGCGGGTCGCTGCTATCACCGGGCTGCGCGAAGCCGATATCCGCCAGGCCGCCAACTGGATCGGCCAGGCCCCGGAGTGGATGAGCTGCTGGACCATGGGCCTGAACCAGAGCATCCATGGCACTTGGCAGAGCAACGCCCTGTGCAACCTGCACCTGGCCACCGGCGCCGTTTGCCGGCCGGGCAGCGGACCGTTCTCGCTGACCGGCCAGCCCAATGCCATGGGCGGGCGCGAAATGGGCTACATGGGCCCGGGCCTGCCAGGGCAACGCTCGGCGCTGGTCGCGGCGGATCGCGCCTTCGTCGAGCAGCTGTGGCAGATCCCCACCGGCAGCCTGCGCAGCGAAGCCGGTGACGGCACGGTGGCGCTGTTCGAAAACCTCGCTGCCGGGCAGATCAAGGCCTGCTGGATCATCTGCAGCAACCCGGTGGCCAGCGTCGCCAACCGCCGACAAGTGATCGAAGGTTTGCAGGCGGCGGAGCTGGTGATCACCCAGGATGCCTTCCTCGACACCGAGACCAACCGCTACGCCGATATCCTCCTGCCCGCCGCGCTGTGGGCTGAGGGCGAGGGGGTGATGGTCAATTCCGAGCGCAACCTGACCCTGATGAACCAGGCCGTCGAGGCGCCGGGCGCGAGCTTGCCCGACTGGCAGATCATTGCCCGTATCGCCTGCGCCATGGGCTATGCCGAGGCGTTCAGCTACGCCAATGCTGAAGCGGTGTTCAACGAGTTGCGCCAGGCCTGGAACCCGGCCACGGGCTACGATGTGCGCGGCGTCAGCTATGCCGCTTTGCGTGAGACGCCGCAGCAATGGCCGTGTGAACCCGGGCGTGAGAACGATCGCAGCCCGCTGCGTTATCGCAACGACGGTATCAGCCAGGCCCTGTTGCGCGATGCGCAAGGCGAGGCACCTGCCATTGCCTTCCCCACCCGCACGGGCAAGGCACGCTTTTTTGCCCGGCCGTGCCTGCCCAGCGCCGAGCTGCCGGACGCTGACTTCCCGCTGGTGCTCAACACCGGCCGGGTCCAGCACCAGTGGCACACCCTGACCAAGACCGGCAAGGTGGCGGCGCTGAACAAGCTTGACCCCGGGCCGTTCGTGGAAATTCATCCGGACGATGCCGAGCGCCTGGGCATTGCTGAAAAGGACCAGGTGCAGATCCGTTCACGCCGCGGGCAGGCCGTACTGCCGGCACGGATCACCACCCGGGTATTGGCGGGCAACTGCTTTGCGCCGTTCCACTGGAACGACGTCTACGGTGAACACCTGGCGATCAATGCGCTCACCAGCGACGCGGTCGATCCGCTGTCGCTGCAACCGGCCTTCAAGTATTGCGCGGTGGCCCTGAGCCGGGTCGCTGGCGAACGTATCGAGGCCGTCCAGATCGATCAGCAGCCCGTTTCGGTACAGGACAAGCACCTGCTGCTCTGGGCCTCGCAAACCGGCAACGGTCAGGCCCTGGCCGAGCAGTGTGCCGAGCGCCTGCGCAAGGTCGGCTTGCCGGTGCAGTTGAGCTGTATGGAAGACGTGGCCCTGGAGCAGCTGGACAGCCCGGCCAGCCTGCTGCTGATCGCCAGCACCTTTGGCGACGGTGACGCGCCGGACAGCGGCGCGGCATTCTGGCGTGGCCTGCACGGCGAGCATTCTCAACGCTGCGCCGGCTTGCCTTATGCGGTGCTGGCCCTGGGGGATTCCAGCTATGAACAGTTCTGCGGGTTTGGTCGCAAGCTCGATCAGCGCCTGGCAGAACTGGGGGCTGAGCGCTTGCTCGACAGGGTCGATTGCGAGGGCGATTTCAATGAACCGGCCGGGCAATGGCTGCAGGCGCTGCTGGGCAAACTGGGCCACGGCCAGCTGCTGCTCGAAGCGCCAGTGGCAGCGCCGGCCGCAACCGGCTTCAGCAAAACCAGGCCGCTGGCAACGACCCTGGTCGGCAATCGCCTGCTCAACGGCCCCGGCGCGCTCAAGGAAACCCGCCAACTGGTATTCGACCTGGGCGACAGCGGTTTCACTTATCAGGCCGGTGACGCCCTCGGCGTGTGGCCGCGCAACTGCCCGGCGCTGGTCGACGAACTGCTGAGCGCCACCCGCTTCGATGGCAGCCGCTGCGTCAGCCTCAAGGGCCAGGCCGACATGCCGCTGGCCGAGGCGCTGTTGCAACACCTGGAGATCGCCCGCATTACCCCGCAGCTGCTCGAGGCCTTCGCGGTTGGCAATCCACAGTTGCGCGAGTTGCTTGAACCGCACAACAAGGCTGCGCTCAAGGACTGGCTGTGGGGCAAGCAACTGATCGACCTGGTGTACGGCTGCACACCCGAGCTGAGCCTGGAGACCTGGTTGAGCCTGCTCAAACCCTTGCAGCCGCGGCTGTACTCGATCAGCTCGAGCCAGAAGTTGCACCCTGATCAGGTTCACCTGACGGTTTCCACCGTCCGTTACGGCCAGCGCAAGGGCGTGTGCTCGACCTACCTGGCCGACCGCGGTGAGCCGGGCCGCGTAGAAATCTTCAGCCAACCGACCGCGCACTTTCGCCTGCCCAGCGATAGTACGGCGCCAGTGATCATGGTCGGCCCCGGTACCGGTATCGCGCCGTTCAGGGCGTTCCTCCAGGAGCGTCAGGCTGAAGGCGCCACAGGCCGCAACTGGCTGTTGTTTGGTGAACAGCAGGCCGCTACGGATTTCTATTACCGCGACGAGCTGCTGGCCTGGCAGCGCGACGGCCACCTGACCCGCCTGGACACCGCGTTCTCCCGCGATCAGGCGCAGAAGATCTACGTGCAGCAGCGCCTGCTCGAACAGGGCGCCGAGCTTTGGCGCTGGCTGGAGGAGGGTGGGCATTTCTACATCTGTGGTGACGCCGAGCGCATGGCCAGGGATGTCGATGCGGCGCTCAAGCAGGTGGTGCATCAGTACGGCGGCATGAGTGTGGAGCGGGCCGAGGCCTATGTCAGCGAGCTGAGCCGCGCCAAACGCTACCTGCGCGACGTGTACTGAGTGCCCCATAAGGGGGAGGGCTGCACCAGCCTGGGTCGATAACGGCCGTGGTGGACAGTCCTCAAGCCCCGGTTTCAAAGGCTTTGGCAGTTGGCACGCTACCTGCTTTTGCTTAAGTACAACGTCCTCGCGGGTCAATGGCGATTCGCAACCGGGACTACATAAAACGACCAGGCAAAGGCGCCTGGAGCTTCGGCTCCAGGCGCCTTTTTTTGTTTTTCGGGGTTGGCCCCCAGCAGCAAAGCCACCGTGAATGGCCTTGAGTGAGGATCGGGTATGAATGGGTTTACCAGCATCGAAGCGCGGCAACAGCTGATCATCGTCGGCAACGGCATGGTCGGTCATCACTGCGTCGAGCAACTGATCGAACGCGGTGCCCTGGGTCGCTTCGAGGTGCGGGTGTTCGGCGAAGAACGCCAGCGCGCCTACGACCGCGTGCACCTGTCGGAGTACTTCAGTGGCAGTGATGCCGAGACCCTGGCGCTGGGCGAGGCGGGCTTGTACGCCGGGCACGGCATTCACCTGCACCTGGGCGAGCAGGTGCTGGAGATCGACCGCGAACGCTGCGAAGTGGTCACCCACCTCGGGCGTTATCCTTACGATCAACTGGTCCTGGCCACTGGTTCCTATCCGTTCGTGCCGCCGATCGAAGGCTCGCACGGGGCGGCGCGCCTGGTCTATCGCACTCTCGATGACCTCGATGCCATCCGTGCCGCCGCCAACAGTGCCCGCCGTGGCGTGGTGGTCGGCGGTGGCCTGCTCGGCCTGGAGGCAGCCAATGCCTTGAAATCCCTGGGCCTGGAAGCCCACGTGGTGGAGTTCGCCCCGCGCTTGATGCCGGTGCAACTGGATGCCGAAGGCGGCGCGGCCTTGCGTGCGCAGATCGAAGCCCTGGGGGTTGGCGTGCACCTGTCGCGGGCGACCCAGGCCATCGTTGCCGGTGAAGACTATCGCTACCGGATGAACTTCGACGGCGGCGAATTTCTCGAAACCGACCTGATCGTGTTCTCCGCCGGTATCCGCCCGCAGGATGCCCTGGGCCGCAGCAGCGGCCTGGACACCGCGCCACGCGGCGGGGTGATGATCGACAGTGCTTGTCGCAGCAGCGACCCACGGATCTTCGCCATCGGCGAATGCGCCTCGTGGAACGGCAGTGTGTTCGGCCTGGTAGCGCCGGGCTACAGCATGGCGCGCAATGTCGCGGCGGCGCTGTCCGGTGAGGACGCTGGCAGCTTCACCGGTGCCGACATGTCGACCAAGCTCAAGCTGCTCGGCGTCGACGTCGGCTCCATTGGCGACGCCCATGGCGCGACCCCGGGTGCGCGCAGCTATCGCTTTATCGATGAAGCCGCCTCGGCCTACCGCCGCCTGGTGGTCGATGCCAGCGGCAAACACGTTCTGGGTGCGGTGCTGGTTGGCGACAACAGCTACTACGACACCCTGCTGCAATACGTGCAGAACGGCATTGCCCTGCCAGCCGACCCGGCCGGCCTGATCCTGCCGCAGTCGGCCGGCGCGCCGGCACTGGGCGCGGATGCCTTGCCCGACAGCGCGACCATCTGTTCCTGCCACAACGTCAGCAAGGGCGCGATCTGCGCCGCCATCGACAGCGGTTGCGGCGAGCTTGGCCAGCTCAAGCAACAGACCAAGGCCTGTACCGGTTGCGGCGGTTGTGCGGCATTGCTCAAGCAGGTGTTCGAGCATGAGCTGATCGCCCGCGGCGTCAGCGTCGACAAGAGCCTGTGCGAACACTTCGCCTACACCCGCCAGGAGCTGTACGCGCTGGTGCGGGTCGAGGGTATCCTCAGCTTTGACGAGATGCTCGCCAAGCATGGGCGCGGCCATGTCGGCTGCGATATCTGCAAACCCACGGTCGGCTCGATCCTCGCCTCGTGCTGGAACCAGCCGATCATGGACCCGTCGCTGGTGCCGCTGCAGGACACCAACGACACGTTCATGGCCAACATGCAGAAGAACGGCACCTACTCGGTGGTGCCGCGGATTCCCGGCGGCGAGATCACCCCCGAGAAGCTGATCGTCATCGGCGAAGTGGCGAAAAAATACGACCTCTACACCAAGATCACCGGCGGCCAGCGCATCGACCTGTTCGGCGCCCAGCTGCATGAATTGCCAGAAATCTGGGCCGAACTGATTGCCGCAGGCTTCGAGACCGGCCACGCCTACGGCAAGTCGACGCGCACGGTGAAATCCTGCGTGGGCAGCACCTGGTGCCGCTACGGCGTACAGGACAGCGTACAGATGGCCCTGACCCTGGAAGACCGCTACAAGGGCCTGCGTTCGCCGCACAAGCTCAAGTTCGCGGTGTCCGGCTGCACCCGCGAATGCGCCGAGGCGCAGAGCAAGGACATCGGCGTGATCGCCACCGAGAAAGGCTGGAACCTGTACGTCTGCGGCAACGGCGGCATGCGCCCGCGGCATGCCGAACTGTTCGCCACCGACCTGGACGACGCCAGCCTGATCCGCATCATCGACCGCGTGCTGATGTTCTACATCCGCACCGCCGACAAGCTGCAGCGCACCTCGGTGTGGCGCGAAAGCCTGGAGGGCGGGCTGGACTACCTCAAGCAGGTGATCCTCGACGACAGCCTCGGCCTGGGTGCAGAGCTGGAAGCGCAGATGCAACAGGTGGTCGACCGCTACGAGTGCGAGTGGGCCAATGCCCTGAAGGATCCGGACAAGCTCAAGCGCTTCCGTACCTTCGTCAACGATCAGCGCCCGGACCCGGGTGTGCACTTTGTCCGCGAACGCGGCCAGCGCCGGCCCATCGGCGCCGGCGAACTTCACTTGATCCCGACCACCGAGGAGGTGCTTTGATGAGCCAGTCCAACGCTGCGATAACTGTTCAGGCGCAACACTGGCAGACGGTCTGCACCCGTGCCGACCTGGTCGCCCAGTCTGGGGTGGTGGTGTGGTTCGAGGGGCGCCAGGTGGCGCTGTTCTACCTGCCGGGGCAGGCCACGCCGGTGTTCGCAGTGGACAACCATGACCCCAGGTCCGGCGCCAATGTGATCGGCCGCGGGCTGGTGGGGGAGCTCAAGGGCGAACTGGTGGTGGCGGCGCCGTTGTACAAGCAGCATTTCTGCTTGCGTGACGGGCGTTGCCTGGAGGATCCGCAGCAGGCGTTGCAGGTGTGGCCGGTGCGGATCAGTGGCGAGCAGGTAGAGCTGGGTCGCTATTGATGGCCTCATCGCTGGCAAGCCAGCTCCCACAGTGTCTGGGGTATGCAGTACCTGTGGGAGCCGGTCTTGCCGGCGATCGACCGCAAAGCGGTCGCAGTCTTGCCGGAGCCCCGATAAACTCCGGGGATGAACCTCGATACCCGGATCAAATTCCGCCACCTGTTGTGCTTTCTCGAGATTGCCCGCCAGGGCAGTTTTGCCAAGGCCGCCGACACCATGGCGATCAGTCAGCCGGCCATCTCCAAGACCCTCAAGGAACTTGAAGACCTGCTGCAGACGCGGCTGTTCGAGCGCAGCAAGCAGGGCGTCGAGCTGACCCCGGCCGGGGTGCGTTTCATGCGCTACGCCGGCCCCAGCGTGCAGGCCCTGCGCGAAGGCGTCAGCACCTTGCGCGGCGAAGAGCATGCGCCGCCCCAGGTGCGTGTCGGCGTGCTGTCGACCGTCGAAAGCCTGCTGATGCCCGAAGTACTTTGCCGCCTGCACCAGCGCCATGACGCCCTGGTGGTCAGCGTTGCCACCGGCCCCAGCGCGCACCTGCTCGGGCAATTGCATGTGGGGGAACTGGACCTGGTGATCGGACGCATGACCGACAGCCCGCAAATCCAGGGGCTGATGTTCGAGCACCTGTACAGTGAGTCGATGTCGCTGGTGGTGCGCCCCGGTCATCCCTTGCTGGGCCGCCAGCCGATCGAGCGCAGCCAGGTCGGGCGCTACCCGCTGGTGTTGCCGCTGGCCGGCACGACCATCCGCAAGCACGCCGACAGCCTGTTCGTGCAGTGCGCCATCGAGCAACCCGCGCAGCGCCTGGAAACCCTGTCGCCGGCCCTCAGCCGCCGTTATGTGCAAGGCAGCGATGCGGTCTGGGTTGCGCCTCGGGATGCGGTGCGCGTCGACCTCGGCCGCGGTGAGCTGTGCGAGCTGGACCTGGGCGTCAGCGAGCCGGGCGGCTCGGTCGGCATCTGCAGCAACGCCGCCTTGCCCCTGGCAGTGCCGGCGCAATGGCTGTGCGAGGTTTTGCGCGAGGTGGCGGCGCAGTACCGCGACGGCCACTACCCTTGAGTGCCCGCTGACAACAGCGCGTTGATTTCTTGCAGGCCGGCATCGCCGAGGCTGCCGCTGGCGGCCAGCAGCCTGAGCTGGGCCAGCACGATTGAATAACGCTGTTCGGCCAGTTGCTGCTCGGTTTGGGTCACCTGCTGTTCGGCATCCAGCACATCGGCACTGATCCGCGCACCGGCTTCGAAGGCACGGGTGGTCGAGGTCAGGTTGGTCTGGCTCGAGCGCAGCGCCTGCTGCAGCGCCGCATACTGGCTGATGCCGCTGGTCAGGGTCAGGTAGGCCTGGCGCGCCATCAGGCCAGCCTCGCGGCGGGCGTCTTCGACTTCATCCAGGGCCACACCGTGCAGGGCGCGGGCCTCGCGGCTGCGGCTGGTAGTGCCGCCACCAGCGTACAACGGCAGGCTGACCTGCACACCGACCACGGTCTGGGTGTACTTTTCTTCCGGCAGGGTGACGTCGTACAGGCTGCCGCCCACCGAGGCGAAGCGCCCGTGAGCGGCCACCAGGTCGACCGTGGGCAAATGCCCGGCCTGTTGCTTGTCGATCTCCTTTTCTGCCACCAGGCGCTTGATCTGCGCCGCCTGGACCTTGAGGTTGTGCTGTTGCGCCTGCTCGGCCCAGGTGCCGATCAACGCCGGTTGCGGCCCCTGAAAACGCACCTGCGGGTCGAGTCGGGCGAGGGACGCGGGCACGCTGCCGGTCAACTGCGCCAGGGTTTCCTGGTGCAATTGCACGGCGTTGTGCGCGGCCATCTGCCGGGCATAGGCCAGGTCGTAGCGGGCCTGGATGCGCTGCACCTCGCTTTCGGTACCGGAGCCGGCCTGGTAGAAGCGTTCAGCCTTGCCGCGTTGCTCCTGCAGGGTGCGCACCTGCTGGTGGCTGGTGCCGAGCAGGTCTTCGGCCAGCAGCAGGTCAAAGTAGGCGTCGGCGACCCGCAGCATCAGGTCCTGGCGGGCGGCCTGCAGGTTGATTTCCCCGGCCAGCACCAGCGCCTTGCTCTGGTCATGGCCGATCACGTTCTGCCAGCGCAGCAGCGGCTGGATCAGCACCAGTGCGTAGGCATTGGAGTTGTCGCGATTGCGTGTCGCTGCACCGCTGTCGTCGCGGTCGACCCAAGCGGCGCCCCCTTCAAGTGACAGGTTGGGCAACAGCAGGGCGCGGCCTTGGGGTTCTTTTTCGTTGCTGGCACGTTGCTGTTCGATGGCCGCGGTGTATTTCATGTCATGGGCCAGGGCTTTTTGATAGAGCTGGTAGAGGTCATCAGCCCGGGCCTGCTGGCTGCTGCCGAGCAGTGCCAGGGCCATCAGGCCTGCGTGGATTCGCGAGAGTTGTTCGAGCACGGCAAGGCTTCCTGTTCGGGTTGAGCGATTCGTTTGGGGTTGCGCATCAGCAGGACCATCGGCACACCGATCAGCATGACTGCGCCGAGCAGGCCGAAAAGCATGCTGAAGCCGAGCATCTGTGCCTGTTCACGGGTATTGACCAGGACCAGCAGGGCTTGCGCCTGAGCGGGATCGCTGGTGCCCAGCGAAAGCACGCGCGGGTCGTAGCGGGCAACATCCCAGCCGCTGGCGATGATGCTCGACTCGGTGACGTGCTCGGATAATTGCCGGTAGCGCGCCCAGGAAAAGCGCGTCAGCAAAGTTGCGGCAATGGCGATGCCGACGCTGCCACCGAGCTGGCGCATGAGGTTGAGCACCCCCGAGCCGACCGAGATCAGTTGTGCAGGCAGTTGGCGCATCGCCAGGTTGGTGAGCGGAACGAAAATCATGCCCAGACCAAGCCCGCGGATAATCAGCGGCCAGTACAGGGTGTCGGGGCTGCTTTGCAGGGTGAACTGGGTGTGCAGGTACATCGCATAGCCGTAGATGAGGATGCCGATGCTGACGAACAGCCGTTCATCGATCTTGTTTTCCTGGGACAGCTTGCCGATCACCAGGGTGCTAACGGCGCTGGCCAGGGCGCCGGGAAAGATCACCATGCCGCTCTGGTAGGCACTCTGCTCAAGCAGCGTCTGCAGCAGCAACGGCACCATGAACAGTGTGCTGTACAGGCCGAAGCCGACACAAAAGGCACAGATCGAGCCCATGAGGAACTCGCGGTTGCGAAACAGCGCCATGTTGACGATCGGCGTGGCCACGCGCTGCTCCCACCAGAAAAACGCCAGCAGGCCGAAGCTGCCCAGCAACAGGCAGGCGATAGTCAGGTCCGACTCCAGCCAGTCCCAGTGTTCGCCACGCTCAAGCATGATCTGCAGGCTGCCGACGCCCAGGGCGAGCAGGGCGAAGCCGATGTAGTCGATGCTTTGCGGGCGTTTCTCGTTGATCGAGTCATGCACGCAGAGCCACGACAGAAGGATCGCCACAGCGCCGATCGGCAGGTTGATCAGAAAGATCCAGTGCCAGGAGAATTCATCAATCAGGTAACCGCCCACCGAGGGCCCCAGGGTCGGTCCCATCATTACCCCGACCCCGTACAGGGCCAGGCCAGTGCTGACCTTTTCCTTGGGGAACACGTCGTAGATGATCGCCTGGGAGATACCCAGCAAGCCACCGCCGGCCAGGCCCTGGATAATCCGAAAGGCCACCAGTTGCCAGAGTTCGGTGGACATCGCGCAGCCCAGCGAGGCCAGTACGAACAGGATCGAGGAAACCAGGTAGTAGTTGCGCCGGCCGAACCAGGCCGACAGCCAGCCACTGGCCGGGAGGATTACCACGTTGGCGACGATGTAACTGGTCGAGACCCAGGAAATTTCATCCACCGAGGCGCCGAAGCTGCCCATCAGGCTGGGAATGGCAACGTTGACGATGGTGACGTCGAGCAGCTCCATCATCGAGATCAGGGTCACGCTGAAGGCGACCAGCCAGGGCGATTTCATAAGCGTTGCTCATCACCGGTATCGACTTCGACCAAGGCGCTCATGCCCTGGCTCATGGCGGCCTGGTAAGGCAGCGCAAGCGGCTCAAGTTCGATCCGCGCTTGCAGGCGCTGGACCACCTTGGTGAAGTTGCCGCTGGCGTTTTCCTGCGGTAGCAACGAGAAGCGTGCCCCTGTGGCCGGCACCAGGCTCTGCACCCGGCCGCGCAATACCCTGTCGGGGAAGGCGTCGAGCGTGACGCGTGCTGGCTGGCCAACCCGGACCCGGCTGATCTGGGTCTCCTTGAAGTTGGCCACTACCCACAAATGATCGGTGGCGACCAGGCTCAGCAACTTTTGCCCGGCCACCACGAACTGCCCGGGTTCGACATGCTTGTCGGCGACGATACCGGCCAGCGGCGCGCGGTGACGGGTGTCTTGCAAGCGAATCTGCGCCAGTTCCAGGTCGGCCCGGGCGGCATCGATTCGATAGCTTTGCAACTTCAGCGCAGCCTGTTGCGCCAGGCTGCCCTGCGCCGCGGCCTGGGCGTTGTTGCGCGCGCCCTGCAACTGGTGGCCGAGGGCATCGAACTGCGCCTTGGCCGCTTCCAGGTCCTGGTTGCTGAGGACGCCTTGGGCGGCCAGGCGTTGGGCGCGCTGAAAGTCGCTACGGGCCTGTTCAAGCCCGGCAGAGAGCTGGCCGATGGTTGCGGTGGCGGCCTGGCTGTTGGCCGCCGCGCTGCGCGCCTGGCTATCAAGCAATCCGGGCGTGCCTTGGCTGCCGGTGGCCGCATGCAACCTGTTCAATGCTGCCTGGGCCTTGTCTCGTTGTTGCAGGTATTCATCATCGCGCAGCTGCAGCAACAGGTCGCCGCTGGCTACCCGGCCGTTGTGTTGCACCGGCACTTGCACAACGATGCCCGAAAGTCTGGCGCGGATCGGCACGATGATGCCCTCGACCTCGGCGTTATCGGTGCTGACGTATTGCAGTTTGTACTGCCAGCGTTGCCAGCCGAGCAGCATCAGGCTACCGATTACTGCGGTACAGACCACTAGCTTCAGGTAGGTAGGCTTGCCCATGAACTGCGCCTCTAGTCATCAAGAAGGGCAGAGCTTGGCGTGTGCAGCAGGTCAGGTATTGAACGAATCGCTCGTGCGCATCAACACGCCAGCCGCTTGCGCCGGAGACAGGCCGAGCATGCGCCGCATCATCCGGCTCAGGTGCGCCTGGTCGGCAAAGCCGCCATCCACGGCCGCTTCGCTCAAGCTATGGCCGGCTGCCAGGGCGTGTGCGGCGCGCTCCAGCTTGCGCCAGATGATCCACTGCGACAGCGGCACGCCCATGTCGCGCGTGGCCACGTGACGCAGGCGCGGGCTGGACAGCCCGACCGCTTCGGCTGCGCGGCCGACCGCGCCGCTGCCGTCGCAGTCTTCGCGCAACAAGGACAGGGCGCTGGCCAGGCGCGGGTCGAAATCCGCTGGGCTGCCGACGATGCGGTTCAGTGCCGCTACGGTCTGTTCGGTGCTGCGCTGCAGGGCGAAGCAGTCGACGATGGCCTGGCTGGCCAGGGCGCTGCCATTGAGTGGCAACTGTGCGTTGAGTGCGCGCCCCAGGGGCGATTCCGGGTAGATGAACAGAAACGCCAGCGGCTGCGGCTGTTGCACCGAGCGGTGTTTGACGAAAGGCCCGATGATGACGCCAGCGCCTTCCAGGCTGTGCTGTTCGAAATCGACCCGCACCGGGCCGCGAATCCCGATGCAAAGCTGGATGGCCACATGGCTGTGGGCCGATGAATCCTCACTGTGTCCCACATAGCCGAACCAGTAGTCGCTGAAGGTGACCCTGCCGTCCCACATTGCTGCCGTCCTTGCCGCTGCTGCGCTGCCCAGGATGATAACCGCCCGCTGCACGGCATCGATACAAACTGCTACAAAACCTCACCGGCGGATTTGCCCAACTGCCGGGTCCCGTCAATACTGGCCACTGGCTGCAGCCGAGGATGAAGAAGGTTTAATCTGGCTGAACTTATCCGGGTTTTCTTGCTCTCATGCCGGTAGCCATTGGTCGTGGCCGCCTGATAAGCTCGCGGCTTTACTCGATTGCCCTATTGGCGCATGAACAAGGAAATAGCATGAAACAGCATCGGTTGGCGGCTGCGGTTGCCCTGGTTAGCCTGGTACTGGCGGGTTGCGATTCGCAGACCAGCGTCGAGCTGAAGACTCCGGCACAGAAAGCCTCCTACGGTATTGGCCTGAACATGGGCAAAAGCCTGGCTCAGGAAGGCATGGACGACCTTGATTCGAAAGCTGTTGCTCAAGGTATCGAAGACGCTGTCGGCAAGAAAGAACAGAAGATCAAGGACGAAGAGCTGGTTGAAGCCTTCGCAGCCTTGCAAAAGCGCGCTGAAGAGCGCCTGGTCAAGATGAGCGAAGAGTCGGCTGCGGCCGGCAAGAAGTTCCTTGAAGAAAACGGCAAGAAGACTGGCGTAGTGACTACCGCTTCGGGCCTGCAGTACGAAGTGATCAAGAAGGCTGATGGCGCCCAGCCAAAACCGACTGACGTGGTAACCGTCCACTACGAAGGCAAGCTGATCGACGGCAAGGTCTTTGACAGCTCCGTCGAGCGTGGCAGCCCGATCGACCTGCCGGTCAGCGGCGTGATCCCGGGTTGGGTCGAAGGCCTGCAACTGATGCACGTGGGCGAGAAGTACAAGCTGTATATCCCGTCGGACCTGGCTTACGGCGCCCAGAGCCCGAGCCCGATGATCCCGGCCAACTCGGTGCTGGTATTCGAACTGGAACTGCTGGGTATCAAGGACCAGGCCAAGGCTGATGAGCCTGCCGATCCTGCTGCCGAGTAAGGCCAGCTGATACCGGCAACGCCCCGTCTCGACGGGGCGTTGTCGTTTCTGGGGTTTAACGAACCCTCGGGGCCATGCAGGGTCTTAAAAGCTGCGGCTGTTGACGAATCATGGCGCAGCGGGCAAAACGTTTGCGTGATTGAAACAGGTGTGTAAAAAACGCCCGATTTAACCCGGACCCTTGCCGGGCGGGCGCCTTGAGCCTGAAACTGAGCTCTGTTCACAAGGTTATCCACAATTATTGTGGATAACCTTCCTTGGCACTGGCCCTGGAGGCCGTATGAAAGCACCGTGGAATTTCGCCCGATTTCTGCCCCTGGCCGAGCGCTTGCTCAGCCGCGGGCGCCTGCCGGCGCTGATTTTTGCCGTGGCGCGCAAAGGCCCGCGGCTGGGCAAGCTGCGCGAGGACGTGCGCCTGATGCAGGCCCTGTGCCTGGCCTGGTGGCGCGGCGAGTACCGGGCCATCAGCCCCAAGGCGCTGATCACGGTAGTGGCGGGATTGTTGTATTTTGTCAGCCCGCTGGATGCGATCCCCGACTGGTTGCTGGGCGTCGGCATGCTCGACGACATCGCCGTGCTGGCCTGGGTGATGAAAGCCGTATCCGATGAACTGGCCGCTTTCAGCGCCTGGCGCAGCCGTCAGGCACCGGAAAAACTGCGGGTGGTCGAACGCCTGCCCGACACGCCGGAAGCGCTACGCCTGGAACAGGAAAAAAGCTGATCACATCGCGACCCTGCACACCCTTGTTGGCTGGTAATATAATTGGCATAAGGATTATGCCTACCGATTACATATCGTAATCCTACAAGGGGGTTGTAATGGGTATTCAGGTCATCAGCCGAGACGGTCAACCCGAGTACGCGGTTGTTCCCTGGGAGCAGTACCAGGCACTGCTTAAAGCAGCCGGGCAAGGCGAGCCGGTTGCCGCCGAAAACACACCATCCAGCGCCACAGACAGCGCCAGCTTGCCGAGTTTCAGCGAGCTGGCGCGTTTGCGTGAGGGCAAGGGCCTGGCGCCGGAGCAGCTGGCACGCAGCGTCGGCATCAGCCCGGTGTACCTGGCGCTGATCGAAAGCGGCGAACGCCAGCCGGATGCCGCGATCCGCCGCAGCCTGGCCTGGGAGCTGGGTGTGGCCGGCTGGAGCGAGCCGTCGTGAGCGTGCGGATCAGCCGCCAGCACTGGGAAGGCCTGCTCGGCGAGCTGGATGTCGCCCGCCGCCAACGTCACCTGCTGACTTACCGTGCCTTGCTCGAGCGTCTGCAATTGCCCAGCCCGGCCATGCAGACCCTGACCGCGGCGCTGGAGCACCTGGCGGCGCTTGACGCCCGCGCCGAGCAGCCGCTGCGCAGTTCGCTGGTGATCAGCCAGGGTGCCAGCCGTTTGCCGCGCACCGGTTTCTTCGAGTGCGTCGAGCGCCTGGGGCGTTTCTCCGGGCCGTCCGACGGTATGGCCGCAGCCTCCTGGCACGCCTCGGAAGTGGTGCGGGTGTTCGAGTACAGCTACCCCGAACACGAAGAAGCCTGAACGGCAGGCGCGGTATCGATCAGGTACAGGCTGTGCCCGGGCACATCCTTGGCCTGATGCTTGGCCTGTGAGGCCAGCTCGGCCAGTTGCCCGGCATCGAGCCCGGCACAGGCCTGCGGGTGCAACTGCACCACGCCGATCGACAGCGATAGCAAGGCGAATTCCTGGCGCCGGCCCTGACGGTCGGTGGCAACGAAGCACCCGGCCTGCAGGTGCTCGGCACGGTAGAAGCGCCGGCACTGTTTCTGAAAGTCCTCCAGCAACAGCTGCAAGCGCTGTTGCCAATCTTCCGAGCCCAGCACCAGCATGAAATCGTCGCCACCGATATGGCCGACGAAATCCCGGCTGGGGTCGACCCGTTCGCCCAGGCACTGGGCCAGGCACAGCAGCACTTCATCGCCGCGGGCATAGCCGTAGATATCGTTGAACGGCTTGAAACTGTCGATATCCACGTAACAGATCGCTGCCGCGCGTTGCTGTTGCAGCAGGCGGGTCAGGCACTGCTGGATTGGCACGTTGCCCGGTAGCAGGGTCAGCGGGTTGGCATAGCGGGCCTGCTGGATCTTCTGCTCGGTGATCAGCTTGAGCACGTCGATCACCCGCCCCAGGCCCAGGTAGCGGCCGTTGTGGGTGATGATGAAATCTTCTTCGATACGCTGGCGGGCGCGACTGGTGAGCAGGCGGCTGACCTGTTGCAGCGACTGGCCCAGATCCACGGCGAGAAAATCATCGCTCATCAACCGGCTGATCGGCTTGCGCGCGAACAAATCAGTGGCAAACGGCTTGAGCAGGGCCTCGGAGAGCGAGTGGCGATGCACGATGCCACATGGCTGCCCATGCGCGTCGAGCACCGCCAGGGAATTGAGATTTGCCTGGCTGCGAAACAGTTCGAGCACCTGCGGCGTGGGCGCCTCGCGGTTCACCGCGGGCTGTTCGATCAGCAGCGCGGCGAGGTTGCCGCTGTCTTCATTGAGGCTCTGCAGCACCTGCGCCGGTTGCCCGAGCATGCCCTGCACATCCCGCGCCGCCAGCTCCTGAGGGCGGCCCAGCAGGTAGCCCTGGACCAGGTCGACGCCCATCTCGGTGAGCACCTTGAGCTCTTCGGCCAGTTCGATACCTTCGGCAATCACCTGGGCTCGTGACGCTCGGGCGATCTGCAGGATCGAGCCGACGAACTCGCGCTTGACCGCATCCAGGTGGATGCCGTCGATGAAGTGACGGTCGATCTTGACGTAGTCCGGGCGCAGCTCCGACCACAGGCGCAGGCTCGAATAGCCGGCGCCGAGGTCGTCGAGGGCGATGGAAAAACCCATGTCGCGGTAGTGGTGCAGGGCGTTGAACAGCAGCTGGAAGTCGTCGGTCGGCGTCTGTTCGGTGAGCTCGATCACCACCCGGCTGGGCGGCACGCCAAGTTCGTGGAGCATCTTCAGGGTACGCCCGGACTGGTACTGCGGCTCGAGCAAGGATTCCGGCGAGACGTTGAGGAACAGCTTGCCTTCGAGGTTCTGCTGGCTGAAGCGCCGGCAGGCGCTCTCGCGGCAGGCCACTTCCAGCTCGGTCAGGCGGCCGGCCTGGCGGGCCACGGCGAACAGGTTGATCGGCGAGTGCAACGGGCTGTTGGACGGGCCGCGGCTCAGTGCTTCGTAGCCGAGGATGCGCCGTTCGGACAGGCAGACAATGGGTTGGAACAGGCTGTGCAAGCCGCTTTGAGCCAGGATGGTGCTCAACGCGCTGAGCTGTTCGTTGACGGTCATGGCAGGGCTACCTTGAAAAAAAGGGACTGAGCACCCGCGGCGCTCAGTCCCTTATTTCACGACAGTCTGATGACTATTTGATGACGCAATGACGCACAGTCACATTATTTTGCCATCACCGTTTTACGGGTTGTTCCGCGCCACCTGCGAATTCAGGCCCAGGTAATCCAGCAGGATCAGCCCGGACTCCTTCAGGTAGGCGTCGTCTTCCGGCTTGGTATCGTCCGGCTCGACCGGCAGGGCGTCTTCGTCTTCCTTCTTCAGTTCCTTGAGCGGCTCTTCGCCCTTGGCCTTGCGTCGGGTGTTTTCCAGCGCCAGCTGCTTGCTTTCGATATCGGCATGCTGGGCACGGCGTTCGGCTTCGTTGAGGCTGACGGTTTTCTCGTTCATCAGCTTCTGGGTCAGGGCCAGGCGGTCGCGGATATAGACGAACTCCGGATCCTTGGCCGTACGGGTGTCGTGACGGGCCTTGAGCTGGGCCAGGAACGGCTTGAACGGGTCGACCGCAGGCTTGATCGCCGGGCGGATGGTGTCCCATGGCATGGCTTCGGGCAGGGCGCTTTCGCCGATTTCCTTGGTGTCGATGATCGACGGGTAATCGATGTCCGGCAGCACGCCCTGGTGCTGGGTGCTCTGCCCGGAAACCCGGTAGAACTTGGCCAGGGTCAGTTTCAGCTCGCCATGGTTGAGCGGCTGGATGGTCTGCACCGTGCCTTTGCCGAAGGTCTGCCCGCCAAGGATCAGCGCGCGGTGATAATCCTGCATGGCGCCAGCGAAAATTTCCGACGCCGAGGCCGACAGGCGGTTGACCACCAGCGCCAGCGGGCCTTTGTAGAAGGCGCCGCTATTCTCGTCCTCAAGCACGTCGACGCGGCCGTCGCTGTTGCGCACCAGCACCGTCGGGCCCTTGTCGATGAACAGGCTGGTCAGCTCGGTGGCTTCCTGCAGCGAGCCGCCGCCGTTGTTGCGCAGGTCGATGACCACGCCGTCGACTTTTTCCTTCTGCAGTTCGGTCAGCAGTTTCTTCACATCGCGGGTGGTGCTCTTGTACTCCGGATCGCCGGCACGGAAGGCCTTGAAGTCCAGGTAGAAGGCCGGGATCTCGATGATGCCGAGCTTGTAGTCGCGCCCGTCCTGCTTGAGCTTGAGCACCGATTTTTTCGCGGCCTGCTCTTCGAGTTTCACCGCTTCACGGGTGATTGGCACGATCTTGGTGGTCTGGTCGTTCGGCGCGTTGCTGGCCGGGATGATTTCCAGGCGCACCACCGAGCCTTTCGGCCCGCGAATCAGCTTGACCACTTCATCCAGGCGCCAGCCGATCACGTCGACCATTTCCTTGTTGCCCTGGGCCACGCCGATGATCTTGTCGGCCGGTGCCACCAGCTTGGTCTTGGCGGCAGGGCCGGCCGGTACCAGACGCACGATCTTGACCTGGTCGTTGTCGCTTTGCAGCACGGCACCGATACCTTCGAGCGACAGGCTCATGTTGATATCGAAGTTTTCCGCGTTGTCGGGCGACAGGTAGTTGGTGTGCGGGTCGTAGGACTGGGCGAAGGTGTTGATGTAGGCCTGGAAGATGTCTTCGGCGCGGGTCTGGTCCAGGCGCGTGAGCTGATTCTTGTAGCGCTTGGTCAGCAGCTCCTGGATCGCCTTGGGCTCTTTGCCGGCGATTTTCAGGCGCAGCACTTCATCCTTGACGCGTTTGCGCCAGAGGTCGTCGAGCTCGGCCTGGTTCTTCATCCACGGAGCGTCCTTGCGGTCGATCAGCAAGGTCTCCTTGGTGGTGAAGTCGAAGTTGTCGACGCCCTTGTTCAGCTCGGCGAGGGCGAAGTCCAGACGCGATTTGACCCGGTCCAGGTAGCGCTTGTAGATGGTGAACCCGGGGTCGAGATTGCCGCTCTTGAGGAAATCGTCGAACTGGGTCTTCCATTTGTCGAACTCGGCGATGTCGCTGGCGGTGAAGTAGCTGCGCGCAGGATCGAGGAGTTTGAGGTAGCTGTCGTAGATGATTACCGAGCGCGCATCGTTGAGCGGCGGCTTGCTGTAGTGGTGGCGCTTGAGCAGCTCGACCACATTGAGGCTGGCGACCACTTCATCGCGGTCAGGCTGGAGCTTATCCCAGCTGTTGGCGGCCCATGCACTGCCCGCCAATGGCAGACTGCCCAGACCGATCAACAGGGCGAGGGTGGTGCTCGGCAGAAAATGCTTCATGCTGATTCGACGTAGGGACAATTGATCACGCATATTAGGCCGTCTTTGAATTCGCCGGTTCCATGAAAACCGGACGCATAATGCAAAAAGCCCGGGGCTACAGCACCCGGGCTCAGTCATGACTCAACTATGGAGGCACTGTGAAGGCATTGCAAGGCGTTGACGGACATGTGGAGTGGGTTGCGACGACAAGTCCAGCTTGCGATATCGGTCAAGTACGAATTCGCGTGGCCGCAGCCGGCCTCAATCGTGCCGACCTGCTCCAGCGTGCCGGGCTCTACCCGCCACCGCCGGGGGCCAGCGAGTTTCTCGGCCTGGAATGCTCAGGGATCATCAGCGAAGTGGGCGCCGGTTCCTCCTGGAAGGTCGGCGATCGGGTCTGTGCCTTGCTCGCCGGCGGCGGCATGGCCGAGGAAGTGGTGGTCGATGGCCGCCACGTGTTGCCGGTACCCGAAGGCCTCAGCCTGCAGGAAGCAGCGGCAATCCCCGAGGTGTATGCCACGGCCTGGCTCAACGTGTTCCAGCTGGCCGCGCTCAAGCCCGGTGAGAAGGTGTTGCTGCATGCCGGCGCCAGTGGCGTCGGTTCGGCGGCGATCCAGCTGTGCAAGGCCTTTGGCAGCCCGTGCTGGGTCAGCGTTGGCTCGGCCGAGCGGCTGGCTTATTGCCAAGGGCTGGGCGCCAGCGGCGGCGTGGTGCGTGGTGAAGACCTCAACGCGCTGAATGATTTCGCCCCATTCAACGTGATCCTCGACCCGGTCGGCGCCAACTATGCCGAGCTCAACCTCAAGCTGCTGGCACGGGACGGACGCTGGGTGATCATCGGCCTGATGGGCGGGCGCAAGGCCGAGCTGGACCTGGCGCAACTGCTGGGCAAGCGCGTGCAGGTAATGGGTTCGACTTTGCGTACCCGTGATGATCAGTTCAAGGCTGACCTGCTCAGCGATCTGGGCCAACAGGTGTGGCCGCTGTTCAGTGAAGGCCGGCTCAAGCCGCAACTGGCCAAGGCCTTCCCGATCAAGGATGCCGAAGCGGCGTTTGCCGAGCTGGCGAGTAATCAGGTGTCGGGCAAGCTGGTGCTGGTGATCGACGAGAGCCTGGTGTAGTCCGCCAATCGCTGGCAAGCCAGCTCCCACAGGTCAGGTGTATGCAGTACCTGTGGGAGCTGGCTTGCCAGCGATGCTTTTCATTTCCAGGTATGAATCGGCCACTTGTTCTTCTCGGCCTGCTCGAGCAACACCGGGTCCGGATTGACCACATGCGGGAAATCCACCTTCAGCAGCAACGGCAGATCGTTGCGTGAATCCGAGTAGAAACTCGCGCCTTCAAGGTTTTCTTCTTCCTGGTCCAGCCATTCCAGCAAGCGGGTGATCTTGCCTTCGCGGTAGGTCAGCACGCCAGTGGTCTTGCCGGTATAGGCGCCGCGCTCAACCTCCAGCTCAATGCCGAGAATCTCATCGATGCCCAGGCGGTCGGCAATCGGCTTGACCAGGTGGGTACCGGAGGCCGAAATCACCAGGATCCGGTCGCCAGCCTTGCGGTGGGCGGCAATGGTTTTGGTGGCGTCACTGAAGATGATCGGCTCGATGAAATCTTCCACCCACGGTGCTACAAGATGCTCGACTTCTTCCGGGGTGCGGCCAATCAGCGGCTCCAGGCTGAAGGTCATATAGTCCTCCATGGCCAGATGGCCCTTGCCGTAGGCATCCATCAGTGCCTTGTCACGACGCAGGAACGACTCGCCATCGACCCAGCCAAGGCGGACCATCTGCTCGCTCCACAATGACGCGCAGTCACCGTGGATCAGGGTTTCGTCCAGATCGAAAATCGCTAGTGCCATATTCAGAAAAACTCCTGTGCAACCCTCAGGCGACTTCGCAGAGGGCGGTGGGATCGATCGACAAGGATACCCGCTGGCCATCCGGGTGCAGGTCGGCGGACGAGCGGTTGAGCACATCGACCAGCAATTCTACCCCGCGCGCTTCGACCCGGTAGCGGATCACGTTGCCGAGCAGGCTGTGACTGCGTACCAGCCCCTCGAGTTCGCCGTTGAGGCTCAGGACGATGGCTTCCGGGCGGATTGCCAGGCGGCTGCCAATCGGCCGCTGCAGCAGGCGGCTGGCGCTGTCGGCATCGAGCAGGTTGTAGTTGCCGATGAAGCCGGCAGCAAATACGTCCACCGGCGCGGTATAGAGGGTTTCGGCATCGCCGCTCTGAACGATGCGGCCCTGGTTCATGAGGAAGATGCGGTCAGACAGGGTCAGCGCTTCTTCCTGGTCATGGGTGACGAAGATGGTGGTCAGGCCCAGCTCGCGCTGGATGGCACGGATCTGCTCGCGCAGGTGTTTGCGAATACGCGCGTCCAGCGCCGACAGCGGCTCGTCGAGCAGCAGCAGGCGCGGGCGGGTGACCAGCGAGCGGGCCAGGGCCACGCGCTGGCACTGGCCGCCGGACAGCTGGTGCGGGTAGCGGCGGGCAAAATCCTGCAGCTCGACCAGTTGCAGCACCTCGCGTACCCGCGCCTGGCTATCGTCGCTGTTGACCTTCTGCATGCGCAGGCCAAACGCGACGTTCTGCTCGACGGTCATGTTGGGGAACAGCGCGTAGCTCTGGAACACCATGCCGATCCCGCGCTTTTGCGGGCTTAGCGGCACCAGGTCGTTGCCATCGAGCAAGATCCGCCCGCTGTCCACGGCGGTCAGCCCGGCGATGCAGCGCAACAGGGTGGATTTGCCGCAACCGGAAGGGCCGAGCAGGGTGACGAATTCGCCGCGTTCGATCTGGCAGTTGATGTCGTTGAACACCGGGCTGCCGGCATAGCTTTTTTGCAGGTTCTGTACGCTGACGAAGCTCATATCAGGACTTGTCCTTGTTCAGGCGGTTGGCTGCCCAGGTCAGCACCAGCACGAAGAGGAAATAGGAAACCACCAGGGCACTGTTGAAGTGGCCGCTGCTGTTGCGCATGTTGTTGAGGTACACCTGCAGGGTCTCGTAGCGGGTGCCGACCAGCAGGTTGGCGAACACGAACTCACCGAACAGGAACGAGAACGACAGCAGCAAGGCCACCATCAGGCCCTTGCGCAGGTTCGGCAACACCACCAGGAAGGCGGCCTGGAAGGTGCTGGCACCGAGCAGCTGGGCGGCGTCCATCAGGTCGCGCAGGTTGATCGCCTGCAGGTTGTTGGTGATCGCCCGGTACATGAACGGCAGGGCCACGGTGAAGTAGCAGCCGATCAGGATCCACGGCGTGCCGACCATGGCCATCGGCCCCGAGCCGTAGAGTTGCAGCAGGCCCACCGACGACACCACTGGCGGCACCGCGAAGGGCAGCAGGATGAGGATGTTCATCAGCGCATCGAGCCGGGGGAAGTGGTAATGCACCACGAACAACAGCGGCAGGATCAGCAGCACCGACAGCAGCAGGGCGCCGACACAGACCAGCAGCGACTGGCCGAAGGCGGCGAGAAAGCGCGGGTCGCTCCACAGCGCCAGGTACCACTTGAAGGTCAGGCCGCTGGGCAACAGGCTGGCCGACCAACTGGTGGCCAGCGAGTAGAGCAGGGTGCCGGCCAGCGGCAGCAGCAGAATGATGAACAGCAGGTAGACCACCAGGCGGTGGTACAACGTGGCAGAGCCCGGTTCAGCGCGCGACATGGTAGCTCCGCTTCAACAGCCATTGATGGACGAAAGTCACCAGGGTCATCAGCCCGACCAGGATGACCGCCAGGGCGCTGGCCAGGTTCGGGTCCAGCGAGATGTCGCCGGCCACCAGCGCGGCGATGCGGATCGGCAGCACGTTGAAGTTGCCGGTGGTCAGCGCATAGACCGTGGCGTAGGCGCCCAGGGCGTTGGCCAGGAGGATCACGAAGGTGCCCAGCAGCGCCGGGGTGAGCACCGGCAGGCCGATGTGCCGCCAGTATTGCCAGGCGCCGGCGCCAAGCAGCTCGGCCGATTCGCGCCAGTCCTCGCGCAGGGCGTCGAAGGCCGGGTAGAGCAACAGCACGCCGAGGGGGATCTGGAAATAGGTGTAGAGGATGATCAGCCCGGTCTTGGAATAGAGGTTGAAGTCTTCGATGATCCCGGCCTGTTTCAGCAGCATCGTCAACGCGCCGTTGAAGCCGAGCAGGATGATGAAGGCAAAGGCCAGCGGCACCCCGGAGAAGTTGCTGGTCATGTTGGCGAAGGCGTTGACGAAATCGCGCAGGCGCGAGTCGACCCGGCGCAAGGAATAGCTGCCGAGGATGGCGATGAGGATGCCGAACAGGCTTGACCAGAAGCTGATTTCCAGGCTGTGCTGGATCGCTTGGCGATAGAACTTCGAGCTGAATATCTTGCTGAAATTATCCAGGCCCCAGGTCGATTCCACCTGCACGCTGTGGAGCATTACCCAGGCCAGCGGGGCGATCTGGAAGATGATGAAAAACACTGCGAAAGGTACCAGGCAGAGCAGGGCCAGCCATTTGCCGCGCGTGATCGAATTCACTTGAGCAGCTCCCGGCACACCGGTTTGTCGTGGGGCACGCCGAGCAATTCGCAAAGGGTGCCGCACAGTTCGGTCTGCAGCGGCTTGGCTGCCGGGTCGAGGCTGAACGCCTCGCCAAAGACAAACAGTGGTACTTCGCGTTCTTCGGCCAACAGGCCGTTGTGCGAGCGGTCGTTGTTCATGCCGTGGTCGGCGGTGACCAGCACTTGATAGCCCTCTTCGAGCCAGGTGCGCAGGTAGTCGGCCAGGAGGATGTCGGCGCTGCGCGCGCTGTTGCGGTACTGGCTGCTGTCCAGGCCGTGACGGTGGCCGGCATCGTCGATGTTCATCGGGTGCACCAGAAGAAAGTTCGGTGCATGACGGCGGCGCAGGTATTCGGCGTCGGCGAACAGGTGCGAGTCGGGGTAGTGGTCGGCGTAGTAGAACAGCCCGTGCTGGATCGGCAGCTTGGGCGCGTGGGTGTGGCGGTCGCGCAGCGGGTCGAAGGGCGAGCGGTTGTACAGCTCGCTCATCCAGTGATAGGCCGCCGCTGCCGTGCCCAGGCCGGCTTCGCGGGCGTAGTGGAATACGCTGCGCTGGTTGGACAGGCGGTTGACGTTGTTATGGACGATGCCGCTGTCGATCGGCGCGACACCGGTGAGGATGCATTCGTACAGCGGCCGTGACAACGACGGCAGCTCGCATTCGACCCGGTACAGCGCGGCGCGGTCGGCTTCGACATAAGCATGCAGATGGCCCATGGCGTGGTGCGCGACCTGATGGTTGAGGCCATCGAGCAGGACCAGGATGACGTTGTGGTTCATAGGGACTCCGCAATTGTGGCTGACCTCATCGCTGGCAAGCCAGCTCCCACAGACCTTGTGGGAGCTGGCTTGCCAGCGATTGGGGGTAGCAGGTATTGCCTGACACCCCCTTGAAGGTTCACTCCATCTCGATGATCACTTGCTCCTGCCACTTCTGCGGCAGGGCCTTGGAGGTCGCTTCCCACGCCGCCGCATCCTTGATCGGCTGCACGGCGCGGTACTGCTCGTTAGGCAGCAGCTTGGCCTGAACCTCGGCCGGCAACTTCAGGTGCTCGGCACGGATCGGCCGGGCGTGACCTTCGGCCAGGTTGATCTGCCCGGCATCGCTGAAGATGTACTCGCGGGTCAGTTTGGCGGCGTTGGGGTTTTTCGCGTACTTGTTGATGATCGTGGTGTAACCGGAGATCACCGAACCGTCAGACGGGATCAGCACCTCGAAGCGTTTCGGGTCGATCTGCTGGCGGTAGCTCAGGCCGTTGAAGTCCCAGACCACACCGACTTCGATCTCGCCCTTCTCCAGGGTCTGGATGGTCGGGTTGGCCAGCGACAGGCGCTTCTGCTGGGCCAGCTTGGTGAACAGCTGCAGGCCCGGTTCGATGTTCTTCTCGTCACCTTTGTAGGCAATGGCTGCGGCCAGTACGCCGTTGGCGGCCTGGGCGGCGGTGCCGACGTCACCGATGGCGACCTTGTACTTGCCTTTTTCCAGGTCATGCCAGGTTTTCGGCATGTCTTGTTCCTTCACCAGTTGCTTGTTGATGATGAAGGCGATGGTGCCGGTATAGGCCAGGGCCCAGTGGCCATCCTGGTCCTTGGCCCAGCCCGGGATCTGATCCCAGGTGCTCGGCTTGTACGGCTGGGTCACGCCCTTGGCCACGGCGATCGGGCCGAAGGCGGCGCCGACGTCACCGATGTCGGCACTGGCGTTGTCTTTTTCGGCATCGAACTTGGCCACTTCCTGGGCCGAGCTCATGTCGGTGTCCATGTGCTTGAGGCCGTATTTTTTCGCCAGGTCTTCCCAGGTGCCTTTCCAGTTGGCCCAGGCATCGGGCATGCCCACGCTGTTGACCGCGCCTTCCTTGCGAGCGGCGTCCTCGAGGGCCTTGAGGTCGGTGTCGGCGGCCATGGCCGTGGTGCACAGAGCGATGCTCGAGCCTAACAGTGACGCCAGAAAAAACTGTTTCATCCGAAGCTCCTTGATGGGTGCCTTGCAAAACGCTAATGGTGTTGTTGGACGTTGTTGCGGTTCGGTTGGTCTAGGTCAGCAATACCTGAGCCAAGGTAGGCCTGTTGCATGACAATTTGATGTCCAGGCGTGCTGCCAGCCAGGGCTCGCGCCCCTGAAAATCAAGCGTAGACCACCCTGGCTGTCATCTGGCATTCATCTGGAGTGCCTAGGCTTGCACTATTCTCATAGCCCTGAAGGCGCCAAATGTGGGCGCTGCCGGTGCTGGACTAGTCCAGATAGGTAACCTTTGATGCAGCCACTGCCGCCACGCGCAGTAACAGCCATCTGTCATGCCCTGCAGGAGCAGATCGAGCATGGCCTCCTGTCGCCCGGCTGCAAGCTGCCGGCCGAACGCAAGCTCAGCGAGGTGTTCGACACCACGCGCATTACTCTGCGTGAGGCGCTGGTGCAACTGGAGGCGCGCGGGCTGATTTACCGCGAGGAGCGGCGCGGCTGGTTTGTCGCGCCCGCACGGCTGACCTACGATCTGAACGAGCGCAGTCACTTCCATGCCATGGTCCGTGAGCAAGGGCGCGAGGCGCGCACCGAACTATTGTCGGCGCGCCTGCAGCCAGCGGCGGCAACGGTGTGCGCGCGGCTGCAACTGGCGCCGTTGTCGAGTGTGATCCAGGTCTGCCGGCTACGCCGGATTGACGGGCGCGCGGTGCTGTATGCCGAGCACTACCTGAACCCTGAATACTTTCCGAGCATTCTCGAGCATGACCTGAGCCAGTCGCTGACCGAGCTCTATGCCCGCCATTACGCCATCGAGTATGGCCGGGTGCGTTTCGAGATCCTGCCGACCGCCTTGCCGGTGGCGGCGGCGCTGGCGCTCAAGGTGTCGGCGGGCAGCCCCGGCCTGCACATCACCCGGGTCAACAGCGACCAGCACGGGCGGCTGATCGACTGTGACCTGGAGTATTGGCGCCATGATGCGATCCGCATCAAGGCCGAAGCCGGTTAGGCCTTGGTGGGCGTTTCGCTGAACGGTGTGCTGGCATCGGCGGTGATCACCTGCACGCTCAGGCGCGGGGTGGCCAGGTCCAGGCCGGCTTCATCGAGCTGACGCTTGAGCGCCAGGTTGAAGGCCCGCGACACTTCCCACTGTTTGATCGGCGCGGTCTTGAAACGCGCGCGCAGGATCGCCGAGCCCGACTCGAAGCTTTCCACGCCTTGCAGTTCAAGCGGCGACCAGATGTTGCGGCGCATCAGCGGGTCGTTGCGCATCTTCTGGCCGACATCGCGGATCAGGGTGATCGCCTGGTCGATGTTCATGCTGTGCGGGATGGCCACGCGGAAGATCGCGTAGCCGAACTCGCGCGAGTAGTTCTTGATGCTCTTGATCTCGCTGAACGGGATGGTGTGGACGATGCCGTCGATATCGCGCAGGCGCACAGTACGGATGGTCAGGCCTTCGACCGTGCCCAGGTGGCCGCCGACATCGACGTAGTCGTCGATGGCCAGGGAGTCTTCGATGATGATGAACAGCCCGGTGATCAGGTCGGCGACCAGCGATTGCGCGCCAAAACCGATGGCCAGGCCGATGACACCGGCACCGGCCAGCAGCGGGGTGACGTTCATGCCCATGTTGGCCAGGGCGACGATCACCGCAATGATGAAGATCGCCACGAACAGCACGTTGCGGATCAGCGGCATCATGGTTTGCGCGCGAGCATTGGCCAGGCCCTTGCGCGAGCGGGTCAGGGCGTGGTGCACGGCGGTGTCGGCGAGAATCCACACCAGCCAGGCGGCGATCAGGGTGCCGGCCAGGCCGAACAGGCGCACCGCCACTTCATGGCCTTCGCCTTCGGCAAATCCGATCAGCGAAAAGCCCCAGACGCGCAGGCCGAGTTCGATGAACACCAGCCAGATGGCCAGGTGCACCAGGGTGTAGGTAAAGCTCTTCAAGCGTTCCGAGTACACCGCCTGACGACGGTTGGCCCGCTGCGGCTTGAGCCCGTGGCGGCGCACCAGGCCGTTGATGACCATGCACAAAATCAGCAGCACCGTGCACATCAGTGACTGGCGCAGGGCGGTGCTGGTGTCGCCGGCGGAGATGAAGGTGGCGATCAGCGAGATCGCCACCAGCACCAGCGCCGGCAGGTACCAGAAGGTCCCGAGGATTTCGATGGTGTCGCTCAACGCCCGGCGGGTCAGGCGCCGTGACAGCGGCTGGTTGCGGATCAGGTGGGCGATGGGCCGGCGAAAGCGCAGGATGAACAACCCGGTAGACAGCCCGGCAAGGATATTGGCCAGGGTTGCCAGGGTGTGCGACAGGTGATCGCCCAGGGCGCTGGCCATGCGCGGGTCGTTCATGGCCTCGCCGAAGGCGGCGAAGCTGCCGATCAGCCACAGCGGGCGAAAGGCCTGGTGGCGGAGAATGTGCAGGGCGCGATGGCGGTGCGGGCCGTCGAGCAAAGAGAAGGCGATGACGCAGATCGCCGAGAAGCAGGTACCCACCACCAGCGCGTAGGCCAGGACCATGGCCATCGACTTGCCCAGTGACGAGGGCAGGGCGAAGCTCAGGTACACGGTGATCACCAGCGCCACCAGCCAGGGCCCGAGCTTGCGCAGGGCGAAGCGCACCAGGTCCCAGGTCCGTGGATGTTGTGGCAGTTCTTCGGTGAGGCCGAAGCGCAGGCGGACCTGGTGGCCGACCCAGTTCAGGGCGTAGGCCAGCAGACTCCACAGGGCAATGATCGCGGCAAAGCCGAAGAGGATCGGCGGCCACTCGTGCCAGGGCACCAGGCGGGCGTCGAGCTCGATCTGCGCCAGCTCCAGTTCGCGGGTCCAGCGGTTGAACGGGCTGGCCTCGCCGCTGAACTGTTTTTCCAGCTCGTTGAAGGTGCTGCCGATCAGGCCCAGCACGCCTTGTTCGGCACTGGGTTGCGCCTGCTTGGTGCTGTCGCGCAGCTTTTTCAGATCGGCCAGCAGCTTGGCCCGTTGCTGGTCGTTCTCCAGGCTCTTGATCACTTCGTCCAGTGACTGGCCCAGGGGTTCTGTGGCTTCGGGCTGGGCCTTGCCGCCGCCGCCGAGCAGGCCCGGCAGGCCGGCGGCGTGCGCTGGCGCAACCAAGAACAAGGGCAGAAGCAGGAGAATAACGCGGAAAAAGACAGGCACCGGACAATCAACCTCAAAACGATCAATCGCCCGAGTGTAGTGTATTTGTCAGTTGAGTTTCTCGAGGATCTTCCAGCACATGATGCCGATCATGCCCAGGGTACCGACCCACATCATCAGTACACCGATATTGCGATCGCGCATGTTGAAGCCCACGGTCAGCAGGATCAGGCCGGCGATGACCGGAAGGAACAGAGAGGCAAAGGCTGACATGCGGCAAGGTCCTTACTTGAGAGTTATGGCTCAAGCATAGCGGGATTCGCCGGGGGGAGGGTTGATCGGGGTCAGGCTGGCGGGCCTCATCGCTGGCAAGCCAGCTCCCACAGGTTCGGCATGTGGGAGCTGGCTTGCCAGCGATGCAGACGCCGCGCAGTTACGGCAGGTCGCGGCTGCGATAGAACGCCGTCAGCACCTTGACCAGGTGCGCCAGGTCATGGCTGCCGCACAGCTCGCGGATCGAGTGCATGGCGAAGGTCGGCAGGCCGATATCGACGGTGCGCACGCCCAGGTGGCTGGCGGTGATCGGGCCGATGGTCGAGCCGCAGCCCATGTCGCTGCGCACCACGAAGCTCTGCACCGGCACTTCCTCGGCCATGCACAGGTGGCGGAAGAAGCCGGCGGTTTCGCTGTTGGTGGCGTAGCGCTGGTTGTTGTTGACCTTGATCACCGGGCCGGCATTGAGCTTGGGGCCGTGATTGCCGTCGTGCTTGTCGGCGTAGTTGGGGTGCACGCCGTGGGCGTTGTCGGCCGAGACCAGCAGCGAGCGCTGGATCGCGCGGACAAAGTCGTCGCCGTCGGGCAGCAGGCGGCGCAGGGTCTGTTCGAGCATCGGGCCGTCGGCGCCACAGGCCGAGCAAGAGCCCACCTCTTCGTGGTCGTTGCACACCAGCACGCAGGTTTCATCGCTGTCGGCAGTGAGCAGTGCCTGCAGGCCGGCATAACAGGACAGCAGATTGTCCAGGCGGGCGCCGGCAATGAACTCGCCGTGCAGGCCGATCAGAGCGGCGCTCTGGGTATCGTAGAAACTCAGTTCGTAGTCCAGCACCACATCGGCGTTCAGGCCGTGCTCACGGGCCAGTTGGTCGGTAAGCAGGGCGCGGAAATCGACGCGCTCGTCACCGGCGACCTGGGCCAGGATCGGCGGCAGTTCGGTCTGCGGGTTGATCGCCCAGCCTTCGTTGGCGGTGCGGTTGAGGTGGATCGCCAGGTTCGGGATCACCGCGATCGGCAGCTTGAAATCGACCAGCTGGCTTTCGACTTTGCCGTCACGGCGGAAGGTTACCCGCCCGGCCAGCGACAGGTCACGGTCGAACCACGGTGCGAGCAGGGCGCCGCCGTAGACTTCCACGCCCAGTTGCCAGAAGCCCTGGCGTTGCAGCTCGGGCTGTGGCTTGACCCGCAGGCACGGGCTGTCGGTGTGGGCGCCGACCAGGCGGATACCGTCGAGCAGCGGCGAGTGACGGCCGAGCTTGAAGGCGATAATCGAGGAATCGTTGCGGGTCAGGTAGTAGCGACCGCCGGCCACGGTGGCCCAGCTGTCGCGCTCGTCCAGGCGCTGGTAACCGGCGGCATCGAGGCGCTGGGCCAGGGCGGCGGTGGCATGGAACGGCGTAGGGGAGGCCTTGAGGAAGTCGATCAGGCCTTGATTCAGTGCATCGCGCATAGGTCACTCCAGACAGCAGTGGCGCGAGTTTAGCGTACTTGGCTGGGGATTTGTGCGGACCCCATCGCCGGCAAGGCCGGCTCCCACACAGGTCCTGTGGGAGCCGGCCTTGCCGGCGATTGGAGCGCTGCGGTCGATCAGAACGGCGCCGGACACTCGAAGCGCAGCCGCTCCCCGGAAACCGGATGGGTAAAGCTCAGCATGCTCGCATGCAGGCACAGCCGCTCATGGGCCGCCAGCGCCTCGGGATAGGCATACAGGCGATCGCCGAGCAGCGGGTGACCGATCGACAGCATGTGCACGCGCAACTGGTGCGAGCGCCCGGTGATCGGCGTCAGCTCAACCCGGCAATGATCGCCACAACGCTCGACGATGCGCCAGAAGGTCAGGGCATGCTTGCCTTGCTCATGGTCGACCACGTGCCGCGGCTTGGTCGGCGGGTCGTAGCGCAGCGGCAGGTCGATGCTGCCGCTGTCCAGCGCCGGCTGGCCCCAGCACAAGGCGGTGTAGGCCTTCTCGGTTTCGCGGTCGTGAAACTGGCGGGACAGTTCGCGGTGACTGTCGGCGTCGCGGGCCAGGAGGATGATCCCCGAGGTTTCCCAGTCCAGGCGGTGGACGATCAGGGCATCGGGGTAGCCGTTTTCCTGCAGGCGGGTGATCAGGCAATCCTTGTTGTCTTCGGCCCGGCCCGGCACGGACAGCAGCAGGGTCGGCTTGTTGACCACCAGGATGGCGTCATCTTCATGCAGGATGTGAACGTTGGACAGCGGCATTGCGTGTTCCAAAATAGTTGTGGGAGCGGGGGGGGGGTGGGGGGGGAGGTGGGAGAAGGACAAGAACAACAAAAAACAAATAAACACCCCCACCACC
>NZ_JBGOGX010000065.1:0-84293 GCF_054788455.1 Pseudomonas sp. ZL2 | reverse complement strand
AACGGAGGTGAAAAAAAGTGGGGGTGGAAATTTTTCCCTCACACGACGCTCTTCCGATCTACAGATCGCTATCGCGGGGCAAGCCCGCTCCCACAGGGTGCCGGAAAACGCTATCAGCGATCGGGCAGGGTGATGTTGAGTTCCAGGATCGAGCAGCTGCCCTGGTTTTCCAGAGCGACCTGCACATCATCGGAGCCGATGTTGACGTACTTGCGGATCACTTCCACCAGTTCCTTCTGCAGGGCTGGCAGGTAGTCCGGAGTACTGCGCTGACCGCGCTCGTGCGCCACGATGATCTGTAGACGCTCTTTCGCGACCGAGGCGGTGCTTACTTTTTTGCTGGCACGAAAGAAGTCAAAAAGGTTCATTGGTTAGTTGCCTCCAAACAGGCGCTCGAAGAATCCCTTCTTCTTCACATCAAGGAACCGATGTTCCACGTTTTTGCCCAGCAGGCGGTCAACGGTATCGCTATAGGCCTGGCCAGCATCGCTCTGGTCGTCAAGAATCACCGGTACACCCTGGTTGGATGCCTTGAGCACCGCCTGGGATTCCGGAATAACACCCAGCAGGGCCACCGAGAGGATTTCCTTGACGTCTTCGACGCCGAGCATTTCGCCCTGGCTGACGCGCTCCGGATGGTAGCGGGTGATCAGCAGGTGCTCCTTGATCGGGTCTTCGTTGCGTTCGGCGCGGCGCGATTTGCTCGCCAGCAGGCCCAGCATACGGTCCGAGTCACGTACCGAGGAGACTTCCGGGTTGGTCACGACAATCGCTTCGTCCGCGAAGTACATGGCCAGGTGGGCGCCTTTCTCGATACCGGCCGGCGAGTCGCAGACCACGTATTCGAAGTCCTCTTTGAGCTGCATCAGGACTTTTTCCACGCCTTCCTGGGTCAGCGCGTCCTTGTCGCGGGTCTGGCTGGCGGCCAGCACGTAGAGGTTCTCAAGGCGCTTGTCCTTGATCAGCGCTTGCTGCAGGTTGGCTTCGCCGTTGACCACGTTGACGAAGTCGTACACCACGCGGCGTTCGCAGCCCATGATCAGGTCGAGGTTACGCAGGCCGACGTCGAAGTCGACGATGACAGTCTTGTGGCCGCGCAGTGCGAGGCCGGTACCAATAGCGGCGCTGGTGGTGGTCTTACCCACACCACCCTTGCCGGATGTAACCACGAGAATCTTGGCCAAGGTGTTTCACCCCTAAAGAAAAGGACGTCGAGTCCCTAAAAATACAAAAAACGGCAACATCAAAAAAAGTTGCGCAGAAAATGGCGGCAAGTATCCGTTAAAGACGGGTGATGTTCAACACGTCACCGGACAGGCTGACCTGCACCCCGGCCCCCCACAGCGGATCGCGGCGCAAGTCCTCGGAGACCTTGTATTGCCCGGCGATCGAGACCATCTCGGCGGTCAGCTGCTGGCAGAAGATCCGCGCGCGGGTGTTGCCCTTGATCCCGGCCAGTGCCCGTCCTCGCATTGCACCGTACACATGGATGTTGCCATCGGCGAGAAGTTCCGCCCCCGGGCTGACCGACGACACCACGACCAGGTCGCCGCCCTGGGCGTAGATCTGCTGGCCACCACGTACTGGCGTGGTGATGATCTTGGTCGGGCGGATGGACGGTTCCGGCGGGGGCGGCGGTGCTGGCGCAGGCTCGGGCTTCTTCACTTCCGGCTCTGGCTCCAGCGGCCGCTCACGGGCGCCGGACGGCGGCAGCACCGGCAGGTCGATGGCGATCGCTGCGGCGATGTCTTCGATACGGCTGGCGCGGATGGCCAGGGTGCGCAGGCCGTGATGGCGGCAGACGCGCATCAGCCCGGGCAGGTCGACCGCGCCTTCGCCGGCCGGGAGCTTGTCCAGGGCTAGCACCAGCGGGGTGTTACTGAAGAAATTCGGTGCCTGGGCCACCTTGGCCGCCAACTGCCGGTCGAGGCCTTCGAGGTTGTTCCGGGCAAGCTCGAGCACGGTAATGGCGAGCATGCTGCCCTTGAGCTGGAACACGGGGTCTTGGTCTGGCGTTTGGGATTGGCTCATGGTCTGCATTAGGGCGGCTTGTTACGAAAAAGTGCCCAGACTTATAACGAGAACACCGGTTGGCCGCAACCCGTGCCGAACCGTTGTAGAATGCCCGGCCCTTGTCTTTCCGGAATCTTTAATGGATCGCCCGCGTTTTCGTCGTTACTTTCTGCACCCGCGCTTCTGGCTGCTGTGGCTGGGGCTGGGCCTGCTGTGGCTGATCGTGCAGCTGCCGTACCGGGCATTGCTGGTGATCGGCCGTGCCCTGGGGGCGCTGATGTACCGGGTGGCCGGCGAGCGCCGCTACATTGCGGCGCGCAACCTGGAACTGTGTTTCCCCGAACTACCGTCCGTCGAACGGCAGCGTCTGCTCAAGGAAAATTTCGCTTCCACTGGCATCGCCTTCTTCGAAATGGCCATGAGCTGGTGGTGGCCAAAGGCCCGCTTGGCGCGCCTGGCGCACATCGAAGGGCTGGAACACCTGCAGGCTGCCCAGCGTGATGGCCAGGGTGCCATTCTCATGGCCCTGCACTTCACCACCCTGGAGATCGGCGCCGCACTGCTGGGCCAGGAACATACCATCGACGGCATGTACCGCGAACACGGCAACCCGGTGTTCGATTTCATCCAGCGTCGGGGCCGCGAGCGGCACAACCTCGATTCGCTGGCGGTGGAGCGTGAGGACGTGCGCGGCATGCTCAAGCTGCTGCGCGCCGGACGCGCCATCTGGTACGCACCCGACCAGGACTACGGCGCCAAGCAGAGCCTGTTCGTGCCGCTGTTCGGTATCGAGGCGGCGACCGTTACCGCCACCACCAAGTTTGCCCGGCTGGGCAGGGCGCGGGTGATTCCCTTCACCCAGCAGCGCCTGGCCGACGGCAGCGGTTACCGGCTGGTGATTCATCCGCCGCTTGCGGACTTCCCCGGCGAGACCGAAGAGGCCGATTGCCTGCGCATCAATCAGTGGATTGAAGCTGCGCTGCGCGAGTGTCCGGAGCAGTACTTGTGGGCGCACCGGCGCTTCAAGTCGCGGCCCCCGGGGGCGCCCAAGCTCTACGAAAAACGGCGTTGAGGCTATCGCTGGCAAGCCAGCTCCCACAGGGTCGAGCCAGCCCTGAACCTGTGGGAGCCGGCCTTGCCGGCGATAGGGGCGACACAATTGGCGGGAGGAACCCATGGCAGCAAAACCGATCACCGGCTTGATCCTCTCCGGCGGTGGCGCCCGCGCTGCCTACCAGGTCGGTGTGCTGGCCGGCATCGCCGACCTGCTGCCGCCGGGCGCGGCCAATCCCTTCCCGGTGATCGTCGGCACCTCGGCGGGCGCCATCAATGCCGTGACCCTGGCCAGCGGCGCCTTGCACTTTGCCGACGCAATCCGCCGCCTGACCAGCTTCTGGCAGGGCTTTCGCAGCCATCAGGTGCTGCGCAGCGACTGGCCTGGGGTAATCCGCCAGGCCAGCCGCTTCGTCGGCCATAGCCTGCTCGGCCTCGGCGCACCGGTGCCGGTGGCGCTGCTCGACAGCTCACCCTTGCGCAAGCTGCTCAGCGAACACCTGGACATGAACGGCATCGGCCACGCCATCGAGCAACAGCACTTGCGTGCCGTGGCGGTGACGGCCTTCGGTTACGAATCCGGCCAGGCGGTGACCTTCTACCAGGGCAGAGGCGCCATCGACCCCTGGCTGCGCCACCGGCGTATCGGCCTGCCGACCCGCCTGAGCGTCGAGCACCTGCTGGCAAGTTCGGCGATCCCGTTGCTGTTCGCGCCGGTCAAGCTCGGTGAGGAGTTCTTCGGTGACGGTGCGGTGCGCCAGTCGGCGCCGATCAGCCCGGCGCTGCATCTAGGGGCCAGCCGGGTGCTGGTGGTCGGGGTCAGCGGCAACCCGCAGCGGCCCAATGAAGGCGAGATGCGTCAGCGCATCTTCAGCGGTCAGCAACCGAGCCTGGCGCAGATCGGCGGGCACATGCTCAACAGCACCTTCATTGACAGCCTGGAAGACGATATCGAACTGCTGCAGCGGCTCAATCATCTCAGCCACCTGATGCCCGAGCACCTGGAACGCCGGCGCCTGGGCCTGGCGCCGGTCGAGGTGCTGGTCGTCGCGCCCAGCCAGCCATTGGACGAGATCGCCGCCCGCCACCGGCGTGAATTGCCGGCCGCCCTGCGCCTGTTCCTGCGCGGCCCGGGAGCGACCAAAACCAGTGGCGCCGGGGTGCTCAGCTACCTGCTGTTCGAAGCCGGTTACTGCTGCGAGCTGATCGAGCTGGGGCGCCGCGACGCGCTGGCCAAGCGCCGCGAACTGTGTAGCTTTCTCGGCCTGCCGCCGCTTGCCTAGAACAGCTTACTCGGCGATCTGCAGCTTGCGCGCCTCGGTGTAGACGTAGCGCACCTTCTCGTACTCGAACGGCGAGTTCAGCTGGCCATAACGGAAGCTGGTGGTGTAGCGCTTGTCGACACCCCGCAATATCCAGACTTCCGGATGATTGCTGCTGACTTCGGCAACGTTGAGGAAGTTGATCCAGTTCTCGGCGCTGTAGTCCACCGCCAGGCCCCCGGTATCGCGCAGGTTCGACGGACCGAGGATCGGCAGCATCAGGTACGGGCCATCCGGCACGCCATAGAAACCCAGGGTCTGGCCGAAGTCTTCGCTCTGGTGCGGCAGGCCCATCTTGCTCGCCGGGTCCCACAGGCCGGCAACGCCGATGGTGGTGTTGAGCAGCAGCCGCGCGGTGATTTCCATCGAACGTTTGCCCTTGAACTGCAACAGGCTGTTGAGCAGGTTGGGCACATCGCCAACGTTGCTGAAGAAATTGCTCACGCCGGAACGCACGAAGTGCGGGGTGATGTAGCGGTAGCCGTTGACTACCGGCAGGAATACCCATTGGTCAAAGCGGTAGTTGAAGTGATAAATCCTGCGGTTCATCGACTCGAGCGGGTCATAGACGTTCAGCGCCGCCAGGGTCGAGCGTTCGAATTCGCGCTGGTCCAGGCCCGGGTTGAATTTCAGTTCCTTGAGCGGTTCGGTGAAGCCATCGGTATCGACCTTGTCGGCCTCGATGACGCTGGCGCGCGGCGCGGTTTCTTCGGCTGCCTGGGCCAGGCCGCTGGCCAGCAGCGCGCTAATAATCAGTAGGCGTTTAACCACGGAAGAACTCCAGCATGTCGTCGCTGTTGACGCGGTAATTGAGGTTGCCGCAATGGCCGCCGTGAGGGTACAGGGTCAGGCGGTCGCCAAAGGCGCTACGCAGGAAGCCCAGGTCGCCAGGACCGAGGATGACGTCGTCGGCGTTGTGCATCACGGCGATTTTCGGGCTCTTCTGCAGGTAGTCCTTGAGCGCATAGAGGCTGACCTGATCGACCAGTTGCAGCAGGCTGCCGCCGTCAGTGCGGGCACGCCACATGGGGATCACCTGCTCCGTCAGGTAGCAGTCGAAGTCGCATTGCAGGGCACGCTTGAAGAACGGCGTGAGGCTGCTGCCTTCGGTGATCGGGTACTTGGGCGGAATGATCAGGCCACGGCGGTTGATCAGGTCGGAGGTAAAGGCGATATCGGCCGCCGAGAAGCGGAACGAGGTGCCGATGACCATCGCCATCTGTTCATTGGACAGGTGCTGGCGCGACTGCTGGAAGTCGTAGAGCAGTGCATCGTTGAGGTCGATGTAGCCTTTCTGCTGGAAGTAACGGGTCAGCTTGTTGAGTACCAGCTCATAAAAAGTCGTGCTGTTGTTGACGCCCTTGACCTCGGTCTGCACCAGCTTGTCGAGGTTGCTGATCGAGGTGTAGAGGTTGACCGGCGGGTTGAGCAGCAGCACGCGCTTGAAGTTGAAGCTGCGCCGGGTTTCGTCCAGGTGGCTTACGAAGGCTGCGTCCAGGGCGCCGAGGCTGTAACCGCTGAGGTAGTACTCGCTGACCGGCAGGCGCGGGTGCTGGGCACGCACACCCTGCATCACCCGGTAGAGGTCTTCGGCGTCTTCCTTGGTTACGCCTGGGGTGGCGTGGCGCGAGGCGGCGGTGATGAAGTCGAAGCTGGTCGGCGACGACAACTGCACTACGTGGTAGCCGGCCTTGTAGTAGAGCTTCTTCAGGTATTCGTTGATGCTGCTGGAGTAGGGCGCGCCGGTACCGGCGATCAGGAAGATCAGCGGCGCTTCGTGGTCCTGGCGGGCCAGGCGGTACTTGAGTTGTTTCACCGCCCAGAAGTTGTCCGGCAGGGTGAAGGCCCGCTCCGGACGCATGTTCAGGCTGTAGTCGGACTGGGTGATGTCGTCGTCGCTGGGCAGTTCCGGGCGTAGCTCCGGCGGCGTCGTGGCGATGGTCGCCTCGAACGGGTTGGTCAACGGATAGCCATAAGTGGCGGCGTCGATGGTTTGTGCCCAAGCGCACGCACTCGAGATAAAGCCACCCAACAGGGCAGCGAGGCGCAGAGAACGAAGCATGACGGATCCCCAAAAAAGCAGCAGCAAAGTGCGTTACGCAGGCTAGGACCATGGTGGCCCTGGCAAAGTTGCCTGGCGCTCCGGCATTTATCGTCCCAGATGTTGCCGCTGTCCCATGAGGGCTCGCAACAATTGGTTCCATTTCTCTATAGGACAAAGTAGCTGAGGCTGGCGCTTTTGCCTTGCATAGACGCCCCGGACGATTATGCTGGGCGCCGATTTCAAGTTTCTGGAGTGTCGCATGTCCCGCCGTTTACCGCTGATCGCTTTGCTGGTTTTTCTGCCCTTGTGGCTGGCGGCGAGCTATGGGCTGCGTTATGTGCTGATGGAAGATGCCCACTGGGTCGCTACCTGCGCCGACCAGGCGCAACTCTGGGGCTGCCAGGCGCGTTCGGTGATGGGCTTGATGATTCACTTCAGGGTGCTGGCGTGGTCGGCTTTGGGCCTGGCGTTGCTGGCCATGCTGGTGTCCGGACGCGCAGGCTGGCGCCTGGCGGTTGCGGCACTGGTGTGCGGCATTCCGGCGTTGGTGCTGTACACCGCGAGCATTGCCGTGTTTGCCGTGGTGCTGGCGGGGTTGCGCTTGGTGCGGCGCTCCAGCTGACATTGCGGCGCTGCCATCGCTGGCAAGCCAGCTCCCACAGGATCTGTTGTGGGAGCGGCGGTGCGACGCCTCGACTTGCCCCGCGATGGCTCACTGCTGAACCCGAACCCTCAGGCTGCGCCACAACGCCGCCACCATCAGTACACTGACCCCGGCCCAGACCAGCGCCTGCTGGTTGCTCAGCCCCTCAAGGAATAACTGCGGGGCAATGCCGCCACCAATGATCAACGCCAGCAAGGCCGCTTCAGCCCGTCGTGCCGCTACCGGCCGCAGCAGGTACACCACCGCCGGCAACAGCAAGGCCGGGCTCGGGAAACTGCGGTACCGCGGGTCGAACACCAGCGCCAGCATGCTTACCGACGCAGCAAAACCTGCCGCCAGCAACCACCAGCCCGCACGCGCTTCAAGCCAGGCAAACGCCCGTTCGCGCCAGCCCTGGCGCTGCGCCAATGCCAGCGCGGCATGGGCCAGCACCAGCAGGTTCAGCCCCACCAGCAGGATCGCCCAGAGCCACTCTCCGGCAAAACGGCTGTTGATTCGCACCATTTCGCCCCACAAGCCCAGGCTGGCTGCGCCCAGCGCTGCCAACAGCGGCAGCAGCAACGCAGCGCGGGTACCGCGCACACGCCCGGCCAGCAGCAGGGTGATGCCGAACAGCACGACACCGGCACCCAGCCATTGCGGCCAGAACGTCAGGTTGCTCACCGGCCCTTCAAGAATGCCCTTGTCCTGACGGTCGGCGTCATACAGGCCCCAGTAGCCACCCACGGCGCCTTCGCTGGCACGTTTCCACGGCTGGTCGAAGGCTTCGATCAGGTTGTACTTCCAGCCCTGTTGTTCGGCCATGGCGACGAAGCCACGGATAAACCGCGCCTCGTTGACCCGGCTGGGCAGGGCGGTCTCGCGCTGGCGGCCTTCGCTCGGCCAGCCGGTTTCGCCAATGACGATATCCTTGGGCGCGAAGCGGTTGCCGAACACCTGGCGAATCTCGCCGACGTGCACCAGGGCATCGTCGATGCTCTTCGGATCGTCTTCCCAGTAGGGCAGCAGGTGGATGGTCAAGAAGTCCACCGTCGGGGCGATCTCCGGGTGCTGCAGCCAGAATTCCCAGACATCGGCGTAGGTCACCGGCACGCTGACCTGGCTTTTCACCTGGTTGATCAGCGCCGCCAGTTGCGGGCCGGTGACTTCCTTGCGCAGCAGGGTTTCGTTGCCGACGATCACCGCCTTGACCACATCCGGGTTGGCGTTGGCCGAGGCGATCAGGGCCTTGACCTCTTTTTGCGAGTCCACCGGGTTGGCGTTGATCCAGGCGCCGAGCATCACCTTCAGGCCATGCTTGCGGGCCAGGTCCGGGATGGCCTCAAGGCCGGTCATCGAGTAGGTGCGAATGCACTCGAAACGCTGGGCCAGCAGGGCCAGGTCGGCGTCCATGCGTGCCGGGCGCAACTGGAACGGTTGGTCGAACGGCGATTGGTCCTTGTCGAACGGGGTGTAGGAGGCGCATTGCAGCTTGTGCGAAGCGCTGGCCGCATCCGGCAGCACCACCGGCTTGCCCAGGCCGTACCACAGCCCTCCCAGGGCAAACAGGCCCAGCAGGCAGGCGAACAGGTAGGGTAGGAGCGGGAAGCGCGCAGTCGAGGGCATGGATCGGACCGTCTGGGAACAAAGCCGCCAATAGTACCCGCAAATGGCGCCGGCCAAAGCCTTGGGCTACAAACTTAGCCAGGGTGGGTGTTGCTTGATGTAACGATCTGCCTTGCTGGCGATGTGATGTCGTTTCTCGTTGCCTTGAGGTCGTTACCAGAGCAGGTCAGCGACCATGCGCGGTTGATGATGCAGCTTCCGTGACGTGACGAGGGGATGCTTGGATGAAAATGCGACGACTCCTGGGGGTGGGCACCGCCCTGGTAATGGCCATTGGCGCGGGGCACGCGCTGGCCAAGGAAGTGAGCATCGGCTATGTCGATGGCTGGTCCGACAGTGTGGCGACCACCAACGTCGCCGCCGAAGTCATCAGGCAGAAACTCGGCTATGACGTCAAACTGCAGGCCGTGGCCACCGGCATCATGTGGCAGGGGGTCGCCACCGGCAAGCTCGACGCCATGCTTTCGGCCTGGCTGCCGGTAACCCATGGCGAATACTGGACCAAGAACAAGGACAACGTGGTCGACTACGGCCCCAACTTCAAGGATGCCAAGATCGGCCTGATCGTCCCCGAGTACGTCAAGGCCAGTTCCCTGGCCGACCTCAAGACCGATGACAGCTTCAAGAAAAAAATCGTCGGCATCGACGCCGGCTCCGGCGTCATGCTCAAGACCGACCAGGCAATCAAGGACTACGACCTGGCCGGTTACAAGCTACAGGCCAGCTCCGGCGCGGCGATGACCGCAGAACTGGGCCGCGCCTATGCCAAGCAGCAATCGATCGCGGTGACCGGCTGGGTGCCGCACTGGATGTTCGCCAAGTGGAAGCTCAAGTTCCTCGAGGATCCCAAAGGCGTGTATGGCGCCGCGGAAACCGTCAACAGTATCGGTAGCAAGGACCTGGACAAGAAGGCGCCGGAAGTGGCGGCGTTCCTGAAGAAGTTCCAGTGGCAGTCCAAGGATGAAATCGGTGAGGTCATGTTGGCCATTCAAGAGGGCGCAAAACCCGAAGCCGCGGCCAAGGACTGGGTGGCCAAACACCCGGAACGCGTAGCGGAATGGACCGGCAAGTAATGGCTTAAAGCCTCTATCTGGCACCTTCCAGGGCCGCGGCAGCGAAAACGCTGTCGCGGCCCTGTCGTTTCAGGCTGTTACCGAATCGGTAAAAGAGTTTTGCATCTAAGACTAAGGTCGTCTGGAGTGCGTTCGAAGGCAGCATAAAGTGGAGTGGGTTCTACCTAATCTGTGCTGCGAGGACAAAAACAATGAACGACAGCATTTACCTCTCGATACAAAACAGCCCGCGGTTCAAGGAGCTGGTATCAAAACGCGAACGCTTCGCCTGGATTCTCTCGGCGATCATGCTCGGTCTCTATTCCGCCTTCATCCTGTTGATTGCCTATGGCCCGCATGTATTGGGTGCCAAGCTCAGCCCTGACTCGTCGATCACCTGGGGTATTCCCCTCGGTGTTGGTCTGATCGTCTCGGCCTTCATCCTCACGGCCATCTACGTGCGTCGCGCCAACGGCGAGTTTGACGAGATGAACAAGGCGATCCTCAAGGAGGCTCAGCAATGATCCGGCGTCTACTGGCAACCCTGGCCTTCGGCGTTTTTGCACCCGCCGTCTGGGCCGCTGACGCCCTCACCGGCGCGGTGCAGAAACAACCGTTGAACGTGTCGGCGATCGTCATGTTCGTCGCCTTCGTCGGTGCCACCCTGTGCATCACCTATTGGGCTTCCAAACGTAACAAGTCCGCCTCCGACTACTATGCCGCCGGCGGGCGTATCACCGGTTTCCAGAACGGCCTGGCGATTGCCGGCGACTACATGTCGGCAGCCTCTTTCCTGGGTATTTCCGCCCTGGTGTTCACCTCTGGCTACGACGGCCTGATCTACTCGATCGGCTTCCTGGTCGGCTGGCCGATCATCCTCTTCCTGATCGCCGAACGCCTGCGCAACCTGGGTAAATACACGTTTGCCGATGTGGCCTCATACCGCCTCGGGCAGAAGGAAATCCGCACCCTGTCGGCCTCGGGTTCGCTGGTGGTGGTGGCCTTCTACCTGATCGCGCAGATGGTCGGTGCCGGCAAGCTGATCCAGCTGTTGTTCGGCCTCGACTACCACGTCGCGGTGATTCTGGTCGGCATCCTGATGTGCATGTACGTGCTGTTTGGCGGCATGCTCGCGACCACCTGGGTACAGATCATCAAGGCGGTGCTGCTGCTTTCCGGTGCCAGCTTCATGGCGCTGATGGTAATGAAGCACGTCAACTTCGACTTCAATGCGCTGTTCTCCGAGGCGATCAAGGTTCACCCCAAAGGTGAAGCGATCATGAGCCCGGGCGGCCTGGTCAAGGATCCGATCTCGGCGTTTTCGCTCGGCTTGGCGCTGATGTTCGGTACCGCTGGCCTGCCGCACATCCTGATGCGCTTCTTCACTGTCAGCGACGCCAAGGAAGCGCGCAAGAGCGTGCTGTACGCTACTGGCTTCATCGGCTACTTCTACATCCTGACTTTCATCATCGGCTTCGGCGCGATCCTGCTGGTCAGCACCAACCCTGAGTTCAAGGACGCCGCCGGCGCCCTGATCGGCGGCAACAACATGGCGGCGGTGCACCTGGCCGATGCCGTGGGTGGCAGCGTGTTCCTCGGCTTCATCTCGGCGGTAGCCTTCGCCACCATCCTGGCAGTGGTTGCCGGCCTGACCCTGGCCGGTGCCTCGGCGGTGTCCCACGACCTGTATGCCAGCGTGATCAAGAAGGGCAAGGCTAACGAGAAGGATGAAATCCGCGTCTCGAAGATCACCACCATCGCCCTCGCGGTGCTGGCGATCGGCCTGGGCATCCTGTTCGAAAGCCAGAACATTGCCTTCATGGTCGGCCTGGCATTCTCCATCGCCGCCAGCTGTAACTTCCCGGTTCTGCTGCTGTCGATGTACTGGAAGAAACTGACCACCCGTGGCGCCATGATCGGCGGCTGGATGGGCCTGATCAGTGCCGTGGCGCTGATGATCCTCGGCCCGACCATCTGGGTGCAGATCCTCGGTCACGAGAAGGCGATCTACCCGTACGAGTACCCGGCGCTGTTCTCGATGATCATTGCCTTTGCCGGTATCTGGTTCTTCTCGATCACCGACAAATCCAAGGCAGCCGACGATGAACGTGCGCTGTTCTTCCCGCAGTTCGTGCGCTCGCAGACTGGCCTGGGTGCCAGCGGTGCGGTGTCTCACTAAGTAGGCAAAAGGCAGCCTTTGGCTGCCTTTTCAGCCACAAGCCACAAGCCACAAGTTGAAGCCGTGCGCGTACTGCTTTGACTTGCGGCTTGCCGCTTATGGCTTGCAGCTTTTCTATATCTTGCCGAGCAACAACAGGATCAACAGGATGATCAGCACGGTACCGATGATGCCGGACGGCCCATAGCCCCAACTTCTGGAGTGCGGAAAGACGGGTAAGCCACCGATCAACAGCAGAATCAGGATGATGATAAGTATGGTGCCCATGGCAGTATCCTTGTTTGACTTGAGAAGTAGGCGTTACGGTGCAATCCATCTCTTCGGTCATGTGTTTCATGCCCGCCTGTTAATTCCGACTCCTGCCAGTGGCTAAAAGTTTTATTGCATCTTTACTCGGCACTTTCACCCTTGTTTGCCCTGGCCATTCAGCATCCTGATACTGCGTGGGTCGCGGCGTCGCCTTCGCTACACTGGCCTGAACTTTCCAGAACAGTACAAGGCAGCCTGCTATGCAAAAGCGCATGATGATCACCGGTGCCGGCTCGGGGCTTGGGCGCGAAATAGCCTTGCGCTGGGCGCGCGAGGGTTGGCAATTGGCCCTGGCCGATGTCAACGAGGCCGGCCTCAAGGAAACCCTGGCGCTGGTGCGTGAGGCTGGTGCCGACGGCTTCGTGCAGCGCTGCGATGTGCGCGATTACAGCCAGCTCACCGCCCTGGCCCAGGCTTGTGAAGAAAAACTCGGCGGTATCGATGTCATCGTCAACAACGCCGGGGTGGCCTCTGGCGGCTTTTTCGCCGAGCTGTCGCTGGAAGACTGGGACTGGCAGATCGCAATCAACCTGATGGGCGTGGTCAAGGGCTGCAAGGCCTTCCTGCCGTTGCTGGAGCGCAGCAAGGGCAAGATCATCAACATCGCTTCGATGGCAGCCTTGATGCAGGGCCCGGCGATGAGCAACTACAACGTCGCCAAGGCCGGGGTGCTGGCCCTGTCGGAAAGCCTGCTGATCGAGTTGCGCCAGCAGGAAGTGGCGGTGCACGTGGTATGCCCGTCGTTCTTCCAGACCAACCTGCTCGACTCGTTCCGCGGCCCGACCCCGGCGATGAAAGCCCAGGTCGGCAAGCTGCTGGAAAGCTCGCCGATCAGCGCCGCCGATATTGCCGACTACATCCACCAGCAAGTGGCCGCCGGCGAGTTCCTGATCCTGCCCCATGAGCAGGGCCGCGAAGCCTGGAAGCTCAAGCAGCGCAACCCGCAGATGCTCTACGACGAAATGGCCAGCATGGCCGAGAAAATGCGCGCCAAGGCCCGGCCTTCCCAGGCGTGAGCGCCGGTGTCAGGTATTCTTGGCCATCCCTGAAACAGCCTTGAGTACCTGGTGTGATCAATTACCTGTGGTTTTTCCTCGCGGCGGTCTTCGAGATCGCCGGTTGCTATGCCTTCTACATGTGGCTGCGCCTGGGCAAGAGCGCGTGGTGGATTGCCCCGGCCTTGCTCAGCCTTACCCTGTTCGCCCTGATTCTCACCCGTGTCGAGGCCGCTTATGCCGGTCGCGCCTATGCCGCCTATGGCGGTATCTACATCGTCACGTCGCTGTTGTGGCTGGCGCTGGTCGAGCGTGCCCGGCCGCTGGGCAGTGACTGGATCGGCGCGCTGCTGTGTGTATTGGGCGCGAGCATCATCGTCCTGGGGCCACGCCTGCAGAGTGCTTGAAGGAGCGAAAACCAAGGAAATCTGTAGGCAAAGTCGCTTGGGAAAGTGGGATTTGTCTAATTAGCCGCCGGAGCATTGAAGGCGTCCGGCACCCCGTGCAGTCTCCGGATTCCCTGATTTGTGGAGGAGCGGAGCATGTTGGTAATAGGCCGGGAAATAGGTGAAATCATCGCCATCGACGATCACATCAAGATCAAGGTGTTGTCGGTGGAAGGCAACACGGTGCGCTTCGGCATCAGCGCGCCACGGCACATCGAAGTGCACCGGGCGGAGATCTACAAACGCATCGTCGAACATCTGGCCAAGCAGGCGGGCTGAATCAGTCGAGCAGTTCCCTGGGAACGTCGTGCTTGGCCAGCAGCTGGCATTGCTGGCTGTCGAGATCGAAGAGAATGAACGCCTGTTTTTTTGCCAGCGCCTGGCGCACTCGCAGCACGCGGGTTTCCAGCGGGGTGTCGTCACCGTTGTCGGTGCCGTCGCGGGTGACGAAATCCTCGATCAGGCGGGTGAGGGTTTCGGCTTCCAGTTGGTCGTAGGGAATCAGCATGAACAGGACAGGTCTGGCGAAAAGGTACTGCCATGCTACGCGAAACCTGTCCTGGCTGTGTAGGCGCTAGTGCTTGTTGCCGACCAGGCTATCGACTGCCGGCACGCGGGTATCGCTTTCCATCTGCGTATCGTGCTCAAGCTGATGGCTGAAGCTTTCCAGCGAACTGCCGGTGGCTTGCGAGTCGCTGGCGAACACCGGCGGGCTGAGCAGGTAGGCGGTCAGCAGGCGGCTCAGCGCCGCCAGGCTGTCGATATGGGTGCGCTCGTAGCCGTGGGTGGCGTCGCAACCAAAGGCCAGCAGGGCGGTGCGGATGTCGTGGCCGGCGGTGATCGCCGAGTGCGCGTCGCTGAAGTAGTAGCGAAACAGGTCGCGTCGCGCCGGCAGCTCGTACTCGCGGGCAAGCTTGAGCAGGTGGCGGGACAGGTGGTAGTCGTAGGGGCCGGCGGAGTCCTGCATGGCCACGCTGACTGCATGCTCGCTGGAATGTTGCCCGGGCGCCACCGGGGCAATGTCGATGCCGACGAATTCACTGACGTCCCAAGGCAGGGCTGCGGCGGCGCCCGAGCCGGTCTCTTCGGTGATGGTGAACAGCGGGTGGCAGTCGATCAACGGCTGCGCGCCGCTTTCAACCACGGCCTTGAGCGATGCCAGCAGCGCTGCGACACCGGCCTTGTCATCCAGGTGGCGGGCGCTGATATGGCCGCTCTCGGTAAATTCCGGCAACGGGTCGAAGGCGACGAAGTCACCGATGCCAATGCCCAGCGACTCGCAATCGGCGCGGGTGGTGCAGTAGGCATCCAGGCGCAGTTCGATGTGCTCCCAACTGACCGGCATCTGGTCGATGGCGGTGTTGAACGCATGCCCGCTGGCCATCAGCGGCAACACGCTGCCGCGCAGCACGCCAGTGTCGGTGAAGACACTGACGCGGCTGCCTTCGGCAAAGCGGCTGGACCAGCAACCCACCGCTGCCAGCGACAGCCGGCCGTTGTCCTGGATCGCCCGCACGCTGGCGCCAATGGTGTCCAGGTGCGCGGACACCGCACGGTCCGGTGAGCTCTTGCGGCCCTTGAGGGTGGCGCGGATGGTGCCGCGGCGGGTCAGCTCGAAGGGGATGCCGAGCTCTTCCAGACGTTCGGCGACGTAGCGCACGATGGTGTCGGTGAAGCCGGTGGGGCTGGGGATGGCGAGCATTTCCAGCAGGACTTTCTGCAGGTAGTTGAGGTCCGGTTCGGGGATCTGTTCTGGCATGCGAACTCCTGTGCTCATGGCGCCGGTCGGCTGTGGGGGAACAACAGGTCGACGAAGCGCTCGGCAGTTGGTTGCGGTTCATGGTTGGCCAGGCCGACCCGCTCATTGGCTTCGATGAATACGTAGTCGGGCTGGTCGGCGGCCTTGACCATCAGGTCCAGGCCCACCACCGGAATGTCCAGGGCGCGGGCGGCGCGGATGGCGGCGTCCACCAGCACTGGGTGCAGGCGTTCGCTGACGTCCTCCAGGCAGCCTCCGGTGTGCAGGTTGGCAGTGCCGCGCACCACCAGGCGCTGGCCAGCGGGCAGCACGCTGTCGTAGTCGACGCCGGCGGCGTGCAGGGTGCGCTGGGTTTCGTGGTCCAGGGGGATGCGGCTTTCGCCGCCGGTCGCCGCCTGGCGCCGACGGCTCTGGGCTTCGATCAGGGCGCCGACGGCGTGCTGGCCGTCGCCGACGATCTGCGCCGGATGGCGGATGGCGGCGGCCACCACCTCGAAACCGATGACCACGATGCGCAGGTCGAGGCCGGCGTGGAAGCTTTCCAAGAGCACGCGGCTGTCGAATTGCCGGGCGGCTTCTACCGCTTCATTGATTTCCTCCAGGGTGGTCAGATTGACTGCCACGCCGTTGCCTTGTTCGCCGTCCAGCGGCTTGACCACCACCGCGCCGTGGTCTTCGAGGAAGGCCAGGTTGTCGTCGGCATTGCCGGCCAGTTGCTGCGCGGGGACTTGCAGGCCGGCGTTGGCGAGCACCTTGTGGGTCAGGCTTTTGTCCTGGCACAGGGTCATACTGACCGCCGTGGTCAGGTCGCTCAGCGACTCCCGGCAACGTACCCGCCGACCGCCATGGATAAGGGTGAACAGGCCGCCATCGGCATCGTCGACTTGCACCTCGATACCGCGCCGGTACGCCTCTTCGACGATGATCCGCGCATAGGGGTTGAGCCCGGTTTCAGGGCTTGGGCCGAGGAACAGCGGCTGGTTGATGCCGTTCTTGCGCTTGACCGCGAAGGTCGGCAGGTTGCGAAACCCCAGCTTGGCGTACAGGCGCTTGGCCTGGCGGTTGTCGTGCAGCACCGAGAGGTCGAGGCAGGTCAGGCCGCGGCTCATGAAGTGCTCGATCAAATGCCGCACCAGCACTTCGCCGACACCGGGACGGGTGCACTGTGGGTCCACCGCCAGGCACCAGAGGCTGCAGCCATGCTCCGGATCGGCGAAGGCCTTGTAATGATTCAGGCCCATGACGCTGCCAATGATCGCGCCGCTGTCTTCGTCTTCGGCCAGCCAGTAGACCGGCCCGCCATGGTGGCGCGGGGTCAGCAGCTCGGGGTCGATCGGCAGCATGCCGCGGGCCTGGTACAGGGCGTTGATGGCCTGCCAGTCGCTGTCGCTCTGCGCCCGGCGGATACGAAAGCCGCGAAACACCCGCTGCGCCGGACGGTAGTCGCTGAACCACAGGCGCAGGGTATCGGACGGGTCGAGGAACAGTTGCTGGGGCGCCTGAGCCAGCACTTGCTGCGGCGCCGCCACGTACAAGGCGATATCGCGCTCGCCGGGGCGTTCGTCGAGCAAGGCGCTGGCCAGGCTGGCCGGGTCAGGGTAGGTGTGGCCGATCAGCAGCCGGCCCCAGCCGCAATGCAGCGAACGCGGCTGGTCGTGGGGCTGGCTGCCATCGCCGGCCAGTTGCGCCTGCAGTCGCTCATAGGACGGCACCTGGCCGCGCAGCAGGCGCTGGCCGTAAGGTGAGGCATGGGCTTTCATCGATCAGATTCCTTGTTCGCTGAGCCACAGGTTCAAGGCGGCCAGTTGCCAGAGCTTGGAGCCGCGCAGCGGCGTCAACTGACCATGGGGATCGCTGAGCAGGCGGTCGAGGGCGGCGGGGTTGAACAGGCCGCGGTCCTGGCTGGGATCGAGCAGCAGTTCACGCACCCAGTCCAGGGTTGCGCCCTGCAGGTGCTTGAGGCCCGGCACCGGGAAGTAGCCCTTTTTGCGGTCGATGACTTCGCTGGGGATGACCAGCCGCGCGGCTTCCTTGAGCACCTGCTTGCCGCCGTCGGGCAGCTTGAAGCGTGCCGGGATGCGCGCCGAGAGCTCCACCAGGCGATAGTCGAGGAACGGCGTGCGCGCCTCCAGGCCCCAGGCCATGGTCATGTTGTCGACCCGTTTGACCGGGTCGTCGACCAGCATCACCGTGCTGTCCAGGCGCAGGGCTTTATCCACCGCATCGCTGGCCCCGGGCTGGGCGAAGTGCTGGCGAACGAAGTCACCGGCAGCGTCGTGATCGAGCAGCCAGGACGGCTGCACGGTGGCGGCGTAGTCGTCGTAGCTGCGGTCGAAGAAGGCCTCGCGATAGGCCGCGAACGGATCGCGTGCGCCGTCGACCTGCGGGTACCAGTGATAACCGGCGAACAGCTCGTCGGCGCCCTGGCCGCTTTGCACCACTTTGCAGTGCTTGGCCACCTCCCGCGACAGCAGGTAGAAGGCAATGCAGTCGTGGCTGACCATCGGCTCGCTCATGGCACGGAAAGCTGCCGGCAATTGCTCGATGACCTCCCGCTCGTCGATGCGCAACTGATGATGACGGGTGCCGTAATGGCGGGCGATCAGGTCGGAGTACTGGAACTCGTCGCCACGCTCGCCGCCGGCATCCTCGAAGCCGATGGAGAAGGTCGACAGGTCGTCGACGCCGACCTCGCGCAGCAGGCCGACCAGCAGGCTCGAATCGACACCGCCGGAGAGCAGCACGCCGACATCCACGGCGGCGCGCTGACGAATCGCCACCGCCTCGCGGGTGCTGTCGAGTACACGATCGCGCCAGTCCTCCAGGCTCAGGTCCTGTTCATCGGTGCGCGGGCCGTAATGCAGTTGCCACCAGACCCGCTGCTCGCAGCGGCCCTGGGCGTCAATGCGCATCCAGCTGGCCGGTGGCAGTTTCTCGACATTGGCCAGCAGGGTGCGCGGCGCCGGCACCACGGCGTGGAAGTTCAGGTAGTGGTTGAGCGCCAGCGGGTCGAGCACCGGGTTGATGTCGCCGCCTTTGAGCAGCGCCGGCAGGCTTGAGGCAAAGCGCAGGCGTTCGCCGGTGCGCGACAGGTACAGGGGTTTGACCCCGAGGCGGTCGCGGGCGAGGAACAGTTGCTGGCTGTCGCGCTCCCAGATCGCCAGGGCAAACATGCCGTTCAGGCGCGGCAGCAGGTCGGCGCCCCAGGCGTGATAACCCTTGAGCAGCACTTCGGTATCACCGTCCGAATAGAAGGCATAACCGAGGCTTTCCAGCTCGCTGCGCAGCTCGGGGAAGTTATAGATGGCACCGTTGAAGGCCAGCGACAGGCCCAACGGATTATCGACCATGGGCTGGGCCGAGCCGTCGGACAGGTCCATGATTTTCAGTCGGCGATGGCCGAGGGCAATCGGCCCCTGGCTATAAAAGCCCCAGGCGTCGGGGCCGCGAGGTGCCAGGTGATGGGTGATCCGCTCGACTGCGGCGAGGTCCGCCGGGCGTGGTGGGTGGGCAACAGGGGTGAAACGAAACTCTCCAGCTAATCCGCACATAAGTCCTTACCGGTTTTGCCGTTGGGGAAAGTGCCCGAACCGCGGGCACATGGAAACTGACCGGTGCGGATAGCGAGAGTTTTAGATCAATCGGTTATAAGCTGTAGCTGCAAGCGCCAAGCTTCAAGCTGCAAGAGGGCGCCGGGTCAATCAGCTTTTAGTGTGTGGCTTGCCGCTTGCCGCTGCTTTTTTCCCCCTGATCAACTCCCGCAACATGAAGCGATTCGGGTGGCAGGCTTCGGCCACCGCGCGGGGCACTGGCAGGGGGGCGTTGTCGGCCCAGGCGGCGATCAATTCGCCTGAAAGCGGCGCGGTGATCAGCCCGCGCGAACCATGGCCGCTGTTGATGAACAGGCCTTCGAGCCAGGGGCAGGGGGTGGCGGGAATTTGCCGGGCATCCCGGGCCAGTACCGCGTAGTCCTGGTTGAACTGCGCCTGGTCAGCCAGCGGGCCGACAATCGGCAAGTAGTCTGGGCTGGTGCAGCGAAAGGCGGCGCGCCCTTGCAGGGCATGCGGGTCGAGGCTGTGGGCACCCAGGCGTTCGGCCAGGTCGCTGGAGATCTCTTCGAGCAAGCCGAGGTTGCCGACGTGCTCGCCGGTGGTGGGCGTGAGGTCGGTGTTGTGGAAGTCGAAGCTGGCGCCGAGGGTGTGCTCGCCATTGCGCGGCGGCGCGACATAGCCGTCGGCGCACACCACCGTGGTCAATGCTTGGCTTTGCGCTGTCACTGGCAGGCGGGTGACCTGCCCGCGAATGCGCTTGAGCGGCAACCCGGCGCAAGGCTCGAAGCTGTGAATCTCAGCGGCGGTAGCCAGCACAACCAATGGCGCACAGGCCAGCAACTTATCGCTTTCCCAGGCTTGCCAGAGGCCTTCGACCTTGCGCAGTTGCAGCACTTGATGATGGGGCAGCAAGGTGATGTTCGGGTGTTGCAGTTGCGCCTGGCACAGCGCCGGCGGATGCACCCAGCCGCCTTCGGGGTAGAACAGCCCGCCACTGCCCAGGGCAACCCCGGCCAGTTGTTCAGCCTGCTCACGGTCCAGGCGTTGCAGCAATTGCGGATCGAATGCCTCGGCCAGTTGTTGCTGGCGTTGGTCTTCCTTGGCGTCGAAGGCCAGTTGCAGTACCCCGCAGCCATCCCAATCCTGCCCGCGCTGCAGGCGTTCGAGCAGTCGCCGGGTGTAGCCGAAACCGCTGAGGATCAAGCGCGACAACGCCGTGCCGTGAGCGGACAACTTGAGGTACAGCACCCCTTGCGGGTTACCCGAGGCTTCTGCTGCCGGCGTGGCATGGCGTTCCAGCACCTTCACCTGCCAACCGCGGGCAGCAAGGCTGGCGGCGCTGGCGCAACCGGCAAGGCCGGCGCCGATCACCAGCGCCTGGCGCGGCCCGGGCACTGCGGGCGGGCGGGCAAACCACGGCGCGCTGGCGGGCGGCAGCGGTTGTTCGGCCGGCCAACCGTTGAAGGTGCCGCGCAGGATCTCCCACTTCTTGCCGATGCCAGGAATGCGCTTCATGGTAAAGCCCACGGCAATCAGGCCGCGGCGTACCCAGCCGGTACTGGTGAAGGTGCCGAGGGTGGCGGTGGGCGATGACAGCCGGCCGATCTGGGCGAACAATTCCGGGGTCCACATTTCCGGATTCTTGGCCGGGGCAAAACCGTCGAGAAACCAGGCGTCGACTTCGGCATCGAGCTGCGGCAATTGCTCCAGCACATCACCGATCATCAAGGTCAGGCGCACCCGGCCCTGTTCGAACTCGAACGGCTGGAAGCCTTCGTGCACCGCCACGTATTGGGCCAGCAACTGGCTGCTGAACGGCGCCAGCGCCGGCCACAGGGCCAGGGCGCGGCTGAGGTCGGCACGGGTCAGGGGGTATTTTTCGACGCTGATGAAATGCAGCCGCGCATCGGCCGGGGCGCACTCGGCAAACAGCTGCCAGGCGCAGAAGAAATTCAAGCCGGTGCCGAAGCCGGTTTCGCCGATCACCAGGCACTGGCCCGGCCCCAGCGCGCTGAAACGCTGGCGCAGATCGTTCTGGTCGATGAACACATGACGGGTTTCCTCCAGGCTCTGCTCCTTGGAGAAATAGATGTCGTCGTATTGGCGCGAGTGCGGTCGGCCCTGGTCATCCCAGTCGATCTGGGCGTATTGGGTTACTTCGGTCATGTTCGGCTCAGCATTGGCAAGAGGGCCATTTTAGCTGATCGGCGCCAGGCTGTTTGACCTGTGGCAGGCTTTGTTTTGTGCCGACAAAGGTTTCGACAATCCGCTAGTCTTGCTTATCCAAGTAGGGAGCCTGGTATGTTCGAATCCGCTGAAATTGGTCACGCCATCGACAAAGACACCTATGAAGCCGAGGTCCCGGCGCTGCGTGAAGCGCTGCTCGAGGCCCAGTTCGAACTCAAGCAGCAGGCGCGGTTCCCGGTGATCGTGCTGATCAACGGCATCGAAGGCGCGGGCAAGGGCGAGACGGTCAAGCTGCTCAATGAATGGATGGACCCGCGCCTGATCGAGGTGCGCACTTTCGACCAGCAGACCGACGAAGAACTCGCTCGCCCCCCCGCCTGGCGTTACTGGCGGGCGCTGCCGGCCAAGGGGCGGATGGGCGTGTTTTTCGGCAACTGGTACAGCCAGATGCTTCAGGGCCGGGTGCACGGCCAGTTCAAGGATGCCGTGCTCGACCAGGCTATCCGCGGCGCCGAGCGCCTGGAGGAGATGCTCTGCGATGAAGGTGCGCTGATCTTCAAGTTCTGGTTCCACCTGTCAAAGAAGCAGATGAAAGCCCGGCTCAAGGCGCTCCAGGACGACCCGCTGCACAGCTGGCGGATCAGCCCGCTGGACTGGCAACAGTCGGAAACCTACGACCGTTTCGTGCGTTTTGGTGAGCGGGTGCTGCGGCAAACCAGCCGGGACTACGCGCCCTGGCATGTGATCGAAGGCGTCGATCCGCATTACCGCAGCCTGGCCGTGGGCAAGATTCTGCTGGAAGGGCTGCAGACCGCGCTCAAGGTCAATCATGCGCCGATTCACCAGGCCAACATCGCCCCGCTGGGCGAAAGCATCGACCAGCGCAGCTTGCTCGGCAGCCTCGACCTGAGTCTGCGTCTGGACAAGAACGACTACCAGGAACAACTGATTACCGAACAGGCACGCCTGGCCGGCTTGTTGCGTGACAAGCGCATGCGCCGGCATGCCTTGATTGCCGTGTTTGAGGGCAACGACGCGGCGGGCAAGGGCGGCGCCATTCGCCGGGTGGCGGCAGCGCTCGACCCACGCCAGTACCGCATCGTGCCGGTTGCCGCGCCCACCGACGAGGAGCGTGCGCAGCCGTACCTGTGGCGCTTCTGGCGGCATATTCCGGCGCGTGGCAAGTTCACCGTGTTCGACCGTTCCTGGTACGGCCGGGTGCTGGTCGAGCGGGTCGAAAGCTTTTGCAGCCAGGCCGACTGGATGCGCGCCTATGGCGAAATCAACGACTTTGAAGAACAGCTGAGCAACGCGGGTGTGGTGGTGGTGAAGTTCTGGTTGTCGATTGACGAGCAGACCCAGCTCGAACGCTTCCAGGAGCGCGAGCAGATCCCGTTCAAGCGCTTCAAGATCACCGAAGAAGACTGGCGCAACCGCGACAAGTGGGGGCAGTACGCGGAGGCGGTGGGCGACATGGTCGACCGGACCAGCACCGAGATCGCGCCCTGGACCCTGGTCGAGGCCAATGACAAGCGCTGGGCGCGGGTCAAGGTGTTGCGCACTATCAATGAGGCGCTGGAGGCGGCGTTCAAGAAGCACAAGAAATAGGACCTCATCGCTGGCAAGCCAGCTCCCACAGAAATGGTGCAAACCTGGCCTTGTGGGAGCCGGCCTTGCCGGCGATGGGGCGCGTAGCGGCCCCAGCAGGAACTCAGGGAATGAAGTACTGAATTCTTTTCCGCAATCGCGCCTGTCTCCCCATCAGCCCACCCCGTAGAATCCGGTTTCCCCCCACCAAAGGGCTATCGAGGCTGGTTATGCATATTTCTTCCGGACGCTGGGGCTACGGTCTGTCCTTGTCACTGTTGACCGCCGTGCTCTGGGGCATCCTGCCGATCAAGCTCAAACAGGTGCTGCAGGTGATGGACCCGATCACCGTGACCTGGTTTCGCCTGCTGGTTTCCGGTGGTCTGCTGCTGGCCTGGCTGGCGGCGAGCAAGCGCCTGCCGTCGTTCAAAACCCTCGGGCGCAAGGGCTGGGGATTGGTATTGCTGGCCACCTGCGGCCTGGTCGGCAACTACGTCCTCTACCTGGTCGGGCTCAAGCTTCTCAGCCCCGGGACTGCGCAACTGGTGGTGCAGATGGGCCCGGTGCTGTTGCTGGTGGCCAGTGTGTTCCTGTTCAAGGAACGCTTCAGCCTGGGGCAGGGCATGGGCCTGGTGATCCTGCTGATGGGCTTCGGCCTGTTCTTCAATCAGCGCCTGGATGAGTTGCTCACCTCCCTGAGCGTCTACACCACCGGCGTGCTGACCATCCTGCTGGCGACCACCATCTGGGTGTTTTATGCGCTGAGCCAGAAGCAGCTATTGACGGTGTGGAATTCGGTGCAGGTGATGATGGTGATCTACCTGTTTTGCGCGGCGTTGCTGACGCCCTGGGTGCATCCGTCCGAGGCGCTGAAACTGAGCCCGCTGCAAGGCTGGCTGCTGCTCGCCTGCTGCCTGAACACCCTGGTGGCCTATGGCGCTTTTGCCGAAGCCCTGGCGCACTGGGAAGCCTCCAAGGTCAGTGCGACCTTGGCGATCACTCCGCTGATTACCTTTGTCGCGGTGGCCCTGGCAGCCTGGTTCTGGCCTGACTACGTGCACGCCGAGCAGATCAACACCCTGGGTTATATCGGTGCGCTGGTGGTGGTGCTGGGCTCGGTACTGACCGCCCTGGGCCCGTCGATCATGGCCGGCTGGCGGGCCAGGCGCGTACGCCTGGCCCGGTGACTCAGCCTTTGCCGCCCGGTTCGAGCATTTTTTCCGGGCGCACCCACTGGTCGAACTGCTCGTTGGTCAGGTAGCCCAGGGTCAGCGCCGCCTCGCGCAGGGTGGTGCCTTCGCTGTAGGCCTTCTTGGCGATTTCGGCGGCCTTGTCGTAGCCGATGTGCGGGTTGAGTGCGGTCACCAGCATCAGCCCGCGCTCCAGGTGCGCGGCCATCTGTTCGGGGTCCGGTTCGATGCCGGCAATGCAGTGCTGCTGGAAGTTACTGCAACCGTCAGCCAGCAGTTCGATGGACTGCAGCAGGTTGTGGATGATCACCGGCTTGAACACGTTCAATTGCAAGTGCCCCTGGCTTGCGGCAAAGCCGATCGCAGTGTCGTTGCCCAGCACCTGGCAGGCCAGCATCGACAGGGCCTCGCACTGGGTCGGGTTGACCTTGCCGGGCATGATCGAGCTGCCCGGCTCGTTGGCCGGCAGGCGTACTTCGGCAATGCCGCCGCGTGGCCCGGAGCCGAGCAGGCGCAGGTCGTTGGCCAGTTTCATCAGGGCCACGGCCAGGGTTTTCAGGCCGCCGGCGAGGGTGGTCAGCGGCTCATGGCCGGCGAGGGCTGCGAACTTGTTCGGCGCGGTAATAAAAGGCAGGCCGGAAAGGGCGGCAAGCTCTGCGGCGATGGCTTCGGCAAAACCGTGCGGGGCGTTCAACCCGGTGCCCACGGCGGTGCCGCCCTGGGCCAGCTCGCACACCGCCGGCAAGGCCGAGCGAATGGCGCGCTGGGCGTAGTCGAGCTGGGCGACATAAGCCGAGAGTTCCTGGCCGAAGGTGATCGGCGTGGCATCCATCATATGGGTGCGGCCGGTTTTCACCAGGTGTTGATGGCGCACTGCCAATTCGGCCAGCCCCGAAGACAGCTCGATGATCGCCGGCAGCAGCTTGTGCTGTACCGCCTGGGCAGCCGCGATGTGCATGGCGGTGGGGAAGCAGTCGTTGGAGCTCTGCGAGCGGTTGACGTGATCGTTGGGGTGCACTGGCGCTTTGCCGCCACGGCCCTTGCCGGCCAGTTCGTTGGCCCGACCGGCGATCACTTCGTTGACGTTCATGTTGCTTTGAGTGCCACTGCCGGTCTGCCAGACGACGAGTGGAAACTGGTCGTCCAGTTGCCCGTCGAGCACTTCGTCGGCGGCCTGTTCGATCAGTCGGGCGATATCCGCCGGAAGGTCTCCGTTGCGGTTGTTGACCCGGGCTGCGGCTTTTTTGATCAGTGCCAGGGCATGCAAAACCGCCAGCGGCATGCGCTCCTTGCCGATGGCAAAGTTGATCAGCGAGCGTTGCGTCTGGGCACCCCAGTAGGCCTGGTCAGGAACTTCGACCTGCCCCAGGCTGTCAGTTTCGATACGGCTCATGCTGCGCTCACTCCCTTGTGGTCTGAATTCGCAGTTTAGGTCCTTATTTGGCGTAGCGGTTCCATCGCACGTCGCCCTACTTGAGCACTGTGCCACTGTCGGCGCAGAATGCTCTACTCTGGGGTACTACCTCCTCTGTCTATTGAAGGAATTCCGATGACCCGTCTTCGCGCCCTCTGCACTGCTGTAGCGCTGGTCTGCGCCAGCGGCCAGGTGCTTGCAGATACCGCCAGTCACAACGCCAGTGCTGAAAAATTCCTCATGATGGCGCATGCCGACAAGCTCGGTACTCCGGTCTACATGCAGGTGCAGCAGATGTTTGCCCAGCGTTTCGAACAAACCAAGGCCCCAGCCTCGAAGAAATCCGTGCTCGACAGCTACCAGGCCAAGGCCAATGCCGCCCTGGACCAGGCCATCGGCTGGAACAAGCTCAAGCCGGACATGGTCAAGCTCTACACCAACACTTTCACCGAAAGCGAACTGAAGGACCTGGTAGCCTTCTACCAGTCGCCACTGGGCAAGAAAGTCCTGGAAAAGATGCCGCAAGTGACCCAGCAATCGGCCCAGCTGACCCAGCAGAAACTGGAAAGCGCGGTACCGGTGGTCAACAAGCTGCTGGCTGACATGACCAAGGAACTCGACCCGAACGCCGGCAAGGCCGCGCCGGCCAAGAAGTAACGAGCGGAGCCTGACATGACCATGCAGCAACAGATCGAGCAAAGCCTGCAAGCGCTGGCACCTCAGCACCTGCAGGTGCTCGACGAAAGCCACATGCACAGCCGCGGTCAGCAGACCCACTACAAGGCCGTGCTGGTGAGCGAGCAGTTCGAGGGGCTGAACAGCGTCAAGCGCCACCAGAAAGTCTACGCCACCCTTGGCGACTTGATGGGCCAGTTCCATGCCCTGGCGCTGCACACCTACACGCCGCAGGAATGGCAAAAAGTAGGGGTCGCTCCGGCGTCGCCTACCTGTGCCGGTGGCAGCAAGCACTGATTTCCTCGCCAGGTTTTTGCTAGAATAAAAAACGCGCCGCTCGTCGGCGCGTTTTTTTTGTTATCCGGTCCGCCCTTTGCGAGGGTGACCACCTGGAGATTTACTGCATGTCCCAAGCTATCGTCGTCGCGGCGTTGTACAAATTCGTCACCCTGAAAGATTACGTCGAGCTGCGCGAACCGCTGCTCGAGGCCATGGAAAAGAATGGCGTCAAAGGCACCCTGCTGTTGGCCGAAGAAGGCATCAACGGCACCGTGTCGGCTTCCCGTGAAGGTATCGACGGCCTGCTGGCCTGGTTGCGCAGCGATGCGCGCCTGGTCGATATCGACCATAAAGAATCCTACTGCGACGAACAGCCGTTCTACCGCACCAAGGTCAAGCTCAAGAAAGAGATCGTCACCCTTGGCGTGCCGGGCGTGGACCCGAACCACAAGGTCGGCACCTACGTCGAACCCCAGGACTGGAACGCGCTGATCAGCGATCCTGAAGTGCTGCTGATCGACACCCGCAACGACTACGAAGTGGCGATCGGTACCTTCGAGGGTGCGATCGACCCGAAGACCACCACCTTCCGCGAGTTCCCCGAGTACATCAAGGCCAATTTCGACCCGGCCAAACACAAGAAAGTGGCGATGTTCTGCACCGGCGGCATCCGTTGCGAGAAAGCCTCCAGCTATATGCTCGGCGAGGGTTTTGAAGAGGTCTATCATCTTAAGGGCGGGATCCTCAAATACCTCGAAGAGGTGCCACAGGATGAAAGCCGCTGGCAGGGCGACTGCTTCGTGTTCGACAACCGGGTCACCGTGCGTCACGACCTGACCGAGGGCGATTACGACCAGTGCCATGCCTGCCGCACCCCGATCAGTGTGGAAGAACGTGCGTCCGAGCACTATTCGCCAGGCATCAGCTGTCCGCATTGCTGGGACAGCCTGAGCGAAAAGACCCGTCGCAGCGCCATTGACCGGCAGAAGCAGATCGAGCTGGCCAAGGCACGCAATCAGCCTCACCCGATCGGTCATAACTACCGCAAAGCTGCCGAGGCCTGATTGATGTCCGCACGCCTGCTCTATGTGATGGACCCGATGTGTTCCTGGTGCTGGGGCTTTGCTCCCGTCGCCGAGGCCCTGATCGCCCAGGCTCAGGCTGCGGGCGTGCCGACCCAGGTGGTGCTTGGCGGCCTGCGTTCCGGCAGCCGGGCGCTGGATGCCTCGACGCGCGGTTACATCCTCGATCATTGGCAGGCGGTGCACGACGCCACCGGGCAGGACTTTCAGTTCGAAGGTGCGCTGCCAGACGGTTTTGTCTACGACACCGAGCCTGCCTGCCGGGCCCTGGTCACCGCGCGCAGCCTTGACCCGCAGCGTGTCGGCGCTTTGCTCAAGCTGATCCAGCAAGCCTTCTACCAGCGTGGCGAAGATGTTACTCGCGCGCCGATGCTGGTGGAGCTCGCCGAGCAGGCCGGTTACGACCGCACAGCCTTTGCCGACGCCTTTACCAGCGCCGAACAACGCTCGGCCACGGCGGCAGACTTCACCTGGGTCCAGGACCTGGGCATCGCCGGTTTCCCGACCCTGCTGGCCGAGCGCAATGGCCAGCTGGCCTTGCTGACCAACGGCTACCAGACCCTCGAATCCCTCGAACCGCTGCTCGGCCGCTGGCTGAAGCAGGCCGCCTGTGCTTGACCTGCCGGGTTCACCCGACCCGGTACCAGGGCCAGGCCCTGTGCATGCTGATCGCTTGAGCTGGGCAGAAATCCGCCGCCTGGCCTTGCGTCATAAAAAAGCCCTGTGGATCGCCAATGGCGTGGCCGTGCTGGCGGCATTGTGCAGTGTGCCGATCCCCTTGCTGCTGCCGTTGCTGGTCGACGAAGTACTACTCGGCCATGGCGATGCCGCACTGAAGTGGATGAACCAGTTCCTGCCCGGTAACTGGCAGGTTGCTGCTGGCTACATCGGCCTGATGCTGCTGTTCACCCTGACCCTGCGCTGCGCCGCCCTGGCCTTCAACGTGGTGCAGGCCAAGCTGTTCGCGGGCCTGGCCAAGGACATCGTCTACCGCTTGCGCATTCGCCTGATCGAGCGCCTCAAGCGCATCTCCCTCAGCGAGTACGAGAGCCTCGGTAGCGGTACCGTGACCACCCACCTGGTCACCGACCTGGACACCCTCGACAAGTTTGTCGGCGAAACCCTCAGCCGCTTTCTGGTGGCCATGCTGACCCTGACCGGTACCGCCGCCATCCTGATGTGGATGCACTGGAAGCTGGCGCTGCTGATTCTGCTGTTCAACCCGTTGGTGATCTTCGCCACGGTGCAATTGGGCAAGCGGGTCAAGCACCTGAAGAAGCTGGAGAACGACAGCACCTCGCGCTTCACCCAGGCGCTGACCGAAACCCTCGATGCCATCCAGGAAATCCGCGCCAGTAACCGCCAGGGCTATTTCCTCGGTCGCCTCGGCCTGCGCGCCCAGGAGGTGCGTAACTACGCCGTCGCCTCGCAATGGAAAAGCGATGCCAGCGGGCGTGCCAGTGGCTTGCTGTTCCAGTTCGGTATCGATATTTTCCGCGCGGCGGCGATGCTCACGGTGCTGTTCTCCGATTTGTCGATCGGGCAGATGCTGGCGGTGTTCAGCTACCTGTGGTTCATGATCGGCCCGGTCGAGCAACTGCTGAACCTGCAATACGCCTATTACGCCGCCGGCGGCGCCTTGAGCCGGCTCAACGAGCTGCTGGCGCGTGCCGACGAGCCGCAGTATCCCGGCGGCATCGACCCGTTCAAGGGCCGCGACACCGTCGGCATCGAAGTGCAGGGTTTGCGCTTTGCCTACAACGACGAGCCGGTGCTCGATCAGCTCAACCTGTCGATCGCCCCGGGCGAGAAGGTCGCCATCGTCGGCGCCAGCGGCGGCGGCAAGAGCACCCTGGTGCAACTGCTGCTGGGCTTGTACAGCGCCCAGGCCGGGACCATCCGCTTTGGTGGCTCGACCCTGCAGGAAATCGGCCTGGAAACCCTGCGCGAGCATGTCGCGGTCGTGCTGCAGCACCCGTCACTGTTCAACGACACGGTGCGCGCCAACCTGACCATGGGCCGCGACTGCAGCGATGATGCCTGCTGGCAGGCGCTGAACATCGCCCAGCTCGACGCCACCATCGCTGCCTTGCCGCAAGGCCTGGACAGCGTGGTTGGCCGCTCCGGGGTGCGTTTGTCCGGTGGCCAGCGCCAGCGCCTGGCGATTGCGCGGATGGTCCTGGCCGAACCCAAGGTGGTGATCCTCGACGAGGCCACCTCGGCGCTGGACGCGGCCACCGAATACAACCTGCATCAGGCCCTGACCCGCTTTCTCAGCGCCCGTACCACCCTGATCATTGCCCATCGCCTATCTGCAGTGAAGCAGGCCGACCGGGTGCTGGTGTTCGACGGCGGCCATGTCGCCGAGGACGGCGATCACCAGCAACTGATCGCCGATGGTGGCTTGTACGCCAAGCTGTACGGCCATTTGCAACAGAGTTAGGGCAAATTGGTGTGCAAGTGAGAAAAGCTCTGCAGTATTAATGGCAAATAGCCTAGGCTGTGCTTTGGTAGGTGGGATTCATCCGGCTCTGTTGCAAGGGACCTCATGAAGCGAAAACGGACTCTCGAAGCGCCAAAGTTGTTGGGCATTATCTGGCCATTTGTTGCTGTGGTGCTGTTTCAGGCCTTGCTCGGGAGCATCAGCCTGTACGCGCTGTCGGCAGTGCGTGGTTATGTGGCGGGGGAGAGCCTGTGGTCCAAGGGCCAGAAAGACGCCATCTATTACCTCAACCAGTACGCTGACAGCCGCGACGAGGTGGCCTTTCAGAAGTATCGCAAGGCGATTGCCGTGCCCCAGGGCGGGCATGACCTGCGCGTGGCCCTCGACCTGCCGACCCCGGATATCGACGCCGCACGCCGTGGCATCCTCCAGGGCGGCAACCATCCCGACGACGTTTCCAGTGTGATCTGGCTGTACCTGAACTTTCATCAGGTCAGCTATATGCAGAAGGCCATCGAGCTGTGGGCGGTCGGTGACGGATTTTTGCGCCAGCTGGATGAAGTGGCCGAGCAGATGTACAGCGGTTTTCGTGCTGGCCGTGCCGATGCCCGTAGCGTCGCGGGCTGGAAGGCGCAGATTGCTTCGATCAACGATGCCGTGACCCCGGCTGCCCGGGCGTTCAGCGATGCCCTGGGTGAAGGGTCGCGGATGTTGCTGCGGGTATTGCTGGTCACCAACCTGGCCACTGCGCTGTTCCTGATTGCCCTGGCCTGGATGCGTTCGAGCAAGCTGCTGGCTCAGCGCCAGGCCTTTGCCAATGCCCTCGAAGTGGAGAAGGAGCGGGCGCAGATCACCCTTGAGTCGATCGGCGATGGCGTCATCACCACCGATGTCGAAGGCTGCATCGCCTACATGAACCCGGCCGCCGAACAGTTGACCCACTGGCATGCGGCCCAGGCCCAGGGCTTGCCCTTGGCTGCGCTGTTCAGCCTGCTCGACGAGAATGCCGAAAAGGACAGCCTGACCCTGGTCGAGCGCGTGCTCGAAGGTGGCCTCAAGGGCGGCAGTGAACATACCAAGCTGATCCAGCGCCTGGACGGCAGCACCGTGTCGGTCACCCTGGTAGGTGCGCCGATCATGGCTGAGGGTAAGATCAGCGGCATCGTCCTGGTGCTGCACGACATGACCCAGGAGCGTCAGTACATCGCCAACCTGTCCTGGCAGGCGACCCACGACGCCCTGACCGGCCTGGCCAACCGCCGCGAATTCGAATACCGCCTGGAACTGGCGCTCAACGCCATGGCGCGCAAACCGGCGCGCCACTCCTTGATGTTCCTTGACCTGGACCAGTTCAAGCTGGTCAACGACACCTGCGGTCATGCCGCCGGCGATGAGTTGCTGCGGCATATCTGTGCTGTGCTCCAGGCCGGCCTACGCGAAGGCGACACCCTGGCGCGGCTGGGTGGTGACGAGTTCGGTATCCTTCTGGAGAACTGCCCCCAGGAGCAGGCCGAGCGCATTGCCGAGAGCCTGCGCCAGGCCGTGCAGAGCCTGCACTTCGTGTGGAAAGGGCGGCCGTTCATGACCACCGTCAGCCTGGGCCTGGTGCATATTGCCCAAGGGCCGACCACCCTCGAAGCCTCGCTGCGGGCCGCCGACATGGCTTGCTACATGGCCAAGGAGAAGGGCCGCAACCGCGTGCAGGTGTATCACGCCGATGACAGCGAGCTGTCCATGCGCTTTGGCGAGATGGCTTGGATCCAGCGCCTGCACGTGGCCCTGGAAGAAAACCGTTTCTGCCTATATGCCCAGGAAATTGCCGCCCTTGGACCCCATGAAGGCGCCGGGCATATCGAGATCCTCCTGCGCCTGCACGACGAGGGCGGCCGCATCATCCTCCCTGACAGCTTCATTCCCGCCGCCGAGCGCTATGGCCTGATGACCGCGCTGGACCGCTGGGTGGTGCGCAGTGTGTTCAAGGTCATCCGCCAGTGCCTGGACGAACAGCGCGATGGCCCGTTGGCCATGTGCGCGATCAACCTGTCGGGCAGCAGCATCGGTGATGACAAGTTCCTCGAGTACCTGCAGCGGCTGTTCAGCGAGTTCGCCATCCCGCCGCACATGATTTGTTTCGAAATCACCGAAACCAGCGCGATTGCCAACCTCGGCAGTGCCATCCGCTTTATCAACGAGCTCAAGGGCCTAGGTTGCCGGTTCTCGCTGGATGACTTTTGCGCCGGTATGTCGTCGTTCGCTTATTTGAAGCATTTGCCTGTAGACTTTCTGAAAATCGACGGGAGTTTCGTCAAGGACATGCTCGATGACCCGATCAACCGGGCCATGGTCGAGGTGATCAATCACATCGGTCACGTGATGGGCAAACGCACCATCGCCGAGTTCGTCGAAACCCCGTTGATCGAGCAGGCCCTGCAGGAAATAGGCGTGGACTACGCCCAGGGATACCTGATCGAGCGGCCACAGGTGTTCACCTGTGACAGCTTGCAGCGCAAACGGATTGCTGCAAGGCCCCTGTTGTTCAAGGCGCCGGGGACCTTTCGCTGAGATCCACCGATAATCACAAGGAACAAGGAGCTGACAGTGATTGACGCGTTTATTCGTACTGGTCCATTGATGGACCCCAGCAGTTACCCGCTTTGGGCCCAGCAGTTGATCAAGGACTGCAGCGAGAGCAAGCGTCGGGTGGTGGAGCACGAGCTTTATCAACGCATGCGCGATGGCCGCCTCAGTGGCCGGACCATGCGCCAGTACCTGATCGGCGGTTGGCCGGTGGTCGAGCAGTTTTCCCTGTACATGGCCAAGAACCTCACCAAGACCCAGTACGCCCGCCACCCCGGCGAAGACATGGCGCGGCGCTGGCTGATGCGCAACATTCGCGTCGAACTCAACCATGCCGATTACTGGCTGTTCTGGGCCCAGGCCCATGGCGTCAGCCTCGAAGACCTGCAGGCGCAGGAAGTACCTAGCGAACTCAACGCCCTCAGCGACTGGTGCTGGCATACCTGCGCGACCGATTCGCTGGTGGTTGCCATTGCTGCCACCAACTACGCCATCGAAGGCGCAACCGGTGAGTGGTCGGCGGTGGTTTGCTCGACTGGCGTCTACGCCCAGGGCTTCCCGGAAGAAGGCCGCAAGCGCGCGATGAAGTGGCTGAAGATGCACGCCCAGTACGATGACGCACACCCTTGGGAGGCCTTGGAGATCGTCTGCACCCTGGCCGGCAATAACCCGTCGGTGGCGCTGCAAACCGAATTGCGCCGGGCCATCTGCAAGAGCTATGACTATATGTTCCTGTTCCTTGAGCGCTGCATGCAGCAAGAGCAGGAACAGCGCCAGCAGCCCGCCCGGGCCCGGGCGGAGCTGGCCGAGGGCTGAGCTTACTGGGCGTTGAACGCCTGGCCGTTGATGCCGGTGCTGTCTGGACCCATCAGGTACAGGTAGACCGGCATGATCTGCTCTGGCAGCGGATTGTTTTCCGGTGTTTCCGCAGGGTAGGCCTGGGCGCGCATGCTGGTACGGGTGGCGCCCGGGTTGACACTGTTGGCACGCACCGGCGCCACACCTTCAAGCTCGTCGGCGAGGGTCTGCATCAGGCCCTCGGTGGCGAACTTCGACACTCCATAGGCACCCCAGTAGGCCCGGCCTTTGCGCCCGACGCTGCTGGAGGTGAAGATCACCGAACCATCCGCCGACAGCTTGAGCAACGGCAGCAGGGTGCTGGTGAGCATGAACATGGCATTGACGTTGACCTGCATCACGCGCATGAAGTTGTCGCCCGAAAGCTGCTCCAGCGGCGTGCGCGGGCCGATGATCGAGGCGTTGTGCAGCAGGCCGTCGATATGGCCGAACTCGGCTTCGATCATCGCTGCCAGCTCGTCGTACTGATGTGGCAGGGCAGTCTCCAGGTTGAACGGGATGACCGCGGGTTTCGGGTGGCCGGCCGCTTCGATCTCGTCGTAGACCTGGCTCAGGTTGGCTTCGGTCTTGCCCAGCAGCAAGACGGTGGCGCCATGGGCGGCATAGCTCTTGGCCGCAGCCGCGCCGATGCCGCGACCGGCGCCGGTGACCAGGATGGTCCGGCCTTTGAGCAGGTCGGGGCGGGCAGAGTAATCGAACATGGGGTTACCTCTAGGTAGGTGATGGCTTCATCGCTGGCAAGCCAGCTCCCACAAGGTTGATGGTGGCCTGTGGGAGCCGGCCTTGCCGGCGATGCAAGGCAAAGCCTTGCCAGTACGAAGGTTTCAGCAGCCGCAAAGCGCGTTATCGAGCACCTTGCGCAGCTCCAGCGGATGATCGACCACGACATCCGCGCCCCAGTTGTTGGGGTTGTCATCTGGATGAATATAGCCGTAGCGCACTGCCGCAGTGCGGGTGCCGGCATCGCGGCCCGACTCGATGTCGCGCAGGTCGTCGCCGACGAACAGCACGCTGGCCGGGTCCAGGTTGAGGGTCTTGCAGGCGAGGATCAGCGGCTCGGGGTCCGGCTTGCTGTTCTTCACGTGGTCCGGGCAGATCAACAGCGCCGAACGCTCGCTCAGGCCCAGCTGCTGCATGATCGGCTCGGCGAAACGCACCGGCTTGTTGGTGACCACGCCCCAGATCAGGTTGCTTTTCTCGATGTCGGCCAGCAGTTCGGCCATGCCGTCGTAAAGCTTGCTGTGCACCGCGCAACCTTGCTGGTAGCGCTCGAGGAATTCCAGGCGCAGAGCCTCGAAGCCTTCGGCTTCAGGGTCGAGGTTGAAGGTCACCGAGACCATGGCCTTGGCGCCGCCGGAGACCACGTCGCGGATTTTCTGGTCCTCGATGGCCGGTAGGCCGCGCTCGGCGAGCATGGCCTGGCAGATGGCGATGAAGTCCGGCGCCGTGTCGAGCAGGGTGCCGTCCATGTCGAAAAGTACCGCTCGCAAACGCATGCTTATTCCTCGCGCAGGGTCTGGATCATGTAGTTGACGTCAACGTCGTTGGCCAGCTTGTAGTGCTTGGTCAGCGGGTTGTAGGTCAGGCCGATGATGTCCTTGACGGTCAGGCCGGCGTCGCGGCTCCAGGCGCCAAGTTCGGACGGGCGGATGAATTTCTTGAAGTCATGGGTGCCGCGCGGCAGCAGCTTCATGATGTATTCGGCGCCAATGATGGCGAACAGGTAAGCCTTGGGGTTGCGGTTGATGGTCGAGAAGAACACCTGGCCACCCGGCTTGACCATGCGGAAGCAGGCGCGGATCACCGAGGACGGGTCTGGCACATGCTCGAGCATCTCAAGGCAGGTGACCACGTCGAACTGCTCGGGCAGCTCTTCGGCCAGGGCCTCGGCGGTGATCTGCCGGTACTCGACGTTGACCCCGGATTCGAGCTGGTGCAACTGGGCCACGGCCAGTGGCGCTTCACCCATGTCGATGCCGGTGACGGTGGCGCCACGCAGGGCCATGGCTTCACTGAGGATGCCGCCGCCGCAGCCGACATCGAGGACCTTCTTGCCGGCCAGCTTGACCCGCTCGTCGATCCAGTTGACCCGCAGCGGGTTGATGTCGTGCAGCGGCTTGAACTCGCTCTCGCGGTCCCACCAGCGGTGGGCCAGGGCTTCGAACTTGGCGATTTCGGCGTGGTCGACGTTGCTCATGGAACAGTCCTCTGAAACTTGGATAATTTGCTCTTGCCCGCCAGCACTGGCTGCCGGGCGCTTATTCGTTGTGCTCGCCGATCCGCTGGCCCCAGGCGCAGGCGGTGGCGTGCAGGGCCTGTTCGTCCAGGCGGGTCAGGCGCCGGTCGTCAAGCAGTGGCTTGCCGGCGACCCAGACGTGCTTCACGCAGTTCCGGCCGCTGGCGTAGATCAGTTGCGAAACCGGGTCATACACCGGCTGCTGGGCCAGGCCCGAAAGATCGAAGGCGACCAGGTCGGCAGCCTTGCCCAGCTCCAGCGAGCCGGTAATCGCCTCAAGGCCCAGGGCCCGGGCGCCGTTGAGGGTTGCCATGCGCAGCGCCCGATGGGCATCCAGGGCACTGGCCGAGCCGGCCACGGCCTTGGCCAGCAGGGCAGCGGTACGGGTTTCGCCGAGCAGGTCGAGGTCATTGTTGCTGGCCGCGCCGTCGGTACCGACGGCAACGTTGACGCCGGCCTGCCACAAGCGCTCGACCGGGCAGAAGCCGCTGGCCAGCTTGAGGTTGGACTCCGGGCAGTGCACCACACTGGTGTTGCTTTCTACCAGCAGGGCCAGATCCTCGTCGCTGACCTGGGTCATGTGAACCGCCTGCAAGCGTGGGCCGAGCAAGCCGAGGCGGGCAAGCCGGGCCAGGGGGCGCTCGCCGCGGGTCTGCAGCGATTGCTCGACCTCGAAGGCGGTTTCATGGATGTGCATGTGGATCGGCGCGTCCAGCTCTTCGGCGATGACGCGGATCTTTTCAAGGTTGTCGTCGCTCACCGTGTACGGCGCATGCGGGCCCAGGGCCACGGTGATGCGCGGGTGGTGGCGCAGGTCGCCGAATAGCTCGATGCCCAGTTGCAGGGCTTCTTCGGTGCTGCGCGCGCCGGGGATCGGGAAATCCAGCAGGGGCACGGCGATCTGCGCACGGATGCCGCTGTGGTGCACGCGCTCGCTGGCCACCTTGGGGTAGAAATACATGTCGCTGAAGCAGGTGATGCCGCCCTTGACCTGCTCGGCGATGGCCAGGTCGGTACCATCACGGACGAAGTCTTCATCGACCCAGCGCCCTTCGGCCGGCCAGATGTGCTCTTCGAGCCAGGTCATCAGCGGCAAGTCATCGGCCAGGCCGCGGAACAGGGTCATCGCCGCATGGCCGTGGGCGTTGACCAGCCCTGGGCTGAGCAGGCAGCCCGGCAGTTCGCGGGTTTCGCCAGCGATGAACGCCTGGGCCTGGCTGCGCGGGCCGATGAACACGATCTGCCCGTCGCGGATGCCCAGGGCATGATCCTTCAAAACCACTCCGGCAGGTTCGACCGGCACCAGCCAGGTAGGCAGGAGCAGCAGGTCGAGCGGCGTAGCGGGTTTGGGCATGACAGGTTTCCCTGGGCGACTGAAGGTGAGGGCGAAGTATACCCGAGCGTCCGCGCCTGGGGCTCGCTATAATCGTCCGCTTTTGATGTCCGAATGATGGGGTGAGGCATGCGCGATCGACTAATGGCTGCAGAGAAGGTGAAAGCCATCGATTGGCGGGATGGCACCCTTTATCTGCTCGACCAGCGCGCGCTGCCGGGCACGCAGGTCTGGCTGGCCTGCAGCGATGCCGCCGCAGTGGCGGAGGCCATTCGTTCGATGGTGGTGCGCGGTGCGCCGGCCATTGGCATCAGCGCCGCCTATGGCCTGGCCCTGGCGATTCGTCAGCGCCTGGCCGCCGGTGGTGACTGGGAGATGGCCCTGGAAGAGGATTTCGAGCTGCTGGTGCATGCCCGGCCGACCGGCGCCAACCTGTTCTGGGCCCTGAACCGCATGCGCGAGCGCTTGCTGCGGCTCAAGGAAGGTGATGACGTGCTGGCCATCATGGAGGCCGAAGCCATGGCCATCCATGAAAGCGACCGCGAAGCCAACCTGACCATGGCACAGCTGGGTGTCGACCTGATCCGCAAGCACCAGGGTAACGAGCAGGCAGTCCTTACCCACGGCAATACCGGCGCCCTGGCCACCGGCGGCTTCGGCACTGCCCTCGGGGTGGTGCGCGCCGCTTACCTGGAGGGCATGATCGAGCGCGTCTATGTCGATGAAACCCGCCCGTGGCTACAGGGTTCGCGCCTGAGTGCCTGGGAGCTGGCAGGCGAGGGCATCCCGGCAACCATTACCGCCGATTCCGCCGCCGCCCACCTGATGAAAACCAAAGGCATCACCTGGGTGATCGTCGGCGCCGACCGCATCACCGCCAATGGCGATGTGGCGAGCAAGATCGGTACCTACCAGCTGGCGGTCAATGCCATGCACCACGGCGTGCGTTTCATGGTCGTGGCGCCGAGTTCGAGCATCGACATGAACCTGGAGAGCGGCGACGACATCCTCCTCGAAGAGCGCAGCGCCAGCGAGTTGCTGGCGCTTGGCGGCGAGCCGCTGGGCGCTGCTTTCGAGGCGTTCAACCCGGTGTTCGACGTGACCCCGGCCGACCTGATCGACGTGATCATCACCGAGAAAGGCATCGTCGAGCGCCCGGACACGGTGAAGATGGCGCAACTGATGTGTCGCAAGCGTTTGCATTGAGACTTTGCCCCCGTCTGCGGCCTGCTGTAGCGGCTAGCGGGCGTTCTCGACGAGCAGTAGGGTAGTAGTGCCGCAGCCTACTCCCACCCTCTGGGCGATTGTGGTAACATCCGACGGTTTCCAAGGCTGCCCCGCGGGGCTGCCTTTACTGCGCAGATCCATGGCATAACTCGTTGATTTGTCGTAAGTCGTTGCAAGGAGTCACTTTGCAGCGGCGAGCTTCGTTCGTCCCATATGGATGTGACGAGGTTTCACCAGAAAAAGGAATCAGGCTTCTCATGGGCGAACTGGCCAAAGAAATCCTCCCGGTCAATATCGAAGACGAACTGAGACAGTCCTACCTCGACTACGCGATGAGCGTCATTGTCGGGCGTGCACTGCCCGATGCGCGTGATGGCTTGAAGCCCGTGCATCGCCGCGTTCTGTATGCGATGAGCGAACTGGGTAACGACTGGAACAAACCGTACAAGAAATCCGCCCGTGTGGTCGGTGACGTGATCGGTAAGTATCACCCGCATGGTGATACCGCCGTTTACGACACCATCGTACGCATGGCCCAGCCGTTCTCGCTGCGTTACCTGTTGGTCGACGGCCAGGGTAACTTCGGTTCGGTCGACGGCGACAACGCCGCCGCCATGCGATACACCGAAGTCCGCATGACCAAGCTGGCCCACGAACTGCTGGCCGACCTGCATAAAGAGACGGTCGACTGGGTACCCAACTACGACGGTACCGAGCAGATCCCGGCGGTCATGCCGACCAAGATCCCCAACCTGCTGGTCAACGGTTCCAGCGGTATCGCCGTGGGCATGGCGACCAACATTCCGCCACACAACCTCGGTGAAGTCATCGATGGTTGCCTGGCACTGATCGACAACGCCGACATCACCATCGATGAGCTGATGCAGTTCATCCCGGGCCCCGACTTCCCGACCGCCGCGATCATCAACGGCCGCCAGGGCATCATCGAGGCCTACCGCACCGGTCGCGGCCGCATCTACATGCGCGCCCGCTCGATGGTCGAAGACATCGACAAGGTCGGTGGCCGCCAGCAGATCGTCGTCACCGAGCTGCCGTACCAGCTGAACAAGGCGCGTCTGATCGAGAAGATCGCCGAGCTGGTCAAGGAGAAGAAACTCGAAGGCATCACCGAGCTGCGCGACGAGTCCGACAAGGACGGTATGCGCATCGTCATCGAACTGCGTCGTGGCGAAGTGCCGGAGGTGATCCTCAACAACCTCTACGCCCAGACCCAGCTGCAGAGCGTTTTCGGCATCAACGTGGTTGCGCTGATCGACGGCCGTCCGCGGGTGCTGAACCTCAAGGATCTGCTCGAAGCCTTCGTTCGTCACCGTCGTGAGGTGGTCACCCGTCGTACCGTGTTCGAACTGCGCAAGGCGCGTGAGCGCGGGCACATCCTTGAAGGCCAGGCGGTTGCCCTGTCCAACATCGACCCGGTAATTGCCCTGATCAAGGCCTCGCCGACGCCTTCCGAGGCCAAGGAAGCGCTGATCAGCACGCCGTGGGAATCCAGCGCCGTGCAGGTGATGGTCGAGCGCGCTGGCGCCGACTCCTGCCGCCCGGAAAACCTCGATCCGCAGTTCGGTCTGCGCGACGGCAAGTACTTCCTGTCGCCGGAACAGGCCCAGGCCATTCTCGACCTGCGCCTGCACCGCCTGACCGGTCTTGAGCACGAGAAGCTGCTGGCCGAGTACCAGGAGATCCTCAACCAGATCGGCGAGCTGATCCGCATCCTCAACAGCGCCGAGCGCCTGATGGAAGTGATCCGCGAAGAGCTGGAACTGATCCGTGCCGAATACGGCGACGTGCGCCGCACCGAGATCCTCGATGCACGCCTGGACCTGACCCTGGGTGACATGATTCCGGAAGAAGACCGGGTCGTGACCATCTCCCATGGCGGCTACGCCAAGACCCAGCCGCTGGCCGCCTACCAGGCCCAGCGTCGCGGTGGTAAAGGCAAGTCGGCTACCGGCGTCAAGGACGAGGACTACATCTCGCACCTGCTGGTCGCCAACAGCCACACCACCCTGCTGCTGTTCTCCAGCAAGGGCAAGGTGTACTGGCTCAAGACCTATGAAATTCCCGAGGCCTCCCGTGCCGCGCGCGGTCGACCGCTGGTCAACCTGCTGCCGCTGGACGAGGGCGAGTACATTTCGACCATGTTGCCGGTCGAGGAGTACACCGAAGGTCACTTCATCTTCATGGCGACCGCCAACGGCACCGTGAAGAAGACCCCGCTGGAGTCCTTCAGCCGTCAGCGCAGCGTCGGCCTGATCGCCCTGGAGCTGGACGAAGGCGACGTGTTGATTTCCGCGGCCATCACCGATGGCGAGCGTGAGGTCATGCTGTTCTCCGACGCCGGCAAGGTCACCCGCTTCAAGGAATCCGACGTTCGCGCCATGGGTCGTACCGCCCGCGGTGTACGCGGCATGCGTCTGACCGAAGGGCAGAAGCTGATCTCCATGATCATCCCGGAAGAAGGCAGCCAGATCCTTACCGCTTCCGAGCGTGGTTACGGCAAGCGTACCGAAATCGCCGAGTTCCCCGAGTACAAACGTGGCGGTCAGGGCGTTATCGCCATGGTCAGCAACGAGCGTAACGGTCGCCTGGTGGGTGCAGTGCAGGTGCAGGATGGCGAGGAAATCATGCTGATTTCCGACCAGGGCACCCTGGTGCGTACCCGTGTCGGTGAAGTCTCCAGCCTGGGTCGTAACACCCAGGGTGTGACCCTCATCAAACTGGCCAGCGACGAGACCCTGGTGGGGCTGGAACGGGTCCAGGAGCCATCCGAAGAGGAAGGCGACGAGGACTTCGACGCCGAGGTGGATGGCGCTGAAGTGGACGCCGATGCGGCACCACAGGCCGACGCCGCTGCCGACGAAGAGGCACAGCCGGAATAAATTAGTAGCGCAACCCTGGTGGGGGAAGGCCGCGGCAGTCGAGCACAGCTCGCTGCCCGGCCGGCTCCTGCGGACATCGAGAGCAGAGCGAGAGTGGATGTGAGCAAACGAGCCTTTAACTTCTGCGCAGGCCCTGCTGCGCTCCCTGACGCTGTACTGCAGCGCGCCCAGGCTGAAATGCTGAACTGGCGTGGCAAAGGCCTGTCGGTGATGGAGATGAGTCACCGTAGCGACGACTACGTGGCGATCGCCGAGAAGGCCGAGCAGGATCTGCGCGACCTGATGTCCATTCCTTCCAATTACAAGGTGCTGTTCCTGCAGGGCGGCGCGAGCCAGCAATTCGCTGAAATCCCGCTAAACCTGCTGCCTGAAGACGGCACTGCCGACTATATCGAAACCGGTATCTGGTCGAAAAAGGCCATCGAGGAAGCCCGTCGTTACGGCAACATCAACGTTGCTGCCAGCGCCAAGGCTTACGACTACCTGGCCATCCCTGGCCAGAACGAATGGAACCTGAGCAAGAACGCCGCCTATGTGCACTACGCCTCGAACGAGACCATCGGTGGTCTGGAGTTCGACTGGGTGCCGCAGACCGGTGACGTACCGCTGGTGGTCGACATGTCGTCGGACATCCTCTCGCGTCCGGTTGACGTCTCCGACTTCGGCCTGATCTATGCGGGTGCCCAGAAGAACATCGGCCCGAGCGGCCTGGTGGTGGTGATCGTCCGTGAAGACCTGCTCGGCCGTGCCCGCAGCAGCTGCCCGACCATGCTCGACTACAAGGTCGCGGCCGACAACGGCTCGATGTACAACACTCCGGCGACCTATTCCTGGTACCTGTCCGGGCTGGTCTTCGAGTGGCTGAAAGAGCAGGGCGGCGTCGAGGCCATGGAGCAGCGCAACCGGGCCAAGAAGGATCGTCTGTACGGTTTCATCGACAACAGCGACTTCTACACCAACCCGATCAGCGTCAACGCCCGTTCGTGGATGAACGTGCCGTTCCGCCTGGCTGACGAGCGCCTGGACAAAGCCTTCCTCGCTGGCGCCGACGCCCGTGGCCTGCTCAACCTCAAGGGTCACCGTTCGGTTGGCGGCATGCGCGCCTCGATCTACAACGCCCTGGGCCTGGACGCCGTCGAAGCGCTGGTTGCCTACATGGCTGAATTCGAGAAGGAGCACGGCTGATGTCGGAGCAGGAACTCAAGGCGCTGCGGGTGCGCATTGACAGCCTCGACGAGAAGATCCTCGAGCTGATCAGTGACCGCGCCCGTTGCGCGCAGGAAGTGGCGCGGGTCAAGACCGCGACCCTGGCCGAAGGCGAGACGCCGGTGTTCTACCGCCCCGAGCGGGAGGCGCAGGTGCTCAAGCGCGTCATGCAGCGCAACCAGGGGCCACTGGGCAACGAAGAGATGGCGCGCTTGTTCCGCGAAATCATGTCGTCGTGCCTGGCTCTGGAGCAGCCGCTCAAGATCGCTTACCTCGGCCCTGAGGGTACCTTTACCCAGGCTGCGGCAATGAAGCATTTCGGCCATGCGGTGATCAGCAAGCCGATGGCGGCGATCGACGAAGTGTTCCGTGAAGTGGCGGCCGGTGCCGTCAACTTTGGCGTGGTGCCGGTGGAAAACTCCACCGAAGGTGCGGTCAACCACACCCTCGACAGCTTCCTCGAGCATGACATGGTGATCTGCGGCGAAGTCGAGCTGCGCATTCACCACCACCTGCTGGTGGGTGAGAACACCAAGACCGACAGCATCAGCCGTATCTACTCCCATGCCCAGTCGCTGGCCCAGTGCCGCAAGTGGCTGGATGCCCACTACCCGAATGTCGAGCGCGTGGCGGTATCGAGCAACGCCGAAGCGGCCAAGCGGGTCAAGGGCGAGTGGAACTCGGCGGCCATCGCCGGCGACATGGCGGCGGGCCTGTACGGCCTGACCCGTCTGGCCGAGAAGATCGAAGACCGTCCGGACAACTCCACGCGCTTCCTGATGATCGGTAACCAGGAAGTACCGCCGACCGGCGACGACAAGACCTCGATCATTGTCTCCATGAGCAACAAGCCGGGCGCTTTGCACGAGTTGCTGGTGCCGTTCCACGAGAACGGTATCGACCTGACCCGTATCGAGACCCGTCCGTCGCGCAGCGGCAAATGGACCTACGTGTTCTTCATCGATTTCGTCGGCCACCACCGCGATCCGCTGATCAAGGCCGTGCTCGAGCAGATCAGCCAGGAAGCCGTGGCCCTGAAGGTGCTGGGTTCCTACCCGAAAGCGGTACTCTGAGGCTATGAATGGCGTGCATGCAGTTTTGAACAGGGTCCAGCTCCGTGGGTGAAGTCGTGGTAAACAAGCCTGGGCCGGTCATCGGTCGCCTGGTGGTAGTCGGGTTGGGCCTGATTGGCGGGTCCTTCGCCAAAGGCTTGCGTGAAAGCGGCCTGTGCCGCGAAGTAGTCGGTGTCGACCTTGACCCGCAGTCGCGCAAGCTGGCGGTGGAACTGGGCGTGGTCGACCGCTGCGAAGAAGATCTCGCCGTCGCCTGCGTCGGCGCCGATGTCATTCAGCTTGCCGTGCCGATCCTGGCCATGGAAAAACTCCTCACCCGCCTGGCTCGGCTCGATCTGGGGCAGGCGGTGCTGACCGACGTCGGCAGTGCCAAGGGCAATGTCGTGCGCGCAGCCCGCGAGGCCCTTGCCGGGCGTTTGCCGCGTTTCGTGCCTGGCCATCCGATTGCCGGCTCCGAGCAGAGCGGGGTGGAGGCTTCCAATGCTTCTCTGTTCCGCCGCCACAAAGTCATTCTTACACCGCTGGCCGAAACCGATCCGGCTGCCCTGGCGCTGGTCGATCAGCTCTGGCGTGCGCTGGAGGCCGATGTCGAGCACATGCAGGTCGAGCGCCACGACGAAGTCCTGGCCGCTACCAGCCACTTGCCACACCTGCTGGCCTTCGGCTTGGTCGATTCCCTGGCCAAGCGCAATGAAAACCTCGATATCTTCCGTTACGCTGCCGGAGGCTTCCGCGATTTCACGAGAATCGCCGGAAGCGACCCGGTCATGTGGCACGACATCTTTCTCGCCAACCGCGAAGCTGTCCTGCGCACACTCGATACATTTCGCAGCGATCTCGACGCCTTGCGCGACGCGGTCGATGCAGGGGATGGGCATCAACTGCTGGGCGTCTTCACTCGCGCCCGTGTTGCCCGCGAGCATTTCAGTAAAATCCTGGCCCGCCGGGCCTATGTGGACGCTATGAACTCCAACGACCTGATTTTCCTGGCAAATCCTGGTGGCCGCGTGTCTGGCCGTATTCGTGTACCAGGTGACAAATCGATTTCCCATCGCTCGATCATGCTCGGCTCCCTGGCCGAAGGCACCACCGAAGTGGAAGGTTTCCTCGAGGGCGAAGACGCCCTGGCGACCCTGCAGGCCTTCCGTGACATGGGTGTGGTCATCGAAGGCCCGCACCATGGCCGGGTGACCATCCACGGCGTTGGCCTTAATGGTCTGAAGCCGCCACCGGGCCCGATCTACCTGGGCAACTCCGGTACCTCGATGCGCCTGCTCTCCGGCCTGCTGGCCGCGCAGCCGTTTGACACCGTGTTGACTGGCGATGCCTCGCTGTCCAAGCGGCCGATGAATCGCGTGGCCAACCCGCTGCGGGAAATGGGCGCAGTGATCGAAACCGCCGCTGAAGGTCGTCCGCCGATGACCATCCGTGGCGGCCACACGCTCAAGGCCTTGACCTACACGTTGCCGATGGCCAGTGCCCAGGTCAAATCCTGCCTGCTGCTGGCCGGCCTGTATGCCCAGGGCAAGACCACTGTCACCGAGCCTGCGCCAACCCGTGACCACACCGAGCGCATGCTCCGCGGTTTCGGCTACAGCGTTAAAGTCGACGGTCCTACGGCTTCGCTGGAATCCGGCGGCAAGCTGACGGCAACTCATATCGAAGTGCCAGCGGACATTTCCTCGGCAGCTTTCTTCCTGGTGGCGGCGTCGATCGCCGAAGGTTCCGAGCTGCTGCTCGAGCACGTCGGCATCAACCCGACCCGCACCGGCGTCATCGACATCCTGCGCCTGATGGGCGGCGACATCACCCTGGAGAACCAGCGTGAGGTCGGCGGCGAACCGGTGGCTGACCTGCGCGTGCGCGGGGCTAAACTCAAGGGTATCGAGATTCCCGAGCATCTGGTGCCGCTGGCCATCGACGAGTTCCCGGTGCTGTTCGTCGCTGCCGCCTGTGCCGAAGGCCGTACCGTGCTGCGCGGCGCCGAAGAGCTGCGGGTCAAGGAATCCGATCGCATCCAGGTCATGGCCGACGGCCTGCTGGCCCTGGGCGTGAAGTGCGAGCCGACCCCGGACGGTATCATCATCGACGGCGGCGTGATCGGTGGCGGTGAAGTGCACGGTCATGGCGACCATCGCATTTCCATGGCTTTCAGCGTTGCCTCGTTGCGCGCTACGGCACCGATCCGTATCCATGACTGCGCCAACGTCGCGACCTCGTTCCCGAACTTCCTCGCCCTGTGCGCCGAAGTCGGTATCCGCGTGGCAGAAGAGGGCAAGTCGTGAACTCCAACGCACCGGTCATCACCATCGACGGGCCAAGCGGTTCGGGCAAGGGTACCGTTGCCGGCCTGCTGGCTCGGGAGCTTCGGTGGAAGCTGCTGGATTCGGGCGCGCTATACCGCTTGCTGGCCTTTGCCGCCAGCAACCACGGTGTCGACCTGACCAATGAAGAGCTGCTGGTCAAGATCGCTGCCCACCTGGATGTGCAGTTCATCGCCGCCGAGCCGGGCAAGCTGCAGCAGATCATTCTTGAAGGCGAGGATGTCAGCAATGTCATCCGTACCGAAACCGTGGGTGCCGGCGCCTCCATGGTCGCCTCGCTGCCGGCGGTGCGCGAAGCCCTGCTGCAACGCCAGCGGGCGTTCCAGGAAGCGCCGGGGCTGATTGCCGATGGTCGCGACATGGGCACCGTGGTGTTCCCGGACGCACCGCTCAAGGTATTTCTGACCGCCAGCGCCGAGGAACGTGCCCGTCGCCGTTACTTGCAGTTGAAGGCCAAGGGCGAAGATGTTAGTCTGTCGAGTCTGCTAGATGAGATTCGTGCGCGTGATGAGCGCGACACCCAGCGCGCAGTGGCCCCGCTCAAACCGGCGGCCGATGCGATCCAGCTGGATTCCACGGAGTTGTCCATCGAGCAGGTGTTGCAACGCATCAAGAGCGAGATCGCCCTGCGCGATATCGCCTGATGACCAGGAAGGCAGGCAGGGGCACCAGTCAACGTCCTGTCGGCTTTCCTTTATATGAACGAAACCCACATTGTCTGGAATGTGGCTGATGGGCGTATGTCCCGCCCTAATCTACAGGAATTAAAATGAGCGAAAGCTTTGCAGAACTCTTTGAAGAAAGCCTGAAAACCCTCAATCTTCAGCCGGGTGCGATCATCACCGGTATCGTTGTCGACATCGACGGCGACTGGGTTACCGTACATGCTGGCCTGAAGTCCGAGGGCGTCATCCCGCTCGAGCAGTTCTACAACGAAGCTGGCGAGCTGACCATCAAGGTCGGTGACGAAGTTCACGTTGCGCTGGACGCGGTCGAAGACGGCTTTGGCGAAACCAAACTGTCCCGTGAAAAAGCCAAGCGCGCCGAGTGCTGGATTGTTCTGGAAGCAGCTTTCGCCGCCGAAGAAGTGGTCAAGGGCGTTATCAACGGTAAGGTTAAAGGCGGCTTCACTGTCGACGTTAACGGTATCCGTGCGTTCCTGCCTGGTTCCCTGGTTGATGTCCGCCCAGTGCGCGACACCACCCACCTGGAAGGCAAAGAGCTGGAATTCAAGGTCATCAAGCTGGACCAGAAGCGCAACAACGTTGTCGTTTCCCGTCGCAGCGTCCTGGAAGCCGAGAACAGCGCCGAGCGCGAAGCTCTGCTGGAATCCCTGCAGGAAGGCCAGCAAGTCAAAGGTATCGTCAAGAACCTCACCGACTACGGCGCATTCGTTGACCTGGGCGGCGTTGATGGTCTGCTGCACATCACCGACATGGCTTGGAAGCGTATCAAGCACCCATCGGAAATCGTCAACGTTGGCGACGAGATCGATGTCAAGGTTCTGAAGTACGATCGCGAGCGTAACCGTGTATCCCTGGGTCTGAAGCAACTGGGTGAAGACCCATGGGTTGCTATCAAGGCTCGTTACCCAGAAAGCACCCGCGTCATGGCGCGTGTTACCAACCTGACCGACTACGGCTGCTTCGCAGAGCTGGAAGAAGGCGTGGAAGGCCTGGTACACGTTTCCGAAATGGACTGGACCAACAAGAACATCCACCCTTCGAAAGTCGTACAAGTCGGCGACGAAGTGGAAGTCATGGTTCTGGACATCGACGAAGAGCGTCGTCGTATCTCCCTGGGCATCAAACAGTGCAAGTCCAACCCATGGGAAGACTTCTCTGGCCAGTTCAACAAGGGCGACAAGATCTCCGGCACCATCAAGTCGATCACCGATTTCGGTATCTTCATTGGTCTGGACGGCGGCATCGACGGCCTGGTTCACCTGTCGGACATCTCCTGGAACGAAGTCGGCGAAGAAGCCGTACGTCGCTTCAAGAAGGGCGACGAGCTGGACACCGTCATCCTGTCTGTTGACCCAGAGCGCGAGCGCATCTCCCTGGGTATCAAGCAGCTGGAAAGCGATCCGTTCTCCGAGTACGTTGCTGCTAACGACAAGGGTGCAATCGTTAAGGGTGTTGTAAAAGAAGTTGACGCCAAAGGCGCCATCATCACCCTGGCCGACGACATCGAAGCCACTCTGAAAGCTTCTGAAATCAGCCGTGACCGCGTTGAAGACGCGCGTAACGTCCTGAAAGAAGGCGAAGAGATCGAAGCGAAGATCATCAGCGTTGACCGCAAATCGCGCGTCATCCAGCTGTCGATCAAGTCGAAAGACGACGCTGAAGAGAAAGAAGCTATCCAGAGCCTGAAAGAAGCTCCTGCGGAAGCTGCTGACACCACCATGGCTGCGCTGCTGCGTCAGGCAATGGCCAAACAGAACTAAGTTCTGCTGGTGTTTAAAAAAGGGCGACTTCGGTCGCCCTTTTTTGTGCCTGCGATTTCTTGTTGCGGCTGGAACCCTTGTGCCAGCGCGCTTTGCCGGGGGCAGTGGTAAAGCGCCACTATACATTTGTCCTACGCCCATTTTTTGAGAATCCGATTAAGTCAAGAACCGCCCTGTTCAAATCCCTCAGGTCGTGCTAAAAACAACGAAGCAATGATCTAGCTGCTTGATAAAGAAGGGAAAAATATGACGAAGTCGGAGCTGATCGAACGTATTGTCACCCATCAAGGGCTGCTCTCATCCAAGGATGTCGAGCTGGCCATCAAGACCATGCTTGAGCAGATGTCCCAATGCCTGGCTACTGGCGACCGCATTGAAATCCGCGGCTTCGGCAGCTTCTCCCTGCATTACCGCGCCCCCCGCGTAGGCCGCAACCCGAAAACCGGCCAGTCCGTCAGCCTGGATGGCAAGTTTGTGCCACACTTCAAACCAGGCAAGGAGTTGCGGGATCGAGTGAATGAGGAAGAAGGGCAGGACGAACACTGAATCGGATAAAAGGGAGCTTCGGTGAGGAACTTCAAACGGTTGATTTTGGTCGTATTTCTGTTGTTGCTAGCGTTGGCTGTGTTGATCTTTGTGCTGGAGAACCAGCAGCTTGTCTCCCTCGTATTTTTGGGTGTAGCGCTGCCGGACTTGCCCGTTTCCGTCTTTATGTTGTTAGCGCTTCTTCTCGGTCTTGCGGTTGGCCCTGGGGTGGTGCTGTTAAATCGATCGCTGGGTAACAGCAGGCGATAGAGTCGAAAACATGGGGGGTTAGAGGTCCTGTGATTGTTATTCGAAGTTTTTACCGGTAATACCAAGAATTTCGGTTTTCACTCTCCGATGTATTGTCTAAGCTTGTTGTGAGCTGCACAGCCAATTTAAAAAATAGCAGCGTGACCTGATAAGGGCTAGATGATGCAAGAGAGAATCCAGGGAACTCAACTCAAGGATGAGATTGATCTGATTGACTTGTTTCGCTGTATAGGCGAGCAACGTTGGCTTGTGTTGGCGGTACTGGTATTGGCTTTGGTAGTGGCAAGTGGCTATGCTTTTTTAAGCAGACCGATTTATGAGGCCAGGGGTTATGTCATCCCGCCTACCCAGAATGGAATTGCAGATTTTAACTACGGTCGCACCAAGGAGTCTGGGCTGGAACCTTTCTCTGTAAAGGATGTGTATGAAGTGTTCCTTCGCAACCTTCAGGGGGAGTCGCTGCGTCGCGAGTTTTTTGAAAACCAGTATTTGACCAGTTTGACTGAGGCCCAGCGCTCAGAGCCTCAAAGTTTGCTGTATCAACGCTTCTCCCGGGAGGTTACGGTATTACCCGCTGATAAAGCGGCGAGTGATCGCTATGTCGTGGTGGTCAGAAACAGCGACCCGGTCAAAGCTGCAGAGTGGACCAAGCTCTATATAGAGCGCGCTGGCCAGCAGGCGACTTCGGAGATGGTCCGGAACGCCACTCGAGAGGCTGAAGTCCGTGCAAGAAACATCAGTCAGCAAATCAGCAACATGCGGGAAAGTGGGCAGAAGGTTCGCGAAGATCTCATCGTCAGGTTGCGTGAAGCACTGCGTGTTGCCAAGTCCATAGGATTGGAGAATCCGCCAATTATCAGTGGTGATCTCACCGCTGAGGTTTCTGCCAAGATGGATGGAGAGCTTGCGTATATGCGCGGGAGCAAAGCCCTTCTTGCTGAGATTGAAAATCTTGAGCAGCGTAGATCAGACGATCCTTTTATCGAGCGGCTTAGGGAGCTTCAGACGAGCTACTCCTTCTATTCTGGGCTTGATGTGAGTCCTGAAAATGTATCTGTTTACCGAGTCGATGGCGTCGTCGAGCTCCCGGATGAGCCCGTCAAACCAAAAAAACTCCTGATCGTCGGTGCTGCTACGGTGCTTGGAGCGGGTCTTGGTCTGGTGCTGGCGGTCGGGTGGGGGCTTTATTCTCGGGGGCGTAAGCGTACGGCTTGATCCTCGGCTAGCTGAGCTACGTCAAGGTTCTTTTTAATCGAGGAGAATGCTGGCACAATGCCGAGCTCCTCGATTGTCACGCGGCGTTACGGCTTTCTGGATGCTTTGCAGAAATGCCATTTCATTAGAGATACGCCTCGATACTGCTGATAAACGAGAAAGGACTTTCTTTAATGGCAGGAATTTGCTTTGAACATTCTCAATCGTCCCGCTGTGGTTACCAACGATCAGGTGGACCTTTTCTCGCTGTTGCAGGTAATTTTCAATAATAAAAAAGTTATCGCACTGGTTGCAGCGCTGTTTGCGGTGCTGGCCATTGTCTATGCTTTTTTCATTGCTGAGCCAGTATATAAAGTTGAAAGTGTTGTGCGTCCGCCCGATATTAATCAGCTCGATGCAATTAATCGCTCAAATATTTATTCGATTTCGCCAGCAGAGGCCTTGCGGCAGGTAGGTCTCGCCCTTGATTCCTACGATGTTCGCCTGAGGTTCTATCAGCAGAATCCGCAGTTCTTCAAGCCGTCAAACGATGATGAGGATGCCCGTGATCGAGCATTTGAAAAATTCAATCGGGACTGGCTGCGTGTGACGATGCCGGCCGCCGCCGATATTTCTGGGCGTGTTATTACTGAAATGGAGTATCCGCAAGGTGTTGCTGGTGCCGATGTATTGAACGGCCTGGTGAACTTTGCTGTCGAGACAGAGTTGGCAACGATTCGCACGGATATGAGTGTCATCGTCAAGAACCGTCTTGCAGAAATCGAAGCGCAATTGAACGCTGCACGAGCCGTTTATGAAGACGGTAAAAAAAGTCAGATTGCCACGTTGCAAGAACAAGACAGCTTGAAACGAGCATTGTTGCTCGATGAGCTCAAGGGACTGCGTCAGCAGTTGAAAGCACAGCGCACTGACCGTATTGCTCAGTTGAATGAATCCATTGGCATTGCCAAAGCGCTCGGAATAAAACGCCCGAGTACGCCATCCTCGCTGGGGGAAACCGACCGCGTTGCAGGTAACGTGGTGCGTACAGAGATCAATAATCAGGCAGTCCCATTGTATTTCATGGGCTCCGATGCGTTGGAGGCCGAGCGTGCGGCGCTGATGAGGCGGACTACGGATGACTTCGTTGCCGGGCGCATCTCCGAGATTAACAAGGAGCTGCTGTTGCTGAAGGCCAATCGCCAAGTGGAAGTTCTGAATGGCCGGCAGCATGAAGATCTTTTCCTGCAAGGGGTAGAGCCGCTACGCAAGGAAATCGTTCGTCTGAATAGTCTCGACCTGAATCTTGAGGGCCTGAAGCTGGTGGCAGTCGACCGCATGGCGGTGCAAGCTAAATCGCCTTTCAAGCCAAAGCGCATGCTTCTGGTTGTAGCGGGGCTGATTGCGGGTGTGTTTATGGGGATGATATTGGTGTTGCTACGCCATTACCTGCAAACCCAGCGCAATCTTCGAACGTTGCAGCTCAAGGCGCCTGCACTGGATGTAATTGCGGGTGAAAAGCAGCCTATAACCCTTTCGTGAGTGCGGCTCACGGCAGGGAAGTCAGCCGCAGGGGGTCGCGACCTCCCTGCGGCGTCTACCGGGATTCGGTTTTCTTTAACATTCCCGCTCCGGCCAAGTACAATCCATTGGCTCCGCTACGTTTACTTCAAGCGACCGGAATGGCGCGTGTTGTTATCACACCCTTGCGATCATTTGCTTTCCGTGCTTGCGACTATGCTGCTTGGGGTCAGGGTATTGGATCGCAGCAGGTGGCGCGCGAAGGGGGATGCCGGTGTCTACGTGGGCAGCAGATTGAGCTTCGTGACCTTGATAGTGATTTGACGTGATTACCTGATTTGACAGGAAAGTTGAGGGAGCCGATGAGTTTGGTGCAGTGGATTGAGTTTCAGTCAATAGGTGATGACCGAGGTGCCCTCGTTTCTCTTGAGGGTACCAAGAACATCCCGTTCGACATCAGGCGCGTGTATTACATGACCGGCCTGGATGCCAACATGCCTCGCGGATTTCATGCGCACAAGGATTTGCAGCAGGTGATTATCTGCCTTTCCGGTAGTTTCAAGCTGACTGTTGATGATGGTAAGCACCGGGAAAGTGTGACGCTTGACTCGCCAGCAAAGGGGGTTTTGCTGGGTAATATGTTGTGGCGCGAGATGCATGACTTCAGTGAGGGGTGTGTGTTGATGGTTGTCGCCAGTAATTACTATATTGAAGACGATTATATTCGTAGTTACAGCGACTTTGTCAGTCTGGTAAGGGGTTAGTTATGCTAACGCTGGTTCCCTATGATGAGAAATTCCTGGAGAAAAGTCGTGTTTGGCTGCGTGACCCTGAAATCAGGCTGTTGACGCGTACTCCTGAATTTACAGATCAGCAGCAACGGGCCTTTTTCGACTCTCTTCCGACGCGCTTGGATTATCGGATCTATGGCTTGCAGTACGAAGGCGAGGCCATCGGCGCTGCGGGGCTCAAGCATATTGATGCGGGGCGCGCGGAGTACTGGGGGTATATCGGTGAAAAGTCTCTGTGGGGCAAGTCGCTGGGGACCCTCATTGTTAGCCAGATGTTTGAAGAAGCAAAGCGCCTTCATCTTGCACGTCTGTACCTCAAGGTGGGTGCGAGCAATGAAAGAGCTATAGGGCTTTATCGCAAGATGGGTTTCGCAGTTGTGGAAACCTACGACGACCATCTTGTCATGGATATTTTGCTTGGGGATGCTAAGTGTTTTCGTTAAAGAAGTATGACTCAGCGCTCAAGGCTGATTGGGATCAGGTTGTCGTGAATTCAAAAAACGGCACCTTTTTACACACGATTGACTACTTCAAATACCATGAGGCGCGATTTGAAGATGCATCGCTGATTGTGTATAAAAAAAACAAACCTGTCGCTGTGTTTCCTGCAAACCGCACAGGGCAAGTGGTCTATAGCCACGCTGGCCTGACCTATGCAGGGCTGATCTATTTGAACGAGTTGCACTGCAAGAACGTACTGGATGTGTTCGACTTGTTGATCGAGCATTACCGTGCAGAGGGTGCGAAAGAGCTGCTCTATAAATGTATCCCAGCTGTGTTTTCCCGCTATCCCGCGGAGGAGGACCTTTACGCCTTGTTCCGGTTGGGCGCAAAATTGGTGCGCCGAGATGTTTCCTCGGTCATTGAGTTGGCGAAAATTCCCAAGCTTTCCGACTCTCGAAAATGCGTCATTCGCAAAGCTGAGAAGAATGATGTCAGTTTTGTTTCCAATGTGGATGCAGGCGATTTTCACGGGCTATTGTCAGATGTATTGATGAAGTTTGGTGCTCAACCCGTTCACTCCAGGGCCGAGCTCGAGCTGTTGATGTCGCGTTTTCCGCAACAGTTGAAGATTTTTGGTGCGCACGGCGCTGGCGAGTTGTTGGCGGCCACCTTGGTTTTCGACTTTGGCGACACTGTCCATACTCAATATATGGCAGCCAGTCACAATGGAAGACAGGTGGGGGCATTAGACTTCTTGCTTCACCAATTGATTTCCAATGAATATAAAGATCGACGATTCTTTAGTTTTGGAATTTCAACTGAAGATGCTGGGCGCCATCTTAATGAAGGCTTGATCGCGCAAAAAGAAGGTTTTGGTGCTCGGGCGATTGTTCACGATTTTTATAAATTGGAGTTTTAAATGGTTAGCTTTCTGGATCTGAAGGATGTCAATGCTGGCGTGCGTGACGATCTCGTTCAGGCGTGCGCCCGTGTTATTGATTCTGGCTGGTATATTAATGGTCAAGAGCTGGAGAGTTTCGAGAAGAAATTTGCAGCTTACTGTGGCGTGAAACATGCGATTGGCGTAGCCAATGGCCTTGATGCGTTGACCCTCACACTGCGTGCCTGGAAGCAACTGGGGAAACTTCAGGAAGGCGATGAAGTGATCGTTCCGGCCAACACCTACATCGCCAGTATCCTGGCGGTTACCGAGAACAAGCTGGTTCCGGTCTTGGTCGAGCCCGACGTGAATACATTCAACATCGACCTTGCGGCTATCAAGAGCAAATTGACGTCCCGAACCCGAGTGATCCTGCCGGTGCATTTGTATGGTCGCCTCGCTGACATGCAAGGCATCATGGCCTTGGCCGAGGCACATGACCTGCTGGTCCTTGAGGACTCTGCGCAGGCACATGGCGCTTCTGTTGCCGGGAAGAAAGCGGGTGCCTGGGGTGATGCGTCCGGATTCAGTTTCTATCCCGGCAAGAATCTTGGTGCATTGGGTGATGCGGGCGCCATTACCACTGATAATGATGAGCTAGCGCAAACTCTGCGCGCCTTGCGAAATTATGGCTCGCACGAAAAGTACAAGAACCTCTTCCAGGGGGTTAACAGTCGTTTGGACGAGATTCAGGCGGCGATGCTCAGCGTGAAGCTGGATCATCTGGATGAGCAAACCAGTCGCCGCCGTCAGGTAGCCCAAGCGTACATGGACGGTATCAAGAATCCTGCCATCGAGCTGCCTCTTCCTGACGCAGTGGCACCGGTGACATTCTCCGAGCACGTCTGGCACTTGTTCGTCGTGCGCTGCGCTCGACGTGATGAGCTGCAAGCGTTCCTAGCCGAGAAAGGTGTGCATACACTGATCCATTATCCGATTCCGCCGCATAAACAAGATGCGTATCCCGAAATGAATGGCTTTTCCTTCCCGGTAACCGAGACGATTCACCAGGAAGTTCTCAGCTTGCCAATCGGTCCAACCATCACTGCGGAAGAAGTAAAAACAGTTATCGACGCCTGTAATATGTTTTGCATCGGCTGATCAAATGAACCTTTTGAAAACCAGTGCATTGAATGGCATTGCAGTCGTTATCAAAATGCTTACCCTACTGGGTATCAACAAGGTCCTTGCGATTTATGTTGGGCCTGCAGGGTATGCAGCCATAGGGCAGTTTCAAAACGCTGTCCAGATGATAACAACGTTCGCCAGTGGTGCGATAAATACCGGTGTTACAAAATACACGGCGGAGTATCAGGAACAGCCTCAGGAACAGTACAAGGTCTGGCGCACAGCCTTTGCGGTTTCACTGTTAGGTGCGTTGTTGGCTGCTGTGTTGATTGTGGTGTTTAATCAATATCTTGCAGTGTGGATACTTAAGGACGAAGCACTGGGTGACGTATTCATCTGGTTTGCTGCCACCTTGGTATTTTTCACGCTCAATGCGTTGCTTCTGGCTGTGCTCAATGGCAAGAAGGAAATTGTTCGTTATGTCGTGGCGAATATCGCCGGTAGCCTGTTTGCGCTTCTAGTGACCGTGCTGATGACGATGAGTCTCGGGCTTTATGGGGCTTTGGTCGCATTAGCAGTGTATCAATCGCTCAGCTTTTTTGTGACCGTTGTCCTCTGTTTGAGGTCAAGCTGGTTCAGGTGGCAGCATTTCATTGGGCGGGTGGAGCGCAGTGCGTTTGTCAAGCTGTCCAATTACACATTGATGGCATTGACTTCCGCTATCTGCGTTCCCCTCAGTCACATGTACGTTCGGCAGTACCTCGGCGATAACTTCAGTTGGGTTGAGGCCGGTTACTGGGAGGCCATGTGGCGCATGAGTGCGGCCTATTTGCTGTTGGTGACGACCACGCTCAGTGTTTACCTATTGCCTAGATTGTCAGCGCTGCAAGAGAAAGGGGAGATACGCAAAGAATTATTATCGGTGTTCAAGTTGATGCTGCCGGTGACCGCAGCGGGCTGTGCACTGATTTACCTGTTTCGCGATTTGGTTATTGCTCTTTTGTTTTCGAAAGAATTCATGCCGGTCGGTGATTTGTTTTTGTGGCAACTGGTTGGTGATTTTCTGAAAATTGCCGGCTGGGCAATGGCGTATCTCATGCTAAGCAAGCCGATGGTGAAAACGTATGTGGCAACCGAGGTTCTATTTTCTTTGAGTTTTTACCTGTTGACCGTTGTGTTGACGAAGAAATTTGGATTTTCCGGCGTGGCATTGGCGCATGCAGTGAATTACCTGGTGTACTTGGTTGTGATGTATGTCGTTATCTTTAAAATTTATCTGCGCACGGATAGAGAGAGCTGATGAGTAGTCCCCTGGTAAGTATGTGTGTCCCTGTATACAATCATGCGTCCTATGTGACTGCTTGTCTCTCCAGTATTATTGCCCAGCGTTACGATAATATAGAATTGATTGTCATTGACGACGGTTCGCAAGATGCTTCCGCTGAGTGTGTGGCACAAATGGTGGCTGAGTGTGAGAAACGGTTTGTTCGTTTCAAGTTCATCAGTCGCCCGAACAAGGGGTTGTCCCGCACGCTCAACGAAGCTATAGAGTGGGCGGAAGGTGAGTATTTTTGTGCGTTAGCGTCTGATGACATGATATTGCCGAGCAAGACCGATATTCTTGTTGCGCACCTTGAGAAAAACCCGTCATGCGTTGCCGTTTTTGGTTCTATCTATCTCGTTGACGAGCACGGGGTCCGCAAGGGTGAGCGTAAGCGGCAATCGACCTACACATTCGATGATGTTTTTCTGCTAAAGGCAGAGCTGCCCGCACCCGCCAGTTTGATGCGCCTGTCGTCCCTTAAGGAGCAGGGCGGTTTCAATGTCGAGACGCGTCTGGAAGATCTCGATATGTGGTTGAAACTGACCGGGCAGGCGGGGCGTTATTTGGAAGTGCTACCCGTGTTGCTGGCAGAGTACCGACTTCACCCAGCGAATAACTGGAAGCAGGTTGATGTCATGTATGCAGAGCAACTGCGGATTATCCAGGCATATCAAGACAATCCTTTGTTTTCCTCGGCCAAGGCCGCGCTGGATTGTTCAAGATTTCGCAATCTTGCAAGTTTGAATAAAAAAAGTGCGTTGCAAAGCCTGGGTCCCTTGTTGTTCAGGTCGTCGACTTATAGAGAGATGCGCTTTTATCAAGGTTTTTTGCATTTAATGGTCCGGTGGTAAGGTAGTGAAGATTTCCAAGCAAAGCCTCAGCCGTTGTCTGTTAGCAATGCAGGTGTTTTTTGTTGTCTGCCTGGCTGCCTATTTGCTATCGCTGATTGTTGCAACGAATGAAACTATTACCGATGCGCGGAATTATTATTACTTCTACAACCTGTTCCTCGCAGATGATCTTCCCGGTTTTCTGGCTCGTCTAACTTCAGAGACTGGAAAGCTCGAGCCTGCGATCTACTTGCTGGTATTCACGGTGTTCGGTCCGATGGTCTCGGACATGCAATCGTTTGCCTTCGCTTGCACCTTCAGTGTCATGTTCTTGCTTGTGGTTCTGGCGCGAGTGTGTGCAGGGCGGAATGGATTCACCACCGCGCAGATTTTTTGGTTCGCCGTTTTCAGCATTGTTATATTTGTGTTTTGGTATCCCTCTTATTCGTCAGTGTTGTGGGTGTGGCGGTCGCACCTGGCATTTACCCTGGTGTTCCTGATTTTTGTTATCAATCGCGCACCTTGGACAATTATCCTGCTGCCGGTCGCATTTTTACTGCACTATTCAGGGTTGGGTTTGTTTCTGGTCGTGTGGATGTTCGATTTCCTGATGCGCCGCATTGGCGGTGTCTCTCGTGGGGTCAAGTTTCTTGCCGCGTTTGGTGCCGGTGGGGTTGCATCGATGTTGGTCGGTTATCTCAAGCGAGCGATCGTGTCTGGAGACGGCGATTGGTCAAGCAGCACCAGTGCAGGCATTTATGTCTACATTTATGTGGCCCTGTTTACCCTGGCCATGTTACCTCTGTACCGGCGACTGATTGCTTTGCAGGCGTTCTCGCCTCGCCATGTTGCAATACTGGACTGTTTTTTTGCAGTAGCTTTGTTTTTCGTCGGTCTGTCACTAACCAGTTCCTCGTCGCATCAAGATCTCATGCGTATCATGCAGCCGGTGTTCATTGTGCTGCCTATTTGCTTTCTGCTGGTGTGGGCCAGGAGTTTGCTGGTGGGCAGGATGTTTTTGTTCTTGATGTTGAGTCCTGGAATACTCATGGGCTTGAAGTCGATCAGTACCTATCTTGAGGGGGCAATGTGAGAAGCTTGGTTACCGGGGCCAATGGATTTATCGGACGGCTCCTGAGCAGTGCCTTGCTTGCGCGTGGCGATGAGGTTGTTGCGCTAACGCGTCAACAGGATGTTGGCATTCCTGGCGTGCAATGTGTTCAGGGTGACCTCACTCAACCACTCAGTTTAACGCAGGGCCTACTGGAGGGCGTTGACGTCATTTATCATTGCGCCGGTGAGCTCAATGATTCAGATAAAATGTACCCCTTGCACGTTGCCGGTACGCGAAATTTGCTCAATCTCGTTCATAAACATATCGAGAAAACCGGTCTCCCTGTGCATTGGGTGCAACTGAGTAGTGTCGGTGCCTATGGGCCGGGCGAAGGTCCTGCTGACCAGTACCGAAGCATTGATGAGGCTTCTCTGCCTACGCCACTGGGGGTGTACGAAGTCACCAAAACAATCGCTGACGAATTGGTTGTTTCGCTGGCGGGTCTCGATGCCAGGTTTACCTTCAGCCTGTTGCGACCTTCAAATGTCGTTGGTGCTTCAATGGTAAATCGCTCGTTCTTTCAGATGGCGAGTATGGTCAGAAGGCGGTTATTCTTCTACCTCGGCAAAGGTGACGCGGTGGCGACCTATGTTCACGTCGACGACGTAGTCCGCGCCCTCATTCTGTGCGGTACCCTCAAGGCAGCCCAGCAGCAGATCTACCTTCTTTCCAATGACTGTCCACAACGTGATCTGATAAACGCAATCGCGGATTTTTATAACGTTGCCCACCCAACATTGCGGCTACCAGCAGGTCTGTTTCGTTGGCTTATTGCGGTACTGCCGAAAGGTGCGACACCGTTGACCCACGCACGACTCGATGCGTTGCTCAAGCGCACAACCTACTCGAGCAGCAAAATACATAGCGATCTGCAATTTGAATTTACGTCCTCTATTCCGGACAGTATTGCCGAGTTGCTGGGAGCATCGTCCAACCGGAACAGTAGTGTATGAACTCGCGTAAGAAGCTTTGCATTGTCGCTACCGTCCCAATGGTGTTGCATGTCTTCATGGGCGCTCATATCAAAGCGTTGTCTGAGAACTATGATATTACCCTGCTTTCCCCTGGCACACGTGAGGATGTCGCGGCGTTGTTAAGTGATCGGGTCAAGTTTGTGTCCTTTTCCATCGAGAGAAAGATTTCGATCGTTGAGGACCTGCGATCCCTTTTCGTGTTGTGGCGATTCTTGTCGACGCAGCGCTTTGATTGCGTCTTGTCATTGATGCCGAAATCGGGGCTGGTGGCGATGCTGGCCGGATTCTTTTCGCGGACACAATCTCGTATTCATTTTTTTACGGGTCAGGTGTGGGCCACGAAACAAGGGCTTGGGCGAAAGTTGTTGATGTTCCTTGATCGCTTGCTGGCGGCTGCTGCCACCCACCTGTTGACTGACAGCAACTCTCAGCGCGCATTTCTCATCGAGTCGGCGATTACCTCAGCAGAGAAGATTCAGGTGTTGGGCAAGGGGTCCATCTGCGGAGTAGATGTCCAGCGTTTTCAACCAGATGAACACACTCGAAAAGAACTACGCGAGCAAATGGGCATTGCGCAATCGTCCGTGGTGTTTCTGTTTCTTGGTCGGGTCAATCGCGCCAAAGGAGTTCTTGACCTCGGGCAAGCGTTCAGTTCGTTGGGGGCGGGGTACGAGGATGCACATCTGGTCGTGGTCGGGCCAGATGACGAGGGAATCGATCCTGAGCTCGCAGCGTTGCTTGCCTCCCGGCCTGGGCGCTTCCATCGTGTAGGGTTTACTTCGACGCCCGAGCGCTACATGGCAATGGCTGATGTCTTTTGTATGCCAAGTTATCGAGAGGGGTTTGGCTCGGCGGTTATCGAAGCCGCTGCGGTCGGCTTGCCAAGCATGGTCTCGCGTATCTATGGTTTGACCGATGCAGTTGAGGAAGAAGTGACCGGGGTTTTCCATGAGCCTGGTGATGTCGAAGATATTCATCGTGCCTTGGGGCGGCTCTATAGTGACTCCGAGCTTCGTGATAGACTGGGAAATTCCGCACTGAACAGAGCGCGTCGAGACTTCTCGCAAGAAGAGGTCGTTGGGGAAATGCAGGTGTTTATCCGCTCGGTTGTTTGATCGCGGCGTTGATTTCGCCTGTGATAATGGAAAACCTTGGGAGGAGTGGATGCGGGTACTTTTAACAGGTGGTTCAGGGTTCGTTGGTCAGGCCATCTTGAAGCGATTGGGCCTGGACACTGATGTGCAGGTCGTGGCCGCACTGAGGAAACAACTTTCGTCTTTGCCGGATGGCGTGCAGGCTCATCTTTTTGATGATCTTGCAAGTCCTATGGCATGGCCTGTTGAGGATCCGGCTTTCGATGTTGTAATCCATTGCGCTTCCCGCGTGCATGTCATGAATGAAGTCGCCGCAGACCCGCTGGCCGAGTTTCGTAAGGTGAACGTGAGTGCAACCCTGGCCTTTGCCAGGCGCGCCGCCGACGCTGGCGTCAAACGCTTTGTGTTTATCAGCTCCATCAAGGTCAATGGCGAAGGAACGGCGCGTGGTCGACCATATACGGCAGATGACGTGCCTGCCCCCATTGACCCTTACGGCGTCTCCAAGCAAGAAGCCGAGACGCAATTGAAGGCGCTTGGCGCAGAGACGGGCATGGAGATTGTGGTCATCCGACCGGTGCTGGTTTATGGGCCGGGGGTCAAAGCGAACTTCCGCAATATGATGGTCTGGCTGGACAAGCGCATCCCATTGCCGTTCGGGGCGATAGAGAACAAGCGCAGCCTGGTCGCAGTGGAAAACCTCGTCGATCTAATCGTGCTGTGTTGTTCTCATCCGGCGGCGGCAAACCAAACGTTTCTTGTCAGCGATGATGAAGATGTGTCCACCACTCAATTGTTGAGGAAGATGGCGCAGGCGCTTGGAAAGCCGGCCTTGCTTGTTCCGATTCCCGCTTCCTGGCTTTCATGGGTGGCCCGAGCGTTGGGCAAAGCCTCACTTTCGCAGCGCTTGTGTGGCTCCCTTCAGGTCGATATAACAAAGACCAAGAGCCTACTGAATTGGGTGCCGCCGGTAACCCTTGAAAATGCTTTGAAAGTTACCGCACAAAACTATCTGGAAAGTAAGAGCAGATGAGCTACTGGGTTTTGTTGTTAAGTGTTCTTGTCCTCTCGTTTCTGATGACCGTAGCTTTACGCCGATACGCCATTTCGCAAAGCTTGATGGATGTGCCCAATGCCCGTAGCTCGCACTCCGTTCCAACGCCTCGTGGCGGTGGTGTGGCGATCGTTTTGGCGTTTCTGGTGGCATTGCCGGTGGCCTATGGTTTCGAACTTGTTTCCTTGGAGTTGCTGGTAGGCTCGCTGGGGGCAGGCGGCCTGGTAGCGATCATTGGATTCCTTGACGATCATGGCCATATCGCTGCGAGGTGGCGGCTGCTCGGCCATTTTGCCGCTGCCGCGTGGGGGCTCTATTGGCTTCAGGCTGCGCCAGCGCTGATGATTTTCGGCAGCGTGTTTGATCTGGGTGCGGTGGGTTATGTGCTTGCGGCGCTGTATCTGGTCTGGATGCTCAATCTTTACAATTTCATGGACGGTATCGACGGTCTGGCTAGCCTGGAGGCTATCACGGTATGTCTGGGCAGCTGTGTGCTGTACTGGCTGATAGGGATGCCTGGACTGATCTGGGGGCCGGCCTTGTTAGCATTGGCGGTCGCAGGGTTTCTGTTCTGGAATTTCCCTCCTGCACGAATCTTCATGGGGGATGCCGGTAGCGGTTTTCTAGGTATGCAACTCGGGTTGTTGTCCTTGCATGCCATGAATGCCCAGCCAAGTCTGTTGTGGGCCTGGATCATATTGTTGGGCAGCTTCATCGTCGATGCGACGTTCACACTGGCTCGCAGGTTGCTGCGAGGCGATAAAGTGTACGAAGCTCATCGCAGTCACGCTTATCAGTACGCGTCTCGTCAGTTTGGCAAGCACCGCCCGGTGACCCTGGCGATCACTGCGATCAACCTGTTCTGGTTGCTGCCCATGGCGGTGGTCGTCGTGAAGGGGGGCGTGGACGCTATCTTCGGTGTGGTCATTGCTTATGTGCCATTGGTACTGTTGGCGGTAAAATTCAAGGCAGGCGAGAAGGAACACGCTAGCTGACAGTCTACGTGATCAGCCTTTCTGAAGTTTTTATGGCACGTATCTGACAAGATACCATTTGCAGATTCAGCTCAGGATTTAGCAACAGGAGAAGGTTTTGGAAGGGGTCATGGATAAGGTAAGAACGTTTTTGCTGGGCTTGCCTCGCCGGCAGAAGCGTCTGCTGCAAGTTACGGTTGATATTTTTCTGGTGTGGGTCGCGCTATGGCTGGCGTTTGTCGTTCGCCTAGGCATTGAAGAACTGTCCAATCCGATCAGCGAGCACCTCTGGTTGTTCTTGAGTGCGCCGGTGATTGCCATCCCGCTTTTTGTTCGCATCGGTATGTATCGTGCGGTCATGCGCTATTTCGGCAATGACGCACTGATCGCAATCGTTAAAGCAGTCAGCCTTTCATCGTTGATCCTTGCGGTGGTTGTCTATTGGTACAGCAACCATCAGGCAGTGGTTCCTCGTTCGATCATTTTCAATTACTGGTGGCTCAGCCTCATTCTGATAGGTGGGCTGCGGTTGATGATGCGTCAGTACTTTTTGGGTGATTGGTTCGCTGCTACCCAGCATGTGCCTTTTACTAACCGTGACGACGGATTGCCGAAGGTTGCAATCTATGGCGCAGGCGCTGCTGGTAACCAATTAGTTGCGGCCTTGCGTCTCGGACGGGTGATGCGTCCCGTGGCTTTTATCGATGATGACAGCTCAATTGCAGATCGCACGATCGCCGGCTTGCAAGTTTTCAAACCCCGAAACATCCAGCGAATGATTGACGTCACAGGTGCCCAGGAAGTGCTGTTGGCAGTTCCATCCGCTACGCGGGGTCGCCGCCGCGAGATCCTGGGTTTTCTGGAAGGCTTCCCGCTGCACGTGCGTAGCGTGCCCGGGTTCATGGACTTGGCCAGTGGTCGAGTAAAAGTCGATGACATTCAGGAAGTTGACATTGCTGACTTGCTTGGGCGTGACCCCGTCCCGGCCCAGTCTGACCTGTTGCAACGTTGTATTGTCGGCCAGGCTGTATTGGTAACGGGAGCCGGTGGCTCCATTGGCTCGGAACTGTGTCGGCAGATTCTTACTTTGGGGCCGACAACCTTGTTGTTGTTCGAGCACAGTGAATACAACCTGTACAGCATTCTCAGCGAGCTTGAGCAGCGCGTTGCTCGTGAGTCGTTGCCGGTGCGAGTACTGCCGATTCTGGGGTCTATTCGCAATCAGGGGCAGCTTGTCGATGTGATGCGAACCTGGCGTGTCGATACGGTTTACCATGCCGCTGCGTACAAGCATGTACCCATGGTTGAGCACAATATTGCTGAAGGCGTATTGAACAATGTTATTGGTACGCTGAATACCGCCCAGGCTGCGTTGCAGGCGGGCGTTTCAAATTTTGTCTTGATCTCGACGGACAAGGCTGTGCGTCCTACCAATGTAATGGGCAGCACCAAGCGCCTTGCTGAAATGACCCTGCAAGCATTGAGTCGGGAGCTGGCGCCGGTGTTGTTCGGCGATGATGGGAAAATTTCGCAAGTCAATAAGACGCGGTTCACCATGGTACGGTTCGGCAATGTGCTGGGGTCTTCGGGCTCAGTCATTCCCCTGTTCCACAAGCAGATCAAATCTGGCGGGCCGCTGACGGTTACCCATCCGAAAATTACTCGCTATTTCATGACCATCCCGGAGGCCGCACAGTTGGTCATTCAAGCCGGCTCGATGGGGCAAGGAGGCGATGTATTTGTTCTGGATATGGGCGAACCCGTGCGTATCGTCGAGCTTGCGGAGAAGATGATTCATTTGTCTGGGCTGAGTGTGCGTTCCGAGCGCAACCCGCACGGCGATATTGCCATCGAATTTACCGGGCTGCGCCCGGGTGAAAAGCTGTATGAAGAACTATTGATTGGCGATAACGTTGTTGCGACTCAGCACCCAATGATCATGAGCGCCAATGAGGACTACCTGTCCTGGGAAGTGCTCAAGTCGAAGTTGTCCAGCCTGCTTGTTGCCGTCTCCGCAGATGACTATGGAACAGTCAGGCAATTGTTGCGAGAAACCGTCAGTGGCTACACGCCGGATGGTGAAATTGTCGACTGGATCTATCAGCAGCGGCGCCTCGAGCCCTGATCGGCAGTGGCCTGTTCTATGGCCGGTGGCTGTTTAGGCAACATCGCAAGGCAGCCCAGGGGGCTGCCTTTTTTGTCACTGTACGTCTGTGAAGTCGTTGCTGGTCTAATTTGGTAAAGGTTCCAGTGAGCAATTTGGTTTGACTCTCGTCCAGACCGTTCTAGGTTTCAGAGGCAGCTACGGAAAAGCTGTCTTTGCAAACCACTCAAGGAGTCTTATCCATGCGCAACACTGTCCTGTCCTACCTCCTTCTGCCTCTCTTCGCTGCCGTATCCCTTACGACAACGGCCGCGGTGCAGCCCGAAGATAATCCCGCACCGATCATGGTCTCCATGCAGCCGGCGGCTAAACTGGACCTGAACCAGGCCGATGCTGCCACCCTGCAATCCACCCTGACCGGCATCGGCAAAACCAAGGCCGAAGCCATCATTGCCTATCGCGAAGAGCATGGGGCGTTCACCTCAGTGGATGAACTGCTGGAAATCAAAGGTATTGGCAAGGCACTGCTGGACCGTAATCGGGACAAGCTTTCAGTCAACTGACACCAAGGAAGAGGCCGGTCATTGACCGGCTTTTCTTTGTTGGCATATGCCTTCGGTCGGCTCTGGTTGATCGAATATTACGAGTATAATATTTTGATCTGGCACTGCACATCCTCTTCTGCAAGCCTTTGGAGATCACCGCAATGTCAGTTATTTCGGCAGTACCCACCGCCCTTGTCACAGGGGCTTCTTCCGGCATCGGCGCGGTGTACGCCGAGCGTCTGGCCGCCCGCGGGCACGATCTGTTGCTGGTTGCACGGGACCGTCAGCGTCTCGAAGCCCTGGCGAGCGACCTCCAGGCGCGTCACGGTATCAATGTCGAGGTATTGGCCGCAGACCTCGCCCAGGCAAACGATCTGGCCCGGGTCGAGCAGCGCCTGCGCGACGATGAGCAGATCGGCGTGCTGGTCAACAACGCCGGGATCGCCCTGCATGGCACCTTGGCTGAGGCTACGCCGGCGCAGATCGAGTCGCTCGTTGCGTTGAACATCGTGGCTGTGACCCGCCTGGCTGCTGCGGCAGCTGACCGGTTTTCCGGGGCAGGTCGCGGCACAATCATCAACATCGCCTCGGTCGTGGCTTTGGCGCCAGAGATGTTCAATGCGGTCTACAGCGCGAGCAAGGCGTACGTCCTGAGCCTCAGCCAGACGCTGCATGGTGAACTGAAAGATAAAGGGGTGCAGGTCCAGGTCGTGCTGCCCGGGGTCACCCGTACGGAAATCTTCGAGCGCTCCGGCCTTGATGTAACCCAAATCGACCCGCAGATGGTGATGGAAGTAGGGGAGATGGTTGACGCTGCGCTCAGCGGTCTGGACCAGAAAGAACAGGTGACTATTCCTTCACTGCCGCAGGCGACGGATTGGCAGGCTTATATCAAGGCCCGGGATGCTCTGGGGCCAAATCTGTCGCGCAGTTCGGCGGCGGCGCGCTACAAGTAAGGCCGCGTTACGCCAAGTCGTGTAAACGGCTCAGCGGTCCTGCGCATCCTTGGCATCCATCTCGGCATTGCGCTCATGCACACGTTTAAGCTGCTCCTCGGTCAGGGGCAGCTTTTTCGCGGTATCACGCAGTAGCATCAGGCCACCGACGATGGAACCGATTGCGAGCACCAGAATCAACCAGGCGTACCAGGGCATGTAGTTCTCCTTCGGGCGGGGAATGACGCCGCTCCTGTTCGTTGGAGCCAAAGCATCATTCATTGGTTCAATTATAGGGGGCTGCCCGTTTGGCGGCCATTTCGCGATCATCGGCCCCCCACGGGCCGCCGCTTCGTTTACAATGCGCGCCGTTCAAGACTTGCCAAGAGACCCGCCCATGTCCGCCTGCCAGACGCCCATCATCGTCGCCCTGGATTTCCCTACCCGTGACGCCGCCCTGAAGCTGGCCGATCAGCTCGATCCTGCACTGTGCCGGGTCAAGGTCGGCAAGGAGCTGTTCACCAGCAGCGCATCGGGCATTGTCGAAACCCTGGTCGAGAAGGGCTTCGAAGTGTTCCTCGACCTGAAATTCCACGATATCCCCAACACCACCGCCATGGCCGTCAAGGCCGCCGCGGAGATGGGCGTGTGGATGGTCAACGTGCATTGCTCCGGTGGCCTGCGCATGATGGCGGCCTGCCGTGAGGTGCTGGCCCAGCGCAGCGGCCCGCAGCCGTTGCTGATCGGCGTGACCGTGCTGACCAGCATGGAGCGTGAAGACCTGGCCGGCATCGGCCTGGATATCGAGCCGCAAGAGCAGGTGCTGCGCCTGGCGGCACTGGCCGAGAAGGCCGGCATGGACGGGCTGGTGTGCTCGGCGCTGGAAGCGCCGGCACTGAAGGCCGCGCACCCGTCGCTGCAACTGGTCACCCCGGGGATCCGCCCGGCCGGCAGCGCCCAGGACGACCAGCGTCGCATCCTGACCCCGCGCCAGGCCCTGGATGCCGGCTCCGACTACCTGGTGATCGGTCGTCCGATCAGCCAGGCTGCCGATCCCGCCCAGGCGCTGGCGGCGGTGGTCGCCGAGATCAGGGCTTAAGCACCAGCTTGCCGAAATTTTCCCCGCTGAACAGCTTCAACAGTGTCTCGGGGAAAGTTTCCAGCCCTTCGACCACGTCTTCCTTGCTCTTCACCTTGCCGGTTGCCAGCCAGCCGGCGATCTCTTGCGCCGCCTTGCCATAGTTGGCGGCATGGTCCATCACTACAAAGCCTTCCATGCGCGCACGGTTGACCAGCAGTGACAGGTAGTTGGCCGGGCCTTTGACCGCCTGCTTGTTGTTGTACTGGCTGATGGCGCCGCAAATGACTACCCGCGCCTTGAAGTTAAGGCGACTGAGCACGGCGTCGAGAATGTCGCCGCCGACGTTGTCGAAGTAGACATCGACCCCTTTCGGGCACTCGCGCTTGAGGCCTTGCAGGACATCTTCGGCCTTGTAGTCGATGACCCCGTCAAAGCCCAGGTCATCCTTGAGGTACTGGCACTTCTCGGCGCCGCCGGCGATACCCACCACGCGACAACCCTTGAGCTTGGCGATCTGCCCGGCAATGCTGCCGACGGCGCCCGCAGCACCGGAGATCACCACGGTTTCTCCTTCTTTGGGTGCACCAACCTCGAGCAGGGCGAAGTAGGCGGTCATGCCGGTCATGCCGAGGGCGGACAGGTAACGCGGCAGCGGCGCCAGTTTCGGATCGATCTTGTAGAAGCCCTGGGGCTCGCCGACGAAATAGTCCTGGATGCCCAGTGCGCCGTTGACGTGATCGCCGACGGCATAGCCCGGGTGTTTCGAGGCAACCACCTCGCCGACGCCCAGGGCGCGCATCACCTGGCCGAGGCCCACCGGCGGGATGTACGACTTGCCTTCGTTCATCCAGCCGCGCATGGCCGGGTCCAGTGACAGATAGAGGTTCTTCACCAGAATCTGACCTTCAACCGGTTCTGCCACCGGCACCTGTTCATAGCTGAAGTCGTCGCGGGTGACGGCGCCGGTCGGGCGTTTGACGAGGAGGAAGCGGCGGTTGGTCTGGGCAGTCATGGCAAGGCTCTCGTTTGAAGGGCAATGCTTGTTGATAGACCCTGATTGGCCAGTCGGCAAGGTTTACCCGCTTGGCGAATGCACGGTAATCCACTGCGCTGATTGATCCTGGCCAACACAATCACCCACGCCGATAGTGCTTCAACCGGCGCCCTGATGATGCTGCCCAACGCCGCGGATCGCTGCCTAGACTCCTGATCACTGACCTCACTTTGTTGCAGGAGCTAGCGATGAGCATGAGTTTTTCCGGCCAGGTTGCCCTGGTCACCGGTGGTGCTGCGGGGATTGGCCGGGCGACGGCACTGGCGTTTGCCGCCGAGGGTTTGAAAGTGGTGGTGGCCGACCTTGATGCCGCCGGTGGCGAAAGCACGGTCGAGCTGATCCGCAATAACGGCGGCGAGGCCTTGTTCGTCAGCTGCAACGTCACCCGCGAGGCGGATGTGCGGCAGCTGATGGGGCGCACGGTCGAGGCTTACGGGCGTCTGGACTACGCCTTCAATAACGCCGGTATCGAGATCGAGCAGGGCCGCCTGGCCGAAGGCAGCGAGGCTGAGTTCGACGCGATCATGGGCGTCAACGTCAAGGGTGTGTGGTTGTGCATGAAGTACCAGTTGCCATTGATGCTGGCCCAGGGCGGCGGCGCCATCGTCAATACGGCATCGGTGGCTGGCCTTGGGGCCGCGCCGAAGATGAGTATCTACAGCGCTTCCAAGCATGCGGTGATCGGCCTGAGCAAATCGGCGGCCATCGAGTACGCCAAGAAGAAGATCCGTGTTAACGCCGTGTGCCCGGCGGTGATCGACACCGACATGTTCCGCCGCGCCTATGAGGCTGACCCGCGCAAGGCTGAATTCGCCGCAGCCATGCACCCGGTCGGGCGTATTGGCAAGGTCGAGGAAATTGCCAGTGCCGTGCTTTACCTGTGCAGCGATGGCGCTGCGTTCACCACCGGCCAGGCCCTGGCAGTCGATGGCGGCGCCACGGCTATTTGACGGTTGCCAGCGTCGGCACGGCAAGCGCCTTGTGGCTGCGTGCCAGGGCCAGGCCAACCAGCAGGCAACCGGCCAGCAGCACCAGGCCGAATAGCAGCAGGGCGGTGCCTGGGCCGAGGCGGTCGACCAACAGCCCGGTGAGGATCACCGGCAGGCTGAAGCCCATGTAGGCCAAGAGGAAGAAGCCGGCGCTGGCGCGGGTTTTTTCCTCACCGGCCAAGGTGTTCACCGCCGACAATCCACCCAGGTACACAAAGCCATAGCAGGCGCTGCTGGCGGCGATGGTGCCCAGCAGCACGGCAGCCAGCGCGCCGCTGTCCGCGCCCCAGGCCAGCAGCGCATAGCTGCAGGGCAATATCACCAGGCCAATGGCCGTGGCGCGCACCGGTGCCAGGCGCTTGGCCAGTGGCTGGAACAGTAATCCGCAGCTGATCACGCAAAAAGTCGAAAACCCCGACCAACTGGCCAGGCCATGCTGTTTGAGGATCGACGGCAGCAAGGCGATCACCAGGCCGACACAGGCCCAGGCCAGCAGGATCGCCAGGCCATAGGGCAGGCTGCCGGTTGGGTAGTAGGGCAGGCGCAACAGGGCGGCGGGATTGTCCAGGCGCCGGTCGGGCAGCTGCCATACCGCCAGCATCGCCAGGCAGGCCAGCGCCAAATGCAGGTAAAAACTGCCCGGTGTCAGGCTTGGACCACTGAGCAGGAACAGGCTGGTCAGCGCCGCACCCAGGCCGAAACCCAGCGAGGTGCTGGCGGTGACCCAGGTGGCGGCGTGACGGTTGTCGCCGCTGTGCATCAGTTCGCTCATGTAGGCGGTGCCGGTGGCCGACGCCAGTGCGGTGCCGATGCCGAGCAGCAGGCGCGCCAGGCCCAGGGTTTCAAGGCCAGGGGCCAACAGCATCAGCAGGGTGGCGAACATCGACAAGGCCAGGGCGACGAGGATCAGCGGGCGACGCCCGACCCGATCGGCCAGGCCGCCAAGCAACAGCAACACTGGAATCACCCCCAGTACATACCCGGAGAACGCCATTGCCGTGGCCCCGGCGCCATAACCGGAAAGCTCGGCGTAAGCGGTGTACAGCGGTGCCTGCAGGTTGACCGCAAAGGTGATCAGGCACAGGGCAAAAGCCAGTAGGGCAGGGTGGCGCTGGGTGGGCATGGTCGGCTCCTTGTCGATGGGCCGACTATCCGGTGATCAGCAGGGCCTCACAAGGCACACTGGCAAGGGTTTTGTGATTAACTGTTCGGACAAAATCTGCGAACACTTTGCCATGCACCTCAGCCTTGATCGTCACTCCGCCATCCCGCTGGCACAGCAATTGACTGGGCAACTGCAGGCCTGGATCGAAGGCCAGCGCTTGCGTCCCGGTAGCCGCTTGCCGTCGATACGTCAGTTGGCCCGGGAGCAGGGCGTCAGCCAGTCCTGCGTGATCGAAGCCTACGACCGGCTGGTGGCAGCAGGCTGGCTGGAGGCGCGCCATGGCGCCGGATTTTTTGTCGCTGAACAGCGCCTCAAGACACCTCTGGTCGATCAGCCGATCCGCGACGAAGCGTTCGACAGCCGCTGGCAGCAATTCACGGACGATCCGGGCGAGCTGCTCAAGCTGTGCTGTGGCTGGGTGCCCTCCAGCTGGCGCGCCACCGAGGCGATTGCCCAGGCAGTGCGTCAGGTCAGCCGTGGCGCGGTCGATGAGCTGATCGACTATTGCCCGCCACTGGGCCTGGCCAGCCTGCGTACCCAATTGCACAAGGGCCTGGGGCAGATCGGCATCCACGCCGCGCCCGAGCAGATCCTCACCACTCAGGGCGCCAGCCACGCCCTCGACCTGCTGGTGCGCACCCTGCTCAAGCCAGGTGACAAGGTGCTGGTGGAAAGCCCGGGTTACTACAACCTGTACAGCCTGTTGCGCCTGCATCAAATCGACATGCTCGAAGTGCCGCGTACCCCGCACGGTCCCGATCTGCAGGTGCTGGAGGACCTGCTCAAGCAGCACCGCCCGCGCTGCCTGTACATCAACAGCCTGTACCAGAACCCCACCGGCAGCAGCCTGTCGCCCAAGGTCGCCTATCGCTTGCTGGAACTGGCCCGTGAACATGACCTGCTGATCATCGAGGACGACATCTACGCGGACTTTCAGGACGGTACAGTCACGCGTCTGGCAACCCTGGATGCCGAGCAGCGGGTGATCTACCTGGCCAGTTTCTCCAAGACCCTGAGCAGTTCGCTCCGGGTCGGCTACCTGGTGGCCGGGCCTGAGCTGGTCGCCCGCCTGGCGGAACTGAAAATGGTCAGCGGGCTGGGGACTTCGCGCTTTACCGAGCAGGTGGTGGCGCAGATGCTTGGCAACGGCAGCTACCGAAAAAGCACGGCACGCCTGCGCCTGCGCCTGGCCCAGCACATGGCCAAGGCCCTGGGGCAACTGGAGGCCAACGGCTGGGAAGTGTTCACCGAGCCCTATGGCGGCATGTTCGTCTGGGCCCGTTGCCCGGGGCGCAGTTTTGCCGAGCTCAACCACGAGGCGCAGGCCTGTTCGGTGCTGTTGGCGCCGGGCAGTGCCTTCGATCCCCAGGGCGCTGCCTGCGACTGGTTGCGGATCAATGTCGCCTATGCCCAGGACCAACGGGCACAGACGTTCTTCCAGCGCGCCGGGCGACCTCGGCTGTCCTGAAAACGACGCAACTGTAGCTTTTTGCCATTATTCCGACGCCGGGATCTTGTGCCACCAGCCACGCCATTGCCACTCTTCACGCTTGATGCATTTGCGGGCAGCAGGGGGAAGTGCGATGAGTTCGGCCAAGCGTGGTTTTTTCGCCAACCTGGGCATGGCCCGCAAGCTCGGGCTGGGGTTTGCCCTGGTCTTGCTGCTGACTGCCGTGGTGGCGGCAGCGGGAGTTGCCGCCCTGCATAGCGTCGGGCAACGCTTCGACGGTTTGAAGCAGATGGCGGCGCTCAATACCGCGCTGCTCGACACTCGCTTGCAGGAACAGGCATTCGCCCTGCGCTCCGATCCCAAGGCGGTAGAAGCAGTGCACCAGCGCCTCGAAGCCCTGCAAGAGCAAGCACGGGCGCTGCCGCAACTGAGCGGCGTCGAGCAGGCGCTGAACGATTACCGCCAGGCCTTCGACCAGTTCGTCGAGCTGACCCAGGCCAAGGAGCTGGCGCTGGACATGGCCAGTTGGTCAGTCTCCAGTGTTGCCAACAACCTCGATGTGCTGCAGTCGGGGCTGGCCGATGATGGCACCTATACCCTCAAGGATAGTCAGGGCCAGCAGGGCGCCGAGTTCGTAGAGCAGGCCGGGCAAGTCGCTCAGGTTGCCCGCTTGATGTTGCAGGCCATGGATGAGGCGCGGGTGCGCCTGGAGCAGAACCGCAAGGGCGCCGAAGATGCGCGCCAGGGGCGCATCGAACAGACCGAACAAGCCGCTGCCCTGGTCGAGCAGTTGAAGACTGCGGTAACCGACGCCGGCTATCAAACCGTGCTTGGCGAAGTCAGCACGCATATCGCCAGTTTCAGCGAGAAGCTTGCCGAGTACACCGATCTGCTTGGCCGTGAGCAGCAGCTCAAGCAGCAATTGCAGGCGCGGGCCGAGCAGGTCACCCGTCAGGTCGATCAAGCCTATCTCGCTGAAGACCAGGCCATGCAAGGCGAGTTGCAGCGCAACGCCGTGCTGATCCTCGCTGCCTCGCTGCTGGCATTGCTGGCGGGCGTGCTGGCGGCCTGGTTGATCACCCGCGCGGTGGTCGGGCCGTTGCGGCAGGTAATGGGCCGGGCCCAGCAGATTGCCGCCGGCGACCTGCGCGGCGAAATCAGTATCGATCGGCGTGACGAGGTCGGCCAGCTGATGCTGGCCATGCAACAGATGGGCACAGGCTTGAGCGCGATCGTCAGTGGCCTGCAAAACGGTATCGAACAACTGGCCAGCAACGCCCAGTCGCTGTCGGCGGTCACCGAGCAGACCAATCGCGAGGTCAACAGTCAGAAGGACGAGACCGAGCAGGTGGCCACCGCCATGCAGCAGATGACCGCCACCGTGCATGATGTTGCACGCAACGCCGAAGAAGCCGCCCTGGCGGCGCAAACGGCGGATGACAAGGTCGAGAGCGGCCAGCAGGTGGTGCGCCAGAGCATGCAGCGAATCGAGCAGTTGGCCAGTTCCGCCGAGTCGGCCAGCCAGAGCATCGACACCCTCAGCAGCGAAGTGCAGAACATCGGTCAGGTGCTGGAGGTGATCAAGAGCGTCGCCGAGCAGACCAACCTGCTGGCGCTCAACGCCGCCATCGAAGCTGCACGGGCCGGCGAGCAGGGCCGGGGCTTTGCCGTGGTTGCCGACGAGGTGCGGGCACTGGCGCGGCGCACCCAGCAATCGACCGAGGAGATCGAGCGCCTGGTCAGCAGCTTGCGCAGCGGTGCCCAGGCATCGGTAGCGCAGATCCAGGGCAGTGCCGAGCTGGTCAAGTTGGCCGTCAGCGATGCCCTGCACACTGAAAGCGCACTGGGCAGCATTGCCGCAGCGGTGTCGTTGATCCAGCAGATGAACCAGCAGATTGCTGCGGCAGCGCAGCAGCAGAGCTCGGTGGCCGAGGAAATCAACCGCAGCGTCACCCAGATCCGCAGCAGCGCCGATCAGTCGGCATTGGCCATGCAAGGCAACGCCAGCTCAAGTATCGAGCTGGCGCAGCTGGGCAACGACTTGAAGGGCATGGTCGGGCATTTTCGCCTGTAGGAGCGGCGGTGCGGCTCCCGACTTGCCCCGCGATTTGCCTACGCCGATTTACGCCAGTTGAGGATCATCAAGGTCAGCACTCCGGCGACAATCCCCCAGAACGCCGAACCGATCGAGAACAGGGTAAAGCCAGACGCTGTGACCATGAAGGTAATCAGCGCCGCTTCCCGCTCCTTGGCTTCGTTCATCGCCACGGTCAGGCCGTTCATGATCGAGCCGAACAGCGCCAGGGCAGCGATCGACAGCACCAGCTCCTTGGGCAGGGCTGCGAACAGCGCCGCGAGGGTGGCGCCGAAAACGCCAGCGATACCGTAGAAGATCCCGCACCAGACCGCCGCGGTGTAACGCTTGTTCGGGTCTTCATGGGCGTGCGGCCCGGTGCAGATCGCCGCGCTGATGGCCGCCAGGTTGATGCCGTGGGAGCCGAACGGCGCCAGCACCAGCGAAGCCAGGCCGGTTACCGAGATCAGTGGCGAGGCGGGTACCTGGTAGCCATCCGCACGCAGTACGGCGACACCGGGCATGTTCTGCGAAGTCATGGCAACCACGAACAGCGGAATGCCGATGCTGATAGTGGCGGCCAGGGAGAAGCTTGGCGTGGTCCACACCGGGGTGGCCACTTCCAGGCTGAAACCGCTGAAATCAAGCAGGCCCATGGCGCCGGAAAGGGCGGTACCCACGACCAAAGCGGCTAGCACCGAGTACCGCGGCGACACGCGCTTGATCAGCAGGTAGCTGAAGAACATCCCCAGCACCAACGCGGTCCGATGCTGGGCGGCAATGAAGATCTCGCTGCCGATCTTGAACAGGATCCCGGCCAGCAGCGCCGAGGCCAATGATGCCGGAATGCGTTTGACCAGGCGCTCGAAGCTGCCGGTCATTCCGCAGATCACCACCAGCACCGCACAGGTGATGTAAGCGCCGATGGCTTCGCCGTAGCTGACCCCGCCCAGGCTGGTGATCAGCAACGCCGCCCCGGGGGTCGACCAGGCAACGGTGATCGGCGTGCGATAGCGCAGCGACAGGCCGATGCTGCATATCGCCATACCGATCGACAGCGCCCAGATCCAGGAGGAGATTTGCGCGGTGGTCAAGCCGGCTGCCTGGCCGGCCTGAAACATCAGCACCAGCGAGCTGGTGTAGCCGGTGAGCATGGCGATGAAGCCGGCCACGACCGCGGAAGGGGATGAGTCGGCCAAAGGGCGCAATTGCGCAGACGTGGCGTCGGACATGGGGCTTTCCTTGTTCTGGGTGTAAGCAGTTTTTTCAGACTAACGCGCAGACTGTTGATCTTTGCCATACAGCAGGCATTGCAATTAGCCGTACAGTCGCCAACTATGGGCGCGGGTTCGATTCAGCATTACGAAGAGGGGGAGCGATGTACAAGGTTTACGGCGACTACCAGTCGGGCAACTGCTACAAGATCAAACTCATGCTGCACCTGCTTGACCTGCCTTACGAATGGCACTCGGTGGATATCCTCAAGGGCGAGACGGAAACCCCGGCGTTCCTGGCCATGAACCCCAACGGCAAGGTGCCGGTACTGGAGCTCGAGGATGGCACCTATCTGTGGGAATCCAATGCGATTCTCAACTTCCTCGCCGATGGCAGCGAATTCCTGCCTACCGAACCGCGCTTGCGCACCCAGGTGCTGCAATGGCAGTTCTTCGAGCAGTACAGTCATGAGCCGTACATTGCCGTAGCACGCTTCATCCAGTTCTACCTGGGGCTGCCGCAAGACCGGCTGGAGGAGTACAAGACGTTGCACAAGGGCGGCTACAAGGCCCTGCGGGTGATGGAGAAACAGCTGCAGCTAACGCCGTACCTGGTGGGCGATACCTACTCGATCGCCGATGTGGCGCTGTACGCCTACACCCATGTCGCCCATCAGGGTGGGTTCGACCTCAATGAATACCCGGGCGTTCAGGCATGGCTGGAGCGTGTGGCCAGCCATCCCCGTCACGTGACCATGCTCGGTTGAGCGATCAGGCGGCAAAACGCTTGTTGAGGTAGTCGATGATCACCTTGGATTCATACATCCAGGTGGTCTTGCCGTCTTCCTCGATGCGCAGGCATGGCACCTTGATCTTGCCACCTTCGGCGAGCAGGGTCTGGCGATCCTGTTCGTTGTTCTTGGCATCACGCAGCGCCACCGGCACGTTCAGGCGGTGCAGGGTGCGGCGGGTTTTCACGCAGAACGGGCAGGCGTGAAACTGATACAGGCTCAGGCCGCTGGCTTGCTGTTCGACCTGGGCCTGGGCGGCCGGGTCGCGCTTGAGCTTGGCTGGGCGGCTGATCCAGTCACCGAACACAATCAACTGGCCAAGGCCCACACGCAGTGCTTTGACGATCATGGCAACTCCTCAGAATAAAAAAAGCCGACCACGACAGGTCGGCTTGCAGTCTGGCCCGATTACTTGATCAGGCTGAGAAACTCGCTGCGGGTCGCGGCGTTTTCGCGGAATTCGCCGAGCATCACCGAAGTGATCATGGTCGAGTTCTGTTTTTCCACACCGCGCATCATCATGCACATGTGCTTGGCCTCGATGACCACCGCCACGCCCAGGGCGCCGGTGACCTGCTGGATCGCTTCGGCGATCTGGCGGCTGAGGTTTTCCTGGATCTGCAGGCGACGGGCGTACATGTCGACGATCCGCGCCACCTTGGACAATCCCAGGACCTTGCCGTCAGGGATGTAGGCAACATGGGCCTTGCCGATGAACGGCAGCATGTGGTGCTCGCACAGCGAGTACAGCTCGATGTCCTTGACCAGGACCATTTCGCTGTTATCGGAGCTGAACAGGGCGCCGTTGGTCACTTCTTCCAGGGTTTGCTCATAACCGCGGCAAAGGTACTGCATGGCCTTCGCAGCCCGCTTGGGCGTGTCGAGCAGGCCCTCGCGGGAGACATCCTCGCCAAGCTGGCCAAGGATCGCGGTGTAGTTCTGTTCCAGGGACATGGATCTACCTGTGGGATTTATCGCAAACGCGAAGGGTACGGCGGCGACGGCGGCGCTGCAAGTACGGCGTTACTCGTCACGGCCTTCGAGCATGGTTCGCTTGAGCATGACATACACCGCGCCCGTACCGCCATGGCGGGCCTGGCACGAAGTAAAGCCGAGTACTTGCGGGTGCTGGCGTAGCCAGGTGTTGACGTGGCTCTTGATCATCGGCCGCTTGCCATCCAGGCGTACCGCCTTGCCGTGGGTGACGCGCACGCAGCGCACTTCGAAGCGGGTGGCCTCGGCGAGGAAGGCCCAGAGGGTTTCCCGGGCTTTTTCGACGGTCATGCCATGCAGGTCGAGGCTGCCTTCAAAGCCGATCTGGCCGAGCTTGAGCTTGCGCATCTGGCTTTCCTGGACGCCGTCACGGCTCCAGTGCAGGTCGTCTTCGGGGCCGACATCAATGACAAACTGGTCCGACAGGCCGTCGACCACGGTCTGGTCGCTGCGCACTGTCGCGGCCTGGCGCAGGCTCGCCAGCTTTTTGCGGTCGGCCTTGGGTTTGCCGACCTCGGCGCGATCATGCGTGATCGGCTTGACGCCGCGCATCTCGCTTTTGAACAGGGAAAATTCGTCGTCTTGCATGTAAGCCTCCGCCTGGGCGGCGTAGTTTACGCGACTCCCCTAAGGCGTGCAGTCAATCGTGTTTTTTCATCAGGTGCGGTGACAGGTTGAGCTCGCGGCTGCGGCGCAGACGCAAGCGGCTGCGGCGCCAGAACCAGATGCCCAGGTACAGCAGTAACAGGCCAAGGCCGAGCAAGATGCTGGCGCCAGCCGGGTTGGCATTGAGCTCGCCCAGGGCCGCGGGGCGGCCCAGCAGGCTGGCGGCGCCGGCCATGGCCAGCAGCACGCCGGCAGTTGCCAGTAACGCCGAAAACGCCGCAGCCAGGCGCATGCCCCAGTTACGGGGCGTGCGGGGGCGCAAGCGCTTGGCATCAAAACCATCGGATATTTTCATTCCGATTTCCTCTATGGATATCCGGCGTTGGACCGAAAAGCCGTGAGGTGGTTCCGCCCGGCTGCCGGGCGGTCGCTCAGATCAGGCTGGTAGTCGGCGCCACACAGGCAAAGTTGTCGGCCATGATCGCCATTTCGCTCTGCTGGATCTGCGCCGCAGGGATGACGCCATCCTTGAACGGAAGGTCGCGGGTGGCGCAGGCATCTTCGATCAGGGTGCAACGGTAGCCGTAATCCTTGGCCCGGCGCACGGTGGTGCTGACGCTGGAGTGACTCATGAAGCCGCAGACGATCAGGTCCAGGTGGCCGTATTTCTGCAGGGTCTCATGCAGGGTGGTGTTCTTGAAGGCGTTGGGCATGCGCTTTTCGATGATCACTTCGTCACCCTGTGGCTCCAGGCCCGGGATGAATTCACCGCGTGGGCCCTGCGGGTCGAACATGCCGCCGACGGTACCCAGGTGACGCACGTGGATGATCGGGCGCCCGGCCTTGCGGGCCGCCTCGAGCATTTTAGCGATGTTGGCCACGGCCGCGTCCATGCCCGAGAGCGCCAGAGGACCGCTGAGGTACTCCTTTTGCGCATCGATAATCACCAGGCTGGCGTTGTTCAGCTTGGCCGGCGGATAACCGCGACCGCTGAGGTGGAACATCGTCGTTGGAACAGACATCAAGGGCTCCTTTGGATAGGGCTTTTACCCTATTGTCCCCTGCCTGAGCACTTATGTGAATCGCTTCGCGTACAACCAGCGTCGTTAGTGGCCTGCAGCCACCTTGGCGATATCCTTACAAGGTGTTTTTGCCGATCATTTCTTTGGCCGGGCTGTTAGAATCGCAGGTCGTCTTTCAAGGAGTCTGTTGTGATCACTTCTCGCTTGCGCACCCTGCGCGATCATATCCGTTGGGCCGTCAGCCGTTTCCACGAGCATGGCCTGTTTTTCGGTCATGGCGCCGACAACGCCTGGGATGAAGCGCGGCTGCTGGTGCTGGGCTCGGTGCACCTGCCCTGGGAAGTCGCCGACGCCTACCTCGACTGCCAGCTGGAAGACGATGAGCTGGTCAACCTGCAGCGTATGCTCAAGCGCCGTATCGAAGACCGCGTGCCCACGGCTTACTTGCTGGGTGAAGCCTGGTTCTGCGGCTTGTCGTTCATTGTCGATGAGCGCGTGCTGATCCCGCGCTCGCCGATTGGCGAGCTGATCGAAAAGCGCTTCGAGCCATGGCTGGCCGGTGAGCCGGCACGCATCCTCGACCTGTGCACCGGCTCCGGTTGCATCGGTATCGTCAGTGCCGAAGTATTCCCCGAGGCTGAGGTGGTGCTCGCCGACCTGTCCTTCGAGGCGCTGGAAGTCGCCAACCAGAACATCGAACGTCACGGCCTGGAAGAACGCGTCTATACCGTGCAGGGCGATGGTTTCGCCGGTCTGCCGGGTCAGCGTTTCGACCTGATCCTGTCCAACCCTCCGTATGTCGATGCCGAAGACTTTGCCGACATGCCCGAGGAATACCACCACGAGCCGGAGCTGGGCCTGGCGTGCGGCAATGACGGCCTGGACCTGGTGCGGCGGATGCTGGCCGAAGCAGCGGATCACCTGACCGAGAAGGGCTTGTTGATTGTCGAGGTGGGCAACAGCCAGGTGCATGTCGAGGCGCTTTATCCGCAAGTGGATTTCGCCTGGCTGGAGTTCGAGCGGGGCGGGCACGGGGTGTTCATGCTCACGGCTGAGCAGTGCCGTCAGCACCAGGGGTTGTTTGCCTCGAAGGTGTAAGGCTTCAGGTTTGCAGTGAATCTATCGCTGGCAAGCCAGCTCCCACAATTGCCCTTGTGGGAGCTGGCTTGCCAGCGATGCTTTTTAGCGGTGAGTCGCAATCCAGATCAACAACCCCGCCTGAAACACCGCAAAGGCCACCAGGCAGGTGATGGTAAAACGCAGCCCACTGTCTTCACGGCGGTACTTGCTGACCCGCTCATCACGCTCGCGCAGTTGCGCCTCTTTTTCCTGCAAGCTCTGCTCGGCCTGTTGCAGCATCTGCGCGGCATCGAGAATCTCGACCCGCTGCAGCTTGTCACTGTTCCAGCCGCCCTTGAGTTCACCGACCTGCACATCGACAAAGCGCCCCTTCAGGTGCTGGGCATCGGCGTACTCGACCTCCAGGCCATGGCTGCGCAGCACATGGTCACGGCGCAGGCGGGTGTCTTCGTTGAGGGCGTCCTTGCTTGGCAGGGCAGCACCTTCGACTCGGTAATGCGGCCACTTGCGCTGCGCCCATTGCACTGCCTGGTTCAGCAGGAAGCGCCCCAGGCCACGGTTCAGCGGCTCGATCTGCAGGCCTGAATCGGGGGTGAAAGTTACGCGTTTTTCTTCATGGTCGACCCACACATCCAGGTGGTTCTGTTCCTTGCGCACCTTTTGCGCCGGCAGCTGGATAGCCATGCGCAGCAGGCTGGTCTGCTTGTTGTGGCGTTCGGCATAGCCGTACTGGACAAAGCGCAGCGGCCGCGCACCGCTGTTGCGGTCGGTCGGCAACGGCGCCAGGCGCAGCATCTGGAAGTGTTCGGGGGCAACATCGGCCCAGGGCAGTGGGGCGGCCTCCGGTGCTGCCTGCTCGGCAGTCGTCTCGGCGGTGTCCTGGGGGGCGGCTTCGGTCATCACGGCAATCCTCATGTGCGCAGCGGGCTGGTCGCATTGACGATGCCAGCACCGCTATATCGGCAGGATTGTCCTGGGCTGGAGGCGTAATTTCTGCGATTTGGCCTCAGCTGGCAGGCAACCGCTGAATGAAGTCGATAACGCGCTGGCCCAGTTCGGCCGCTTGCGGCAGTTGCGGATCAAGATAGCTGTCACGTTGCTGGCTGATTTCCTCGGGGGCAATGCGCAGCATGTGGTTCATGCCCTTGATCACTGCAAGCTCGGCATCCGGCTTGGCGGCCTTGAGGATTTCGGCGTTGTCGACATTGACCTGGAAGTCATGGGTGCCCTGGATGATCAGTGCCGGTACCTTGACCTTGGCAAAGGCATCCGCCGGGTCCTGGCGGAACAGCGAAATCAGGTAGGGCTGCACGCTCGGGCGCAGTACGTCCTGCAGGGGCAGGGGCACCCGGGAGGAGGTCTTGCCGTTTTTAAGGCGATCGAGGATGTCCCCGGCACTGGCCATGTAGCGCCCGGGTACCCGCTCAAAGATCTGTGCACGCAACGCCTTGTCGATCGGCCAGCCGCTGCCGGCGATGCTGATTACGGCACTGGCGCCGCTTTGCTCGGCGGCCAGGCTGGCGATCAGCGCACCTTCGCTGTGGCCAAGCAGGATCAGGCGGCCGAAGCGCGGGTCGGCCTTGATCTTCTGGCTCCAGGCCACCGCGTCGGCGACGTAGCGCTCCACCGTCAGGTCGCGTTCATCCGGGGTGGCCGCCAGGCTCGCAGCGACGCCGCGCTTGTCGTAGCGCACGCTGGCGATATTGTTTTTCGCCAGGGTCAGGGCCAGTTGCTTGAGGTTGTCGGTGTTGCCGCCGTAAGGATTGTTGCCGTCGCGGTCGGTGGGCCCCGAGCCGGCAATGATCAGCACCACCGGTGGCGGCTGCTCGGTGCGCGGCAACAGCAGGCTGCCATGTAACACGCCGCTGCCGGTGTCGAGGCTGACCGGGCGCTGGAATACGGTGGGGGCAGCAGCCTGGACCAGGCCGCTGAACAGCAGGGCGATTACTGCAACAATACGCAACATCATCAGGCCACTATCGAGAGAGTGCGGTTTGGACCGGGCCGGGCGCAGAAGGTTCGCCGTCAGGGATGAACTGAATGGTTAGCCTGCGTATACTGGCGGCCTTGTTCAAATCTGGCTGATTCGCGGAGCGTCCTGCATGTCCGGCAATACCTACGGCAAGCTGTTCACTGTCACCACCGCTGGCGAAAGCCATGGTCCGGCGTTGGTCGCCATTGTCGATGGCTGCCCGCCGGGCCTGGAAATTTCCCTGGCCGACCTGCAGCACGACCTGGATCGGCGCAAGCCCGGCACCAGCCGCCACACCACCCAGCGCCAGGAAGCCGACGAAGTCGAAATCCTCTCGGGAGTGTTCGAAGGCCGCACCACCGGCTGCTCCATCGGCCTGCTGATTCGCAACACCGACCAGAAGTCCAAGGACTACTCGGCGATCAAGGACCTGTTCCGACCGGCCCACGCCGACTACACCTATCACCACAAGTATGGTGAGCGTGACTACCGCGGCGGTGGCCGCAGCTCGGCGCGGGAAACCGCCATGCGCGTGGCCGCCGGCGCCATCGCCAAGAAGTACCTGGCCAGCCAGGGCATCCGCATCCGTGGCTACATGAGCCAGCTCGGCCCGATCGAAATCCCTTTCAAGACCTGGGACTCGGTGGAGCAGAACGCCTTCTTCAGCCCTGACCCGGACAAGGTCCCGGAGCTTGAGGCGTACATGGACCAGCTGCGCCGCGACCAGGATTCGGTCGGGGCGAAGATCACCGTGGTGGCGGAAGGCGTCATGCCTGGCCTGGGCGAGCCGATCTTTGATCGCCTGGATGCCGAGCTGGCCCACGCGCTGATGAGCATCAACGCGGTCAAGGGCGTGGAAATCGGTGCAGGCTTTGCCAGCGTCGCCCAGCGCGGTACCGAGCACCGTGACGAGCTGACCCCGGAAGGTTTCCTCAGCAACAACGCCGGCGGCATTCTTGGCGGTATTTCCTCCGGTCAGCCAATCGTTGCCCACCTGGCCCTCAAGCCGACCTCTAGCATCACCACCCCGGGCCGTTCCATCGACGTCGATGGCAACCCGGTTGAAGTGATCACCAAGGGCCGTCACGACCCGTGCGTGGGTATCCGTGCCACGCCAATCGCCGAAGCAATGATGGCTATCGTGCTGATGGATCACCTGCTGCGTCACCGCGGGCAGAACGCCGACGTGCGAGTGAAGACGCCGGTGCTGGGCCAGCTGTAATGCTGGCACCTGCCATTCGCGCTGCGGCTCGCTGAGCCGTGGCGCCGATTCCCTACTGGCGGCTGTCCAGTTTCTACCTCTTTTACTTCGCCTTGCTCGGCTCGACAGCGCCGTTTCTGGCGTTGTATTTCGATCACCTGGGTTTTTCCAGTGCGCGCATCGGCGAGCTGGTCGCCATTCCCATGCTGATGCGTTGCGTGGCCCCCAACCTGTGGGGCTGGCTGGGTGACCGCAGTGGCCAGCGCTTGCTGATCGTGCGCGTGGGCGCCGTGTCGACCCTGGCGACCTTTTCGTTGATCTTTTTCGGCAAAAGCTATGCCTGGCTGGCGCTGGTGATGGCCCTGCATGCGTTCTTCTGGCATGCGGTATTACCGCAGTTCGAGGTCATCACCCTGGCCCACCTGCAAGGGCAGACCGCACGCTACAGCCAGATCCGTCTGTGGGGCTCGATCGGCTTCATCCTCACCGTGGTCGGCCTTGGCCGGCTGTTCGACGGCTTGAGCCTGGATATCTACCCGGTCACGCTGGTGATCATCATGGCCGGTATCGTCCTGGCCAGCGTCTGGGTGCCCAATGCCCAGCCACCGGGGCAGAATGATCGTACCGCCAGCGGCGGTTTTCTCAAGCAACTGGCCAGCCCCGGTGTTGCCGCGTTTTACCTGTGCGTGGCATTGATGCAACTGAGCCACGGCCCGTACTACACCTTTCTGACTCTGCACCTTGAGCACCTGGGTTACAGCCGCGGCACCATCGGCATGCTCTGGGCGCTGGGGGTGGTGGCCGAGGTGCTGATGTTCCTGGCCATGAGCTGGATCCTGGCGCGGGTGTCGCTGCGCCGGGTGCTGCTCGCCAGTTTTGCCCTGGCGGCAGTGCGCTGGGCGTTGCTGGGCAACTTTGCCGAGCACCTGGGCGTGCTGTTGCTCGCCCAGGTCTTGCATGCGGCCACCTTCGGCAGCTTTCACGCTGCCGCCATCGCCTTCGTGCAACGCAGCTTCGGCGCCCGCCAGCAAGGCCAGGGGCAAGCGCTGTATGCAGCGCTCGCCGGCACCGGCGGCGCCTTGGGCGCCTTGTACTCGGGGTACAGCTGGAACCTGCTGGGGCCGGCTACCACCTTTAGTATTGCCAGCGTCGCAGCCCTGGCTGCAGCCGTTATCATTGCACTTCGAATGAAAGAGGACAGGGCATGAGCCTTGGCCGTAAACCGGTAGTAAGGAGTTGCCCCGATGAGCAGCCTTAGCGTGTATCACCAGTCCACCCCGGACATTCCCAACAAGGTACTGACTCACCTGGAGGATATCGCCGCGACCCTGGCCGAGCAGGGCGTGCGTTTCGAGCGTTGGCAGGCAGCCGCGCCCATCCAGGCGGGCGCCAGCGATCAGCAACTGATCGGCGCTTATCAGCCTGGTATCGATGCGCTGAAGGCCGAGACCGGTTACGCCAGTGTCGAGGTGACCCGCGAAGCGGACGCCAGCTTGCTCGCCGAACATACCTGTGACGAAGATCGACTGCACTTTTTCGCCGCCGGGCGCGGGCTGGTCAGCCTGCGGATCGAGGACTACATCTATGCGGTGTTGTGCGAGAAGGGCGATTTGATCGGCGTGCCGGCAGGGGTTCGGCACTGGTTCGACATGGGCGAGGAGCCGCGGTTCGTGGCGATCCGGGTGTTCAACCGGCCGGAAGGTGGGCTTGCACGATTTACTGGCGATTCGATTGCCAAGAATTTCCCGCGGCTTGACGACTGACAAACGCCATCGCGGGGGAAAACCACCCCCCCAAAGAAGAGAAAGACTTTCCCCCCAAACCCCCCCCAAAGCAAAAAAAAAAAAAACCCCCCTACCCCCAACACACAA
>NZ_JBGOGX010000064.1:0-67008 GCF_054788455.1 Pseudomonas sp. ZL2 | reverse complement strand
TCAAGGTTGCGGCATGAACCTAAACCGGTGTCCAAAATCTGTTGACCAGTTCAGCCTTGCCGGCGATAAGGCCCTGAAGGTCAGCCCCGCGACTCAACCCCCAACTCATCCCACACCGACTCGGCCAGGTGGAAGGTGGCATTGGCCGCCGGGATCCCGCAGTAGATCGCGCTCTGCATCAGCACTTCCTTGATCTCTTCACGGGTCACGCCATTGTTGGCCGCCGCGCGCAGGTGCAGTTTCAGCTCCTCGTTGCGGTTCATGCCGATCAGCATGGCGATGGTGATCAGGCTGCGGGTATGCCGGGGCAGGCCCGGGCGGGTCCAGATGTCACCCCAGGCGTGGCGGGTGATCATTTCCTGGAACTCGCCGTTGAACTCGGTCAGGTTGTCCAGGCTGCGCTCGACATGGGCATCGCCCAGCACCGCGCGGCGCACCTGCATGCCGGCTTCATAACGTTGTTTCTCGTCCATGGTCATTCCTCACGGGCCAGCAGAAAATCGATCACCCGGCGGCTGAACGGCGCACCGACTTCAACGTTGGACAGGTGCGCAGCGTGGAACTCGGCATACTCGGCGCCCGCCACGTTCTCCTGGATGAAGCGCCCGCCCGACGGCGGCGTGACCGCGTCATGGGTGCCGGAGATCACCAGCAGCGGCACCTTGATCTCGCCCAACTGCTCACGGAAATCGGCATCGCGCACTGCCCCGCAGTTAGCCGCATAACCTTCAGGCGAGGTGGCGGCGAGCATGTCGGTAATACGCTTGGCCTGCTCGGGGTTGCCCGCGGCATAGGCCGGGGTAAACCAACGCTCGATCGACGCATCACGCAGGCCGACCATTGCCGCCTGTTGATCGCGCAGGACCATCTCGATACGCGGGTTCCAGGTGTCCGGCGCGCCGATCTTGGCCGCGGTGTTGCACACGACCAGGCGCTTGAGCCGGTGACCGGCATTGATCCCCAGCCACTGGCCGATCAGCCCGCCCATGGACAGGCCGCAGAAATGCGCCTGTTCGATGTGCAAGGCATCGAGCAGGGCCAGCACATCCTGCCCCAGTTGCTCGATGCTGTACGGCCCTGCGGTGACCAGCGAGCCGCCATGGCCGCGGGTATCGTAGCGCAGCACGCGAAAATGCGCGGTCAAGGCCGGTACCTGGGTGTCCCACATGTGCAGGTCGGTGCCCAGGGAGTTGGACAGCACCAGCACCGGCAGGTGTTCCGGGCCTTCGAGTTGATAATTGAGTACGCCATCGGCGAGTTGTACCTGTGCCACTGCAGCCTCCTTCAGGCATTGACGCGGTGATGTTCAGCCAGCGCCCGCTCGACCCAGGCACGGGCCTGGCCGAGGTAGTGGGCTGGGTCGAGCAGACGATCAAGTTCGTCTGGCGAAAGTTCGGCGCTGACTTGCGGGTCGTCACCAAGCACGGCGCGCAGGTGGCGCTGCTCGGCCACTGCACGCTTGCAGCAGGTTTCCAGCAAATGGTGGGCGTGGTCACGACCCAGGCGTTGGGCCAGAACGATACTGACCGCTTCGGCCAGGACCAGGCCCTGGGTCAGGTCGAGGTTACGACGCATGCGCTCGGCGTCCACTTCCAGGCCGTCGGCGATGATCTGTGCCTGGCGCAGTGCACCGGACACCAGGCAGCAGATTTCCGGCAGGGTTTCCCATTCGGCATGCCACAGGCCGAGGCTGCGCTCGTGCTCCTGGGGCATGGCGGCAAACAGCGTGGCCAGCAGACCCGGCACCCGGGTGGCAGCGCCGATCAACACCGCGGCGCCGACCGGATTGCGCTTGTGCGGCATGGTCGAGGACCCGCCTTTGCCGGGCGCCGAGGGTTCGAATACCTCGGCCGCTTCGGTCTGCATCAGCAGGCTGACGTCACGGCCGAGCTTACCGAGGCTGCCGGCGATCATGCCAAGCACCGAAGCAAACTCCACCAGGCGGTCGCGCTGGGTGTGCCAGGGTTGTTCAGGCAGTGTGAGTTTCAGTTCTGCGGCCAAGGCCTCAGCCACCGGCAAGGCCTTGTCGCCCAGCGCCGCCAGGGTGCCGGAAGCGCCGCCAAACTGCAGGGTCAGCAGGCGCGGCTTGAGTTCCTGCAGGCGCTCGCGGTGGCGGTTCAAGGCGCCGAGCCAGCCGGCGATCTTCATGCCCAAGGTGACTGGCGTGGCATGTTGCAGCCAGGTGCGACCGGCCAAGGGGGTCTCTGCGTAGGTCTGGGCCTGGCGGGCCAGGGCATCCGTCAGCCGCGCCAGATCCGTTTCGATCAATGCCAGCGCCGCCCGCAGTTGCAACACCAGGCCGGTGTCCATGGCATCCTGGCTGGTGGCGCCCAGGTGCACATAACGCTCGGCCTCCGGGACGCCACTGGCAATCACCTTGCCCAGCGCCTTGACCAGCGGGATCGCCGAGTTACCGGCCACCGCAATGGCTTCGGCCAGCGCGGCAAAGTCATAGCGCTCGGCATGGCAGGCGGTTTCGATCGCTGCCACCGCCACCTGGGGGATAACCCCGGTGGCCGCTTCGGCACGGGCCAGGGCTGCTTCGAAATCAAGCATGCCCTGCACCCGGCCACGGTCGCTGAAGATCTCGCGCATCCCCTGCGCGGTGAAATAGGCATCGAACAGCTGATTGCCCGGTCGTTGCTTCAAATAGGCTGAAGTCATGGCTACTTTCTCTTGGAACTACAGAGAGTCTAGATACACCCAGTAACATCCACGATCCACAGAGCAATCACCCCAGGCCGCCAACCTTGCGTGGAGGCCGGCGGCTCGGGATCATTGCTTTACACCCGCTCGATGGCCAGGGCCAGGCCCTGGCCGACGCCGACACACATGGTCGCCAGCCCTTTGCGCCCGCCGGATTTCTCCAGTTGGTGCAAGGCGGTGAGGATCAAACGCGCGCCGCTCATGCCCAGCGGATGACCGAGGGCAATGGCGCCACCGTTGGGGTTTACCTGCGGTGCATCGTCGGCCAGGCCGAGTTCGCGCAGCACGGCCAGGCCCTGGCTGGCAAAGGCTTCGTTGAGTTCGATGACATCGAAATCGGCCACCGCCACGCCCAGGCGCTCGGTCAGCTTGCGCACGGCCGGTACCGGGCCGATGCCCATGACCCGTGGCGCAACGCCGGCACTGGCCATGCCCAGCACCCGCGCCCGCGGGGTCAGGCCATGTTTCTTCACGGCTTCGGCCGAGGCCAGGATCAACGCCGCGGCACCGTCATTGACGCCCGAGGCATTGCCGGCGGTGACGGTCTTGTCCGGGCCGTTGACCGGCTTGAGCCGGGCCAGGGCTTCAAGGGTGGTGTCGGCGCGCGGGTGCTCGTCGTGCTCGACCACGGTTTCGCCCTTTTTATGGGCGATGCGTACCGGCACGATCTCTTCGGCGAAGAAGCCCGCAGCCTGGGCGGCGGCCGTGCGCTGCTGGCTGCGCAGGGCGAAGGCGTCCTGATCGGCACGTGATACCTGGTAGTCATCGGCGACGTTGTCGGCGGTCTGCGGCATCGCATCGACCCCGTACTGAGCCTTCATCAGCGGGTTGATGAAGCGCCAGCCGATGGTGGTGTCTTCCAGCTTCATGTTGCGCGAATAGGCGTTGTCAGCCTTGCCCATGACGAACGGCGCACGGGACATCGACTCGACGCCACCGGCAATCGCCAGCTCCATTTCACCGCTGGCGATGGCGCGAAAGGCCGTGCCCACCGCATCCATACCCGAGGCGCAAAGGCGGTTGAGGGTCACTCCCGGCACGCTTTGCGGCAAGCCCGCCAACAACAGCGCCATGCGCGCGACGTTGCGGTTGTCTTCACCGGCCTGGTTGGCGCAGCCGAGGAACACTTCGTCGAGTTGCTCCCACTGTACCTGCGGGTTGCGCTCGATCAGCGCCTTGAGCGGCACCGCCGCCAGGTCGTCGGCGCGCACGCCGGCCAGGGCGCCACCGAAGCGGCCAATGGGGGTGCGAATGGCATCGCAGATAAAGACGTCACGCATCAGGCTTCTCCTGGCGCTTGGCCGTGGGCGGCGGCGGTGCGCGCTTCGAGGTCACGCAAGGCATTGAGCTCGACTTCGCTCGGCGCGACGGTGGTTTGCACGTCGTCGGCAAAACGGATGGCCCAGCCGGTGGCGTCGGTGATCTGCTCGCGGGTCACGCCCGGGTGGATCGAGGTCACGACAAACTCATGGGTGCCGGCTTCCGGCTCCATGATGCACAGGTCGGTGATGATCCCCACCGGACCTTCGCCTGGCAGGCCCAGGCGTTTGCGCGAATCGCCGCCTTCGCCGTGGCCGACCGAAGTGATGAAGTCGAGCTTGTCGACAAAGGCGCGGTTCGACTGCTTGAGGATGATCAGTACCTGCTTGGCGGAACCGGCGATCTCCGGCGCGCCACCGGCACCCGGCAGGCGCACTTTCGGCTGGTGATAATCACCGACCACAGTGGTGTTGATGTTGCCGAAGCGGTCGACCTGGGCGGCGCCAAGGAAACCCACGTCGATGCGCCCGCCCTGCAGCCAGTAGCGGAAGATCTCGCCGGTCGGCACCACGGTATCGGCCGTTTCAGCCAGCTCGCCGTCACCAATCGACAACGGCAGCACGCTCGGCTTGGCACCGATCGGGCCGGACTCGTAGATCAGCACCACATCCGGCGACGAGGTCAGGCGCGCCAGGTTGGCGGCCTTGGACGGCAGACCGATGCCGACGAAACAGACTGCGCCATTGCGCAAGCGACGGGCTGCGGCAACGGTCATCATTTCATTGGTGGAGTAGCTCATTGTGCAACCTCCGCGCTGGCCATTTTTGCCTTGAATTCAGTGAAGTCGGCGGTGCCGCGAATGTACTGGTCGATCCACGCCGAGAAGCTTTCGCGGCTGCGGGCAATCGGGTCCCAGGCCTGGTAGAAGCGGTTGTCGCGCTCGTAGTAACCATGGGCGTAGGACGGATGCGCACCACCGGGTACCAGGCACACCGCAGACAGCGCCCAGGTCGGCAGCACGCAGGCATTCATCGGTGCCTTGAGGTCGTCGACGATCTCCTCGACCGTAACGATGCAGCGCTTGGCCGCCAGGGCCGCTTCCTTCTGCACGCCAAGGATGCCCCAGAGCAGCACGTTGCCTTTGCGGTCGGCCTTTTGCGCGTGGATCACGGTAACGTCCGGGCGTACCGATGGCACGGCGGCGAGGACTTCGCCGGTGAATGGGCAGGTAACGCTCTTGATCAGCGGGTTGACCTTGGGCAGGTCGGAACCGGCGTAAGCCCGCAGTACTGCGAACGGAAGGCCCGAGGCACCGGCGACGTAGGCGTTGGCCAGGTCGGCGTGGCTGTGTTCCTCGATTTCGATCGCGTGCGGCCACTGTTTTTCAACGGCGTCGCGCAGACGATGCAGGGAACCGACACCCGGGTTGCCGCCCCAGGAGAAGATCAGCTTGCGGGCGCAACCGGCGCCGATCAGCTGATCGTAGATCAGGTCAGGGGTCATGCGTACCAGGGTCAGATCTTTCTTGCCCTGACGAATGATTTCATGCCCGGCGGCAGTCGGAATCAAGTGGGTGAAGCCTTCGAGGGCGACGCTGTCGCCGTCGTTGACGAACTGCTTCACGGCGTCGTGGAGCGAGAGGATTTCAGCCATTGCAGACTCCTGGATATGCTGAGTCGGGGTCGGTTTCAAGGCGCCTTGGGCGGCGCCGGGTATGGGTTCAGATTAAGGGGGGCTTGGGGGCGGTTCAATCCGATAATCGACTAATTGTTCGATTATCGAACCGATTGTTGTCTTGCTAAGAACCCTTGTGGGAGCTGGCCTTGCCAGCGATGCGGGCACCGCGCAAAGCCAGGCATAGCGTCGATACCATCGCCGGCAAGGCCAGCTCCCACAGGCTGCCGATATCAGGTCGCATCCGCGTGACTGACCATGCCCTTGATGATCACCGCGGTAGTGGCGAGGGCCGCCGGGATCACCAGCGCGGTCAGCACCTGCTCGAAATTCCAGCCCAGGCCCAGCAGGGTCGCGCCCATCCAGGCCCCGAGGATCGCGCCGAAGCGGCCGATGCCGAGCATCCACGACACACCGGTGGCGCGGCCCTGGGTCGGGTAGAAACGCGCCGCCAGTGACGGCATCGCCGATTGCGCACCGTTGACGCACATACCGGCAACCAGCACCAGGGTTGCCAGCAAGGTGATGTTGCCCAGGCTCTGCCCTACTGCGTAGGCAAATACCCCTGCCAGCAGGTAAAAGACACCAATGACCTTGTGCGGGTTGTAACGGTCCATGGCCCAACCCACTGCCACGGCGCTGAGCACCCCCCCAAACTGGAACAACGCGCCGATAAAGGCGGCCTGTTCCATGCTCGCGCCACTGTCACGCATCAGCGTTGGCAGCCAGCTGGTCAGCAGGTAGACAATCACCAGGCCCATGAAATACGTCAGCCACAGCAGTAGGGTGCCGACGCTGTAGGTACCGGAGAAGATCACCGCAAACACGTTGCGGGCTTTGACCGTCTTTTGCTCCGGCACGCTGAAGCTCGACGCCTGGCCGACAATGGCCGGCTCGATCGGGGCAAGGGTCTTGCGCACCTTGTCGGTGCCACGGTTGCGTACCACCAGGTAGCGCGCCGACTCCGGCAGCCAGAACACCAGCACCACTGCCAGCACCAACGGCAGCAGACCGCCGATCAGCAACAGGCTGTGCCAGCCGAACGCCGGGATCAGCTTGGCGGAAATGAAGCCGCCACCGGCCATGCCCAGGTTGAAGCCGCAGAACATGCTGGTCACCAACAGCGACTTGTGCCGCTCCGGGGTGTATTCGGACAGCAGCGTGGTGGCATTGGGCATGCCCGCGCCCAGGCCCAGCCCGGTCAGAAAGCGCAGCACCAGCAACTGGTCGACGTTGGTGCTGTAGGCGGACGCCAGGCTGAAGGCGCCGAACAGCACAACCGCCCCCACCAGTACCACCTTGCGCCCGAAACGGTCGGCCAGCGGCCCGGAACCCAGCGCACCGAAGACCATGCCGATCAAGGCGGCACTCATCACCGGCCCCAGGCTGGCCCGGTCAATGCCCCATTCCTGGGACAGGGCCGGGGCGATAAAGCCCATGGCGGCGGTATCGAGGCCGTCGAGGAAGACAATCAGGAAGCACAGGATTACCACCCGCCATTGGTAGCGCGACAGCGGTTGGCTATTGATAAAGGACTGCACATCAAGGCAGTTTCCGACAGCAGCTTGAGGACTATTCATTATTTTTATCCAGAAGAAGCGCGCGAGTGTGCGGGTGCGCGCATGAACGGCACAGGCGAACAGGAACAGGTTCGGAAAGCTGGATCAGCTGCCGCGCAGTCCAGCGTAGGACAGGTGCAAGCCGTGCGGGGACAGGAAGTCGGTCATGGGGCGTTTGCCTCTCGCTCATTATTATGGGCGGTCAAGGCAGGTTGACCGCTGCGAGGGACATTAATAAGCAGGCGGGCGCGGCGCAATTCGATAAACGCATCTCTGTGCGTTTATCGAACAGGAACGTTCAGGCGAACAGTTGCGCGCTGAGGTCGCGGCTGGCGGCGAGCATGATCGGCAGGAAGCGCTGCTCAAGCTCGGTGCGGCTGACCCGGCCGGCATGGGTGCTGACGTTGAGCGCCGCCAGGACCTGGCCAGAGGCGTCATAGACCGGCACGGCGATCGAGCGCAAACCTTGTTCGAGCTCCTGATCGACCACGCACCAGCCCTGCTGGCGAACCAGCTGCAGGCACTCGAGCAAAGCCACCGGGTCGTGAATGGTGCGACTGGTCTTGGCCTGCAGGTCGGCATGCTCGAGGTATTCGTGCAAGGTCGCGTCGTCCAGCGCCGCCAACAGGATACGGCCCATGGAGGTGCAATAGGCCGGCAGGCGCCCGCCGACCGAGAGGTCGACCGAAATCAGACGCTGCACGGTGGCCGAACGGGCGATGTAAAGAATGTCATCGCCTTCCAGGGTAGCCATATTGCAGGCCTCGTGCAGTTGATCGCTCATCCGGTCCAGATAAGGCTGCGCCGACACCGCCAGGGGGGTCGACGACAGATAGGCGTGGCCCAGGGTCAACACCTTGGGCAGCAACGAGTAAGTGCGCCCGTCGGTGGTGGCATAGCCCAGCTTGATCAGGGTATGCAGGCAACGCCGCACCGCCGCCCGAGGAATCTCTGTGCGGTGGCTGATCTGGGCGATGGTCAGGTGACGCTTGCGCTCCTGGAATGCCTGCACCACTGCAAGGCCGCGGGCCAGCGAGGTCATGAAATCGGGGTCACCGGTAAAGGCCTGGATGCGTTTGGCCGGCGAGGCGACGATGGGCGGCGCCAGGGACGCAAACGAGCTACGCACGTTATCGTTCAACCCTGGCCCTTTGGGCGTTGTTTCTTCTGTCATGGCTAACCTCGGAAAAACGGTCACTGGTGCGATTATCGAACCATCGACCGATAATCGCAATTGACCGCTACCCACAATTGCTTATACCTTTCTACCGCCACAACGTGGCTTCTTGGAGAGACTGGTCAGGTACCCACCGTAGAAGTCCCAGGCACGGCCTTGCCCACGAAGCGAGGCCGTTTTTCCTTCCTCCGTACAACGCGGGGCTGCAAGCCGAAAACTTTTCTATTGCCTCCTGTGCCAATGCCAATCTCGGCCGTCTGACGACTTTCATAACTTGGTAACAAAACTGGCGCTTGTTTGGTCCTATCTACAATAGAGAGTGCTACTGTCAGACTATCTGCTTGCTATAATAAAACTTCGTAACCCTGCCCCAAGTAGGGTTGCTGCGGATCCAACCGCCTCTGCCCAGGCAGACAGAAGCGGACCGCTGCAAGTGCCATTAACGTGAATAGCCCGTTGTTCACATTCGCTTGCACAACCAGAACCTACTGTTGCTGCGACAGTTATGCCGCTCTGGCAGCGTAGCCGTGTGCATATTGCGCCCCGCGCTGTTTGCCCGCGTAAACGCCAGGGTTTATATCCACACTACAGGTAGTACTGTGACCAAAGATGAACTGCGCGCAGAACTAGAGCGCCAGGAGCAACGTTACAAGGAAGTCTATGGTGGTGAAGTCACCACTTACGCCGCGCAACCCGATCCGGAGCGCAAGCCATGGCGCAAGCGAGCAAGCGTGCTTGACCAGGCCTTCGCCCAGGAACTGGAAAAAATCGAGAAAGAACTCAAGGACCAGGCGCCCTAGCCCGCTGCTGCAGGCAGCGCAAGCAGGCCATTGAACGGCGTACCGGGGGCGCTTTTGCCGGCCCGCAATGCTGCGGATTTTTGCGCGGTCCACAGCATGCCGTAACGGAATTTCACAAATTTCATACGGTCGTTTGATTTTTTCCTGACAACCAGACCTGAGTGCAAACCTTTCATTTTTCTCGATTTTTTAGCATTTTAGCCGACGTTAAGCGAAGCATCGCCGCCTCAACGGGTTGGGCGCCGGGCTAGAAAAGTCGTCGAGCGGTCAGCAGCAGGGGCATCGATTACCGGGGATTTCTGGCATAATCGCGCCCCCTTATGACCGGGTCAGAATTCCTTCATGATCGATTTATTCAGCGGACTTGATGCCTGGGTACTGGTGAGCTTGCTGCTCGCTCTGACCTTCGTACTCGCCTTCGAGTTCATCAATGGCTTTCATGACACCGCTAACGCGGTAGCTACAGTCATCTATACCAAAGCCATGCCGCCGCACCTGGCCGTGTTCTTCTCCGGCGTGTTCAACTTCCTCGGGGTTCTGCTCGGCGGTGTCGGCGTGGCGTATGCCATCGTTCACCTGCTGCCGGTCGAACTCCTGATCAATGTGAACACCGGCCACGGCCTGGCGATGGTCTTCTCTCTATTGGCTGCCGCCATCACCTGGAACCTGGGCACCTGGTACTTCGGGATCCCGGCGTCCAGTTCGCATACGCTGATCGGCTCGATCCTGGGCGTGGGCCTGGCCAACGCCCTGATCAGCGACATTCCACTGGGTGACGGGGTCAACTGGCAGAAGGCAATCGATATCGGCATGTCGCTGGTACTGTCGCCGATGGCCGGTTTCGCTGTCGCCGCGCTGGTGCTGCTGGGCCTGAAATGGTGGCGGCCGCTGTCGAAGATGCACAAGACGCCGGAACAGCGCCGCAAGCTCGACGACAAGAAGCACCCGCCATTCTGGAACCGCCTGGTCCTGGTGATTTCGGCCATGGGCGTAAGCTTCGTGCACGGCTCCAACGACGGTCAGAAAGGTATCGGCCTGATCATGCTGGTGCTGATCGGTATCGTTCCGTCCGCGTTCGTTCTCGACCTGAACAGCACGACCTACCAGATCGAGCGGACCCGCGACGCCACCCTGCACCTGAACCAGTTCTATCAGCGCAACGAAGCGACCCTGGGCGAATTCCTGGCCCTGGGCAAAGCCAAAGAAGGCGACCTGCCAGAACAGTTCAGCTGCAACCCGCAGCAGACCGAGCCGACCATCAATGCCTTGCTCGATTCGCTCAAAGGCGTGGCCGACTACCGGTCGCTGACGCCGGAAAAACGCATTGAAGTACGTCGTTACCTGCTCTGCCTGGACGACACCGCCAAGAAGGTCGGCAAGCTGCCAGGCCTGCAGGCACGCGAGAAGGCGGACCTGGACAAACTGCGCAAGGACCTCACTGCCACCACCGAGTACGCTCCGTTCTGGGTGATTCTCGCGGTCGCCCTGGCCCTGGGCCTGGGTACCATGGTCGGCTGGAAACGCGTAGTGCTGACCATCGGCGAGAAGATCGGCAAGCAGGGCATGACCTACGCCCAGGGCATGTCGGCACAGATCACCGCAGCCTGCGCCATCGGCATGGCCAACATCTTCAGCCTGCCGGTATCGACCACCCACGTACTGTCCTCGGGTGTGGCCGGTACCATGGTGGCGAACAAGAGCGGCCTGCAAGGTGGCACCGTCAGGACCATCCTGCTGGCCTGGGTACTGACCCTTCCGGCCACTGTGGGCCTGTCGGCAGGCTTGTTCTGGCTGGCGACCAAAGCCATCGGCTAAAGCACCCCGCAGTAAAAAGGCGCCCCGAGGGGCGCCTTTTTTATGCCTGATACAATCAGCGGCGCTTGCTGCCACCGAGCAACGAGCCCATCAGGCCACGCACCAGCTGGCGACCGAACTGGTTCGCCGCCTGGCGTACCGCCGACTTGATCGCCTGCCCCGCCGCGCTCTGGAGGAACTCGCCGGCCTTGTCGGCAAAGCTCTCTTCAGCCGCTGCCGGTGCTTGTTCAGGCGCAACCGCGCCGCCTTTGCGGGCATTGAGCAGCTCATAGGCCGATTCACGGTCTACCGGCTTGTCATAACGCCCGACCAATGGCGAAGCGGCAATCAGCGCCGCCCGTTCAGCAGCGCTCAGCGGCCCGATACGCGACTGCGGCGGCGCGATTAGCACACGCTGGACCATGCCCGGCGTGCCTTTTTCCTGCAGGGTACCGACCAGTGCCTCACCGATACCCAGCTCGGTCAATACGCTCAGGGTGTCGAATTCCGGGTTGGGACGGAAGCCATCGGCCACGGCCTTGAGGGATTTCTGCTCCTTGGCGGTAAAGGCCCGCAGGCCATGCTGGACGCGCAAGCCCAACTGCGCCAGAACATCATCCGGCAGGTCGCTCGGCGACTGAGTGACGAAATACACCCCTACGCCTTTGGATCGGATTAGCCGCACCACCTGTTCCAGGCGGTCCTGCAGGGCCTTGGGGGTGCCGTTGAACAGCAGATGCGCTTCATCGAAGAACAGCGCCAGTAACGGCTTGTCGGCATCGCCGCGCTCGGGCAATTGCTCGAACAGCTCGGCCAGCAGCCAGAGCAGGAAGGTCGCATAGACCTTCGGCGCTTCATGCACCAGGCGGCTGGCATCGAGCAGGTGAATGCGTCCGCGGCCATCGGCATCCGGTTGCAGGATGTCTTCCAGCTGCAAGGCCGGCTCGCCGAACAGCGCTTCGGCGCCCTGCTGCTCCAGGGTTGCCAGTCGCCGCAACAGGGCCTGGCTGGAGCCTGTGGTCATCAGCGCACTGTCTTCACCGAGCAGTTGCGGGTTGTCCTTCAAGTGCGCCAGCAGGGCCTTGAGGTCCTTGATATCCAGCAGCAACAGGCCTTCGCGGTCGGCGACCTTGAACGCGGCATACAGTGCGGCCTGCTGGCTGTCGGTCAGCTCCAGCAGATTACCCAGCAGTAGCGGGCCCATTTCACTGAGGGTGGTGCGCAACGGATGACCGGACTGACCGTGGATATCCCACAAGCTTACTGGATAAGCCTGAGGCCGATGCCCCAGCCAGGGCATGCCGGCAATGCGTTCGGCCACCTTGCCCTGGGGGTTGCCCACTGCGCCCAGCCCGCACAGGTCGCCTTTGACGTCGGCGGCAAATACCGCCACGCCCGCGTCACTGAAGGCTTCGGCCATATGTTGCAGGGTCACGGTCTTGCCGGTACCGGTCGCCCCGGCCACCAGGCCGTGACGATTGGCCAGGCGCATGGCCTGGGCCACCGGCTGTCCGGCAAGGTCGGCGCCGAGCACGAATTGCGAAGAGTCAGGCATGTTTTTTCACCCTCTGTTTAAAGCTTTGGCTTGAAACGGCCGATATTAAATAGCGATAGACCACCAGGAAGACAGGAATAGCCCGACAAGGAATTGGGACCTGCACCGCTTTTCACGCTGTTCTTTGTGCGAACGACCCGGATAACAAGACCTTAGCGGACCGACACGTTATGAACAAAAGCCTCCGATTCAGCCACAAGATCCTATTGGCCGCCTCGCTGATCGTCATGATCGCCTTTACCCTGTTTACTTTGTACAACGATTTCTTGCAGCGTAATGCCATTCGCGAGGATCTGGAAAACTATCTTGAGGAAATGGGCGAAACCACTTCGACCAATATCAAGAACCTGTTTGACGGTCGTATTCTGCTGGTACAAAACGTTGCACAAAACATTGCCGCGTTTCCCGAGGCCGACAAAATCGGCACCCTGCTCGGCCAACAGGCCCTGGTCTCAAGTTTCCTGACGATTTACCTGGGTGACGTCAACGGTGGCTTTACCATCCGCCCACAAACCAAGATGCCGGACGGCTACGACCCGCGCGTACGCCCCTGGTACAAGGACGGCATGGCGGCCAACGGAGCGATCCTGACCGAACCCTATATTGATGTCAGCACCGGCAAGATGGTCATCTCGGTAGTCGCGACCGCTGCGCGCAATGTCGGCGTGGTCGGTGGCGACCTGGCCCTCGATGGCCTGACCGAGATCATCAACTCGCTGAACTTCGGCGGCATGGGCTACGCCTTCCTGATCAACGATCAAGGCAAGATCCTCGTGCACCCGGACAAGAACCTGGTGATGAAGTCGCTGTCGGACCTGTTCCCGCAGAACACCCCGCGCATCAGCAAGGAACCGAGTGAAGTCCAGCTCGACGGCAAGACCCGGATCCTCAGCTTCGCCCCGGTCAAGGGCCTGCCTTCGGCCAACTGGTACATCGGCCTGTCGGTAGACAAGGACGAGGCCTACTCGATGCTGAGCAAGTTCCGCACCTCCGCGGTGATTGCCACCCTGGTCGCCGTGGTCATCATCATCGCCCTGCTCGGCCTGTTGATCCGCGTGCTGATGCAACCGCTGCACACCATGACCCGGGCCATGGAAGACATCGCCGAAGGTGAAGGCGACCTGACCAAGCGCCTGGCCATTCATAACCACGATGAGTTCGGCATCCTCGGTAGCGCCTTCAACCGCTTCGTCGAGCGCGTCCATGGCTCGATCCGCGAAGTGTCCTCGGCCACCGAGCAGGTCAACGAAGTGGCCCTGCGGGTGGTCAGCGCCTCGAACTCGTCGATGGTCAACTCCGACGAGCAGTCCAACCGCACCAACAGCGTGGCCGCGGCGATCAACCAGTTGGGTGCTGCCGCCCAGGAAATTGCCCACAACGCCGCGCAAGCCTCGCAACAGGCAAGCTCGGCACGGCATCTGGCCGAAGAAGGTCAGCAGGTGGTCGATCGCAGCATCCAGGCGATGAACCGTCTGTCGGACCTGATCTGCACCTCCAGCGCGCACATCGAGACGCTCAACAGCAAGACTGTGAACATCGGCCAGATCCTCGAAGTGATCACCAGCATCTCGCAGCAGACCAACCTGCTGGCGCTCAACGCCGCCATCGAGGCAGCACGGGCCGGTGAAGCCGGTCGCGGTTTTGCCGTGGTCGCCGATGAAGTGCGCAACCTGGCGCACCGCACCCAGGAGTCGGCGCAACAGGTGCAGAACATGATCGAAGAGCTGCAGGTCGGCGCCCGCGAGTCGGTCGACACCATGGGCCAGAGCCAGCGCCACAGCCAGGACAGCGTCGAGATCGCCAACCAGGCCGGCGAGCGCCTGGGCAGCGTGACCCTGCGCATCGGCGAGATCGACGGCATGAACCAGTCGGTGGCCACCGCCACCGAGGAACAGACCGCCGTGGTCGATTCGATCAACATGGACATCAACGAAATCAACATGCTCAACCAGGAAGGCGTCGAGAACCTGCAGTCGACCCTGCGCGCCTGCGCCGACCTGGAGCAGCAGGCCAGCCGCCTGAAACAACTGGTGGGCAGCTTCCGTATCTGAACTTGAGCTGCAAGCGGCAAGCTTGAAGCTGCAAGAAGAAACAGAGCCGAGTGCGCTTGTCTTTTTCTTGCAGCTTGTAGCTTGTAGCTTGCAGCCAGCCGCTGCCGAACCCCATCGAACAAACTATCCTTCATAGAGGTCAACCTTAGGGCGCGTCTCCAGCGGCGAAAAGCTGCCTGGCGACACACTCTGGAGACGATCTCGGAGGGATGCTGATCGTGCACATCGCTGACATCACCATGTTCTACGCTCCTGCCAGTGGCGGCGTGCGTACCTATCTTGATGCCAAACACCGCCGCCTGGGCCTTACTCCCGGTGTCCGTCACAGCCTGTTGATCCCCGGCGCCAGCGCCAGCCACGACAACGGTATCTACAAGGTACCGGCACCGGCCCTGCCGTTCGGCAACGGCTACCGCTTTCCTCTGCGCCTGGCGCCCTGGCGCAATGTCCTGCAGGATCTTCAGCCCGATCTGATCGAAGTCGGCGACCCTTACCTGACCGCCTGGGCAGCCCTGGATGCCCGCCGCCAGCTCGACGTACCCGTGATCGGCTTCTACCATTCCGACCTCCCGCTGCTGGTGAGCAACCGCATGGGCAATTGGTTTACGCCCAATGTCGAAGCCTACGTCAGCAAGCTCTACGGCAACTTCGACCGGGTCCTGGCGCCGAGCCAGGTGATGGCCGACAAGCTGCGCGGCCTGGGCATCGATAATGTTCACGTGCAGCGCCTGGGCGTCGACCTGACGACCTTCAACCCGCAGCACCGCGACCTGTCTCTGCGCCGTGAACTGGGTATAACCGATACCACCCGCCTGCTGGTGTTCGCCGGGCGCGGCTCGCGGGAGAAGAACCTGCCGGTGCTGCTCGACTGCATGAAACGCCTGGGCAAGCACTACCATCTGCTGCTGGTCGGCTCGCACATGCCGGCCAATGTGCCAGCCAATGTCAGTGTCATCGATCACTTCTGCCCGGCCAGCGAAGTCGCCCGCCTGCTGGCCAGTGCCGATGCCCTGCTGCACGCTGGCGACCAGGAAACCTTCGGCCTGGTCATTCTCGAAGCCATGGCCAGCGCCATCCCGGTCATTGCCGTGGCCGCCGGGGCCTTCACCGAAATCGTCAATGACCAGTGCGGCCGCCTGTGTACGCCCAACGATGGCTTGGCCATGGCCCGCACGGTCAGGGAGGTGTTCGAGGTCGGCGCCCGGCAAATGGGCCTGCAGGCCCGCGCCCATGTCGAGCAGCACTACGCCTGGGACACCGTGGTCAACGGGCTGCTGGAACATTACCGGGCAGTGCTGGGCCACCCGATGCTGGTGCGCGCTCATGCCTGAGCATGCTGATCGACAAAGCCTGCTGCTGGTGCTGCATGATGTTGCGCCGGAAACCTGGCCGGACTACCAGCCTTTCGTCGAAGCGGTCGATGCCCTGGGCGACATTCCCATGACCTGGCTGGTGGTGCCGGACTTTCACAAACGCAATGCCCTGGAGCATTCGCCCGGTTTTCGCCTGATGCTTGACCGGCGCCTGCAGCGTGGCGACGAAATGGCGCTGCATGGCTACTTTCATGCTGATGACAGCCCGCCGCCACGCTCGCCGCGAGACTACTTCATGCGCCGGATCTACACCTGGGAAGGCGAGTTCTACAGCCTCGACCAGGCCCAGGCACGCGAGCGTCTGGAGGCCGGCATCGCGCTGTTCCAGCGTTATGACTGGCCACTGGCGGGCTTCGTCGCCCCGGCATGGCTGATGAGCGACGGTACACGCCAGGTATTGCGCAGCTTGCCGTTGCGCTATACCAGCGACTCGCAGCACATCTATCAACTGCCAGACTTCAGCCCGATCCCCGCGCCCGGCCTGGTCTGGAGCGCCCGTAGCCGTTGGCGGCGAGGCCTGTCGAAAGTGCTCTGTGATATGCGTGAAACGCGCCTGCGCCAGGCCCCGGTCATCCGCCTGGGCCTGCACCCGGTGGACATGCGCCATGGCTTTTCCCGCCGCTACTGGCTGCAAACCGTGCAACGCCTGTTGCGCCAAGGCCGCGAACCGCTGACCAAATCCGCCTGGCTGGCCAGCAGGCACGGCCGGTGAACCGCCTGCTCTGGCTGCTCCTGGCGCTGATTGTGGCGTTGTTGGTGCCGGCGTTGCTCGGCGGCAGCGAGCTGTTGTCGCGTCTGCGTGGCTTTGCCCCGCACCTGCTGCTCGGCCTGTTCGCCATGATCGTGCTGTGCTGGATCATCAACGCCGTCCGCCTGCGCTTGCTGCTCGGCAGCCAGGGCGCGGCGTTGGGACGCTGGCGCAGCCTCGGCGTGATCATGGCCACCGAGTTCGCCATCTGCACCACCCCGGGCGGCAGCGGTGGCCCGCTGGCGCTGATGGCCTTGCTGGCCCGCGACCGCATTGGTCCTGCGCGCAGCAGCGCAGTGTTTGCCGCCGACCAGCTCAACGACCTGCTGTTCTTTTTCTGCGCCATGCTGGGGATCGCCGGCTACACGCTGTTCCACAACCTCAACCGCCGCCTGGAAAGCATGTTGCTCGGCAGCGCGGTCTTGATGTTCGCAGCCTTTGGCGCGTTGCTCGGACTGGTGCGCTACCGCCGCGCGCTGCTGTGCCTTAATGGCCGGCTGCTGCGCAGGCTCAAGATGGCCGCCCCCAGGCGTCGGCGCTGGACGCGCAAGCTGCTGCACTTCTTTCGCGCCTTCGGCGAAACCTGGCGCCTGCCCAAGCGCACCCTGGCACTGGTGTTTGCCCTGACCTGCGTGCATTGGGGGTTACGTTACAGCGTGCTGTACCTGGCGCTGCGCGGGCTGGGCGTCGACCTGCAATGGATACCGAGCTTTCTGGTACAGATGCTGTCGCTCAGCGCCGGTCAGTTCAGCCTGCTGCCGGGTGGCGCGGGCGCCGCCGAAATGACTTCGGCCGCGTTGCTTTCGCCCATGGTGGGAACGTCCACCGCGGCGGCGGCAATCCTGATCTGGCGGTTGGTGACCTATTACTTCTATCTGCTCGCCGGTGGCCCGGTGTTCCTCTGCCTGCTGGGTCGGCCATTGCTGCAGCGCTTGCGGCTCAGTCAAGCGCGGATTCGTCGCTAGCCGGCTTGACCCGCTCCCAGAGCTCGGCGGCACCGGGAAAATCGGTGCCGTCTTCGCTGTCCAGCGCATCCGGGTCGTAGCGGCTCAGGCAGCCCTCGCCGAGGGTCGGCGGGGCCTTGGAGGTGGCCTTGTCGAGGGGATCGGCCATGGGGCAACCTCCTGCACTGAGGCTTAGTTGAACACCACGGTCTTGTTGCCGTGCACCAGCACGCGGTCTTCCAGGTGGTAGCGCAGGCCACGGGCCAGGACCATCTTCTCGACATCACGGCCGAAACGCACCATGTCTTCGATGCTGTCGCTATGGCTGACCCGGACCACGTCCTGCTCGATGATCGGGCCGGCATCCAGCTCTTCGGTGACGTAGTGGCAGGTAGCACCAATCAGCTTGACCCCACGCAACGAAGCCTGGTGGTACGGCTTGGCGCCAACGAACGACGGCAGGAAGCTATGGTGGATGTTGATCACCTGCTGGGCGTATTCCTGGCACAGTTGCGGCGGCAGGATCTGCATGTAGCGCGCCAGCACCACCACGTCGGCACCGTGCTCCTTGACCAGGCGCGACACTTCGGCAAAGGCCGGCTGCTTGTTCTGCGGGTCGACCGGGACATGGAAGAACGGGATGCCGTGCCACTCGACCATGCTGCGCAGGTCATTGTGGTTGGAGATCACGCAGGGAATATCGCAATCGAGTTCCTTGGTGTGCCAGCGGTGCAGCAGGTCAGCCAGGCAGTGGGACTCACGGCTGGCCATCAGCACCACGCGCTTCTTCTGGTCGGTATCGGTGATACGCCAGACCATCGAGAACTCTTCGGCGATCGGCGCGAACGCTTCGCGGAACGCCTCGATGCCGAATGGCAGGGTTTCGGCGCGGATTTCGTGGCGCATGAAGAACCAGCCGCTCTGCTCATCGGAGTGATGGTTCGCTTCGTTGATCCAGCCGTTATAGGACGCCAGGAAATTACTGACTTTGGCGACGATGCCAACACGGTCGGGGCAGGCAATCACCAGCCGGTAGGTGCGCATGAAATGGACTCCAGAAACTTTCGCAAAGGCGCACATTCTAGCGAGTGCCCGACAAAACTGCAGTACTCATTGCGCGCGGCCTGTCGCCTGCCCAGGTAGCACCGTACGGGGTGCACCCGCCTGGTGCGGTGGGCCGGCGACTAAGTTAACTATTGGAAAAAAGTCTTAGTTTGTAAATTTTTCTTAACCTATTCTATCGAGGTGATTAACAATTCATTGAGCTAATTGCCCGCTTTAATGTTTACTTGGGGGTACCGTCTGATTATTATTGCCGCACTGTCTCTCTAAACCTTCATTTCCAAGGAACGCCTCATGTCCCTGATCAACGAATATCGCGCTACCGAAGAAGCCATCAAAGAACTGCAGGCGCGTTTGCAGAACCTGTCGCAAGACGACAAGCTGCAAACCGAGCTGGAGTTCGAAGGCAAACTGCGTGCACTGATGGGCGAATATTCGAAGTCCCTGCGTGACATCATTGCGCTGCTGGATCCAGAAGCCAAACTGAACAAAGCCCCTCGTGGCGCGGTAAAGACCACCGGCACCAAACGTGCGCGCAAGGTCAAGCAATACAAAAACCCGCACAACGGTGAAGTCATCGAAACCAAAGGCGGCAACCACAAAACCCTGAAAGAATGGAAAGCCAAATGGGGTGGTGACGTGGTTGAAGGCTGGGCAACCCTGCTGGGTTAATACGCCCGCTGGTAACCATGTGTTACTCGCTAAAAAAAACGCCAGCTTAGCTGGCGTTTTTTATTTTCAACGATTGCTTACATCCCCAATTGCAACTTCAATGCCTGTACATGGCTGCGCCACTGGCCAAGCAGCGCCTGTTGTTCGGCATCGGCTTGCGCCCAGCAGTCCTGCAAGGCCCGCTCGAAATCCCCGAGGGTATTGGGTGCGCCCATCAGCGGATCGCTCAAGCGTTGCTGGCAGAAGGTTTGCCAGCGCTGGCGTTCTTCGGCATTCAAGGTTTCGCTAAAATTACGCGCGCGGTAGCGAAACAACAGTTCCGGCAAACGTTCATCATCGAACATCCACTGGCCCTGCCCCAATTGCTGCGGATCGACACTGCGCACTTGCTCGCACAAACGACGATCGCGGTCGCCAAGAAAACCGTCATACAACTGCTGTTCCGGGTCTTCACTGGGGGCAAACTCCTCGGCGCTGTAGATCACCGGCAATTTGTCCTGCCATTGTCCTGCTGCAGCTATCAGGCTCGCGGCTCGCGCCTGATAAACAGCCATATCCAGTTCCAGACGCTGCTGATCTTCGCCGCGCAATACACTCAAGGGCGCGACCACCGGGCAGCGATTGATATGGATTAGTTTCAGCGGCACCGGCAATTGTCCGTCAGGCATTTCCTCGCGACGTGTGTATAAACGCTGACGCAGTGAATCAGCATCCTCATCTATCAAGGGTTGAGCATCCAGATGCAGGTCACAGACAATCAAGGCATTGCGATTACGCGGATGCCAGGCCAGGGGTAATACCACGCCTAAATAATTGCGTGCGGCAGAGAAGCGTCCGGAAATATGCACCAGCGGTTGTAATAATCGAATCTGGTCGAGGACTTTCTGCTTGCTGCGCAGTTGAAACAACCAGTCATAAAGCTTGGGCTGTTTCTGTCGGATCAATCGCGCAAGTGCAATGGTGGCGCGCACGTCTGACAGCGCTTCATGGGCCTGACCATGGTCGATGCCGTTGGCGGCAGTCAGCAACTCCAGGCGCAAACTGGTGCGACCGTCCTGTTGCGGCCAGACAATCCCGTCCGGGCGCAGGGCATAGGCAGTGCGGACGATGTCGATCAAATCCCAGCGGCTGTTGCCGCCCTGCCACTCGCGGGCGTACGGATCAAAGAAGTTGCGATAGAGGCTGTACCGGGTGACCTCATCGTCGAAACGCAAGCTGTTGTAACCAGCACCACAAGTACCTGGGCGCGCCAGTTCGGCATGCACCCGGGTCATGAATTCGGCTTCGCTCAAACCCTGGCTGGCCAGCTGCTGCGGGGTGATGCCGGTGACCAGGCAGGCCTTGGGGTGGGGCAGGATGTCGTCGCTGGGCTGGCAATAGAAGTTGATCGGCGCCTCGATCTCGTTGAGGTCAAGGTCGGTGCGCACCCCGGCGACCTGCAAGGGCCGGTCGTTGCGCGGGTTGATGCCGGTGGTTTCGTAGTCGTGCCAGAAAATGCTGGAGCTCACGGGGTCGTCCTGAACAGAAGATCGACCAGAGTCTAGGGCCACAGGCCCGTCACGGCCAGCGTCAGGCCGAAGCGTTCAACGGATGGAAGCTGAAATAGTTGCGCAGGGCGCGCACCAGTTGCTCGTAGTCGCGCGGCGCCTGCAGCAGCATGAAGCCGGAGTCGTAATGCCCGGGCGTCTGGTCTTCATGGCTCCACAGGCAGCTGGCGGTAAGGTTGATCGGGTGCACGGTGCCGTCGCGACCAGGGACTTTGAGTTGCAACTCGAAATCCGGGCCGACCAGCATCGGCAACTGGCTGATCAGCATCAGGCCGTCTTCAGACACATTTCCCAGGTAGCCGATGGGCTGGTCGGTGAAGCGGTTGAAGACTTTGAGAAAATAAGGGAGCTGGTGACGCTCGATGCGGCGCTCGTCAAACATGGTCGGGATCGCTGTCGAAGACCCTTTTAGCAGGGCCGCGCTAGGGCTGCTGATTTTCATTCATCTCAGCAACAAGATTAGCGCACCCTGACCCGCGCGTCACAATCAGACCTGCTGACTTTAGTATTAACGCCAAGGCGTGGTCGTGACCGGGCGGGCAATCGCCGCTTCGCCGGTGCGGTAGTGGCCCAGTTGCTCGAGGGTCTGCAGGCGGGCACGGGCACGGAAGGCGTATTCGCTCTGTGGGTAGCGCTGAAGGATGAACTGGTAGGTCTGTGCCGCATCGACGAACAGCTTCTGCCGTTCCAGGCACTGGCCGCGCAGCAGCGACACTTCCGGCTGGATGAACGGTCGGGCACGGCTGGTGCGTTCGACCTGGGACAGCTCCAGCATCACCTTCTCGCAGTTGCCCCGGTCATAGGCGCGGTAGGCGTTGTTCAAATGATGGTCCATCGACCAGCGGGTACAGCCGACGACGCTGGTGGCCAGGGCTAAAACGATCAAGGCTCGCATGGGGGATCTCCTGTATTGAGCAGTGTATCGGCTTTGTACGGAAAATCTGTAGACGTTGCTGGCTGCAAGGGCCTCATCGCGGGGCAAGCCCGCCCCCACAGCGGCCGCGCTCGGGCCCTGCCGCCGTTCAAACGCCACCCGCGCTAACCGGCAGGTAGTGCAAAGGAACAATGACTACAGCGATTTTCCGGAGTAGCCTTTCGCTGCGCTTCACTATAGGAGTCTGTGCATGACCATCCGCCGTACCAAAATCGTCGCCACCCTTGGCCCCGCCAGCAACTCGCCGGAAGTGATCGAGCAACTGATCCTTGCCGGCCTGGATGTCGCTCGCCTGAACTTCTCCCACGGCACGCCTGACGAGCACAAGGCTCGCGCGCGCCTGATCCGCGAAATCGCCGCCCGCCTGGGCCGCCACGTGGCGCTGCTCGGTGACCTGCAAGGGCCGAAGATCCGTATCGCCAAGTTCAGCAACAAGCGTATCGAACTCAAGGTCGGTGACCGCTTCACCTTCTCCACCGCCCACCCGCTGACCGAAGGCACCCAGGAAATCGTCGGCATCGACTATCCGGACCTGGTCAAGGACTGCGGCGTCGGTGATGAACTGCTGCTCGACGACGGCCGCGTGGTCATGCGCGTAACCAGCGCCACTGCCGATGCCCTGCACTGCGAAGTACTGATCGGCGGCCCGCTGTCCGACCACAAAGGTATCAACCGTCGCGGCGGCGGCCTGACCGCCCCGGCCCTGACCGAAAAAGACAAGGCCGACATCAAGCTGGCAGCCGAAATGGACCTGGACTACCTGGCCGTTTCCTTCCCACGCGATGCCTCCGACATGGAATACGCCCGTCGCCTACGCGACGAAGCCGGCGGCAGCGCCTGGCTGGTGGCCAAGATCGAGCGCGCCGAAGCGGTCGCCGATGACGAGACCCTCGACGGCCTGATCGCCGCCAGTGACGCAGTCATGGTTGCCCGTGGCGACCTGGGCGTGGAAATCGGCGATGCCGAGCTGATCGCGATCCAGAAGAAGATCATCCAGCACGCCCGCCGCAACAACAAGGCGGTGATCGTTGCGACCCAGATGATGGAGTCGATGATCCAGAACCCGATGCCGACCCGTGCCGAAGTATCCGACGTGGCCAACGCTGTGCTGGATAACACCGACGCGGTGATGCTGTCGGCCGAAAGTGCCGCCGGTGCCTACCCGATCGAAGCCGTACAGGCCATGGCGCGCATCTGCCTGGGCGCGGAAAAGCATCCGACCAGCCAGAAGTCCAGCCACCGTCTGCACACCCGCTTTGAGCGCTGCGACGAAAGCATCGCCCTGGCGGCCATGTACACCGCCAACCACTTCCCCGGCGTCAAGGCGATCATCGCCCTCACCGAAAGTGGCTACACCCCGCTGATCATGTCGCGCCTGCGTTCTTCGGTGCCGATCTACGCCTTCTCGCCGCACCGCGCCACCCTGGCCCGCGCCGCGATGTTCCGTGGTGTGTACCCGGTGGCCTTCGACCCGGCAGCCCTGCCGGCCGAGAAAGTCAGCCAGGCGGCAGTCGACGAGCTGCTGCAGCGTGGCGCGGTCGAGCCAGGTGACTGGGCGATCCTGACCAAAGGCGACAGCTACCACACCATCGGTGGCACCAACGGCATGAAGATCCTGCACGTCGGTGATTCGCTGGTCTGATGCTCGGACATTGCTGAACAAAGCCCCGCAGCCTGTGCTGCGGGGCTTTTTTTTGCCTGGCCGGAATCAGGCGTGACCGATGAAAATGTCGGCGAACAGCTGGTTGCGCGGCAGGCCGGCGAGGAACATGCGCCGGGAAAACTGTTCGACATTGGCTGCAGAGCCACACGCCAGGGCCACGGTCTGGCGTGACTGCAAACGTAACGCCGCCAGGGCCTGGGGCAATTGAGCCGGGGTCAGCAGCTCGACCTGCAGCTGCGGGTGGCGGCTGGCCAGCGCCGCCAGGGCCGGCGCCAGGTAATGTTCCCGGGTGTCATGGGCCAGGTGCAGCAAGCGAATCGGGCCGTGATGCTCCTGGCGCAGCGCCTCGCGCAGAATCCCCCACAACGGCGCCAGCCCCGTACCGGCGGCCAGCAGCCACAACGGGCGTTCCTGCCAGTCCGGATCGTAATGCAGGGCCCCGCCGCGCAATTCGCCCAGGCGCAGCGTTGCACCGAGACTCAGTTGCCGCGCGGCATCGCAGAAAGCGCCGGGTTGCCGGCAATCGAGATGAAACTCCAGAAAGCCCTCCTCCCCCGGCAGGCTGGCCAGCGAGTAAGGCCGGGCGACCCCGTTCGGGCTCCACAACACCAGGTGCTGGCCGGCCTGATAGCGCAGCGATCTTTGTGGCTCAAGACGCAGGCGCAGCACGGTCGGGCTCAGCCAGTCGAGGCTGGTAACCTGGGCCGGCAAGCCATCCTGGAGCGGGTCGAACAAGGCCACCTGCAAGTCTTCCTCGACGCTGCACTGGCACGACAAGCGCCAGCCTTGCTGGCGTTTGTCCGCCGCCAGGGCATCGGGCCGGGCATCCCCCGGCTGGCCCTGCAGGCAGCGCACCAGGCAGGCGTGACAACTGCCCGCGCGGCAACTGTAGGGCACCGACAACCCGGCATCATTCAAGGCATCGAGCAGGTTGCTGCCCGGCGCCACCGTCCATTGCCGCTCACCGACCCGCAACTCAGGCATCGACGGCCTCCCAGGCGGCCAGGCAGCGATTGCGTCCGCTGCGCTTGGCCCGATACAGGGCCTGGTCGGCGCGCTGCAGGGCATCATCGAGGTCATCACCTTCGCTCAGCAGAGTCATCCCTGCCGACAGGCTCAACGGTTCGACCCGCAATCCGACGGCCGGTGGCTGGGCCAGGGCAAAAGCCTTGCGCAGCCGCTCGCAACAGCTGGCCAATTGCTCTTCGCTGCAATCAGGCAGCAACAGCACGAACTCTTCACCGCCGTAACGGGCCAGTACTGCAGTGTCACCCAGGCAGTCGCTGGCGATCGTGGCAAACACCTGCAGCACCTGGTCACCGGCGGCATGACCATACACATCATTGATACGCTTGAAATGGTCGAGGTCGATCAGCGCCAGGCCATGGCAACTGTCCGCGCGCATCCGCTCCAGTTCGCAGGTGGCCAGGCTCAGGAAGTGCCGACGGTTGAACAGGCCGGTCAGCTCGTCGGTGGCGACCAGGTCTTCAAGCTGGCGCATCATGCCGCGCAAGGTGTCCTGATGGGCTTGCAGGGCATAGCGCCGCTGGCGCATGCGCTGGCGTGCGGCCTGAACATAGCGGGCATACAGGCACAACCAGCACAGCACCACCAGCAAGGCACAGGCCTGCAACGCCAGCAACGACCCGTCGAAATGTGCTGTCTGCCAAGCCTCCCAGGCAATCAGCCCAACGAAACTGCACAACACCAGCAGCGCGCAGCGCACAAACACCCGCCCGCTCAGGTGAAACAGGCCGAACATCAGGATCAAGGGGTAGAACATCAGGAAGGTGCCGCGGCCCTGGTCAAGCTGGGCCAACAGCCAGGTTTGCCAGGCGATCGCCAGCAACACCTGGAATTCGGTCAGGCTCGGGTCGCTAAAACGCAGGTTGTGGCCGCTGGCAAATACCCAGCCGAGCAGCAACTGGCACACCAGCAACAGGCCGCTACCCAGCAGCAAAGCATTCAGGGAGGCTTGCAGATGACCGCTCAAAAGCGCCACCCAGACCAGCGCCAACACCAGCAGATAAGTGCCAGCCGCCATGAGAAAGCGTTTGAGAAGAAGTTTCTGCAGCGCTGTTTCGGTCACAGGTGACTCACCGTGCTCTGGCCAGGGCAGAGGAATGGGGCATGGCCAACCGCCACTTTAGGGTGTGTGAAGAATAATTGCCATGTTTGCACAAATCGCTCGGGCAAACGCTCAGGCAAGAACAGTGCCCGGCCACTGCCGACCTTGGTGGGGACCTTTGGTACGTGTACCAGCGGCGGATGCGCGCTATACTGCCGCGCCTTTTTTGCGCCGACAGCCTTGCGTTGGCGCCTGTTGAAGGTCGTTTCGACACCTCGGCCAGTCCGCGTCGAAATACCTTAATGAATGTTCCCGTCTTTAAGAGGAGCGCGCTGCATGACCGTGATCAAGCAAGACGACCTGATTCAGAGCGTTGCCGACGCCCTGCAGTTCATTTCGTACTACCACCCCGTTGATTTCATCCAGGCCATGCATGAGGCCTATCTGCGTGAAGAGTCGCCTGCTGCGCGCGATTCCATCGCCCAGATCCTGATCAACTCGCGCATGTGCGCCACCGGCCACCGACCGATCTGCCAGGACACCGGTATCGTCACCGTGTTCGTGCGCGTCGGCATGGACGTTCGCTGGGACGGCGCGACCATGAGCCTGGACGACATGATCAACGAAGGCGTGCGCCGCGCCTACAACCTGCCGGAAAACGTCCTGCGTGCCTCCATCCTGGCCGATCCGGCAGGTGCGCGTAAAAACACCAAGGACAACACCCCGGCGGTCATCCACTACTCCATCGTCCCGGGCAACACCGTGGAAGTGGACGTGGCGGCCAAGGGCGGCGGCTCCGAGAACAAGTCGAAGATGGCCATGCTCAACCCGTCCGACTCGATCGTCGACTGGGTGCTCAAGACCGTTCCGACCATGGGTGCTGGCTGGTGCCCACCGGGCATGCTCGGCATCGGCATCGGCGGCACCGCCGAGAAAGCCGCGGTGATGGCCAAGGAAGTGTTGATGGAATCCATCGACATCCACGAGCTCAAGGCCCGTGGCCCGCAGAACCGCATCGAAGAGATCCGCCTGGAGCTGTTCGACAAGGTCAACCAGCTGGGCATCGGCGCCCAGGGCCTGGGCGGCCTGACCACCGTGCTCGACGTCAAGATCATGGACTACCCGACCCACGCCGCCTCGTTGCCGGTGTGCATGATCCCTAACTGCGCCGCCACCCGTCACGCCCACTTCGTGCTCGACGGTTCCGGCCCGGCTGACCTCGAAGCGCCATCGCTGGACGCCTACCCGGAAATCGTCTGGGAAGCCGGCCCGTCGGCCCGCCGTGTCAACCTCGACACCCTGACCCCGGAAGACGTGCAGAGCTGGAAGCCGGGCGAGACCATCCTGCTCAATGGCAAGATGCTCACCGGTCGCGACGCTGCGCACAAGCGCATGGTCGAGATGCTCAACAAGGGCGAAGAACTGCCGGTCGACCTCAAGGGTCGCTTCATCTACTACGTTGGCCCGGTTGATCCGGTTGGTGACGAAGTGGTTGGCCCGGCCGGCCCGACCACCGCGACGCGGATGGACAAGTTCACCCGTCAGATCCTCGAGCAAACCGGCCTGTTGGGCATGATCGGCAAATCCGAGCGCGGCCCGACCGCCATCGAAGCGATCAAGGACAACAAGGCCGTGTACCTGATGGCCGTCGGCGGCGCTGCCTACCTGGTAGCCCAGGCGATCAAGAAGTCCAAGGTCCTGGCATTTGCCGAACTGGGCATGGAAGCGATCTACGAGTTCGAGGTCAAGGACATGCCGGTCACCGTCGCGGTCGACAGCAACGGCGAATCGGTACACATCACCGGCCCAGCGATCTGGCAGCACAAGATCGCTGAAAGCCTGGCGGTGGAAGTGAAGTAAGCCGTAAAGGTTTGCTGATAGAAAAAAGCGGCAGGGGGATTATTCCCCTGCCGCTTTTTTATTGCCTGTACCGGCCTCATCGCTGGCAAGCCAGCTCCCACAATGGCTCTTCATGCACCTGACCTGTGGGAGCCGGCCTTGCCGGCGATCGAGCGCGAAGCGCTCGTACTTCGGCCAGCACCTTGGTTCACAGGGTAATGCGCGTACCCAGCAGTTGCAGGAAACCCGCCAGCCACGCCGGGTGCGCCGGCCAGGCAGGTGCCGAGGCCAGGTTGCCCTGCACATGGGCCTGATCGACGGCGATCTCGACATACTGCCCTCCGGCCAGGCGCACTTCCGGGGCACAGGCCGGGTAAGCGCTGCACTCGCGCCCTTCGAGCACGCCAGCCGCCGCCAGCAGCTGTGCGCCATGGCACACCGCGGCAATGGGTTTGCCGGCCTGATCGATCGCCTTGACCAGCGCCAGCACCTGTTCGTTCAAGCGCAGATACTCCGGTGCCCGGCCCCCCGGAATCACCAGCGCGTCGTAGTCATCAGCCTTGACCTGGGCAAAATCAAAGTTGAGCACGAAGTTGTGCCCGGGTTTTTCGCTGTAGGTCTGATCGCCTTCGAAATCGTGGATCGCAGTGCGCACCGTCTGCCCGGCGCTCTTGCCCGGGCACACTGCATGCACGCTATGGCCAACCATCTGCAGGGCCTGGAACGGCACCATCACTTCGTAATCTTCAACGTAGTCGCCAACCAGCATCAGAATCTTCTTCGCAGCCATGTCATCAACTCCTTCAGGTGCAATGGAAAGGTAAAGACACCATAGACCGTCAGCTTGCGACAGGCTCAATCACGCCGGTCGAGCAGGTTGACCACCAGGCGATCAAGCCAGCCCCACAAGCGTTGCTGCACCCGCTTCCACAACGGCCGCGCATGCCAGTGGGCCAGGTCGACGGCCAGGCTTTGGGCAAAGTCGCGCTCGAAGCTTGCCGCCACGTCTGCGGTCAACGGCGGGTCGATTGCTTCGACGTTGGCCTCAAGGTTGAAGCGCAGGTTCCAGTGATCGAAGTTGCACGAGCCGATGCTCACCCAGTCATCCACCAGCACCATTTTCAGGTGCAGGAAGCACGGCTGGTACTCGAAGATTTTCACCCCGGCGCGCAACAGCCGCGGGTAATAGCGATGGCCGGCGTAACGCACTGAAGGGTGATCGGTGCGTGGCCCGGTCAGCAGCAATCGCACATCGACACCCCGGGACGCGGCGCGGCGCAGGGAGCGACGGACTTTCCAGGTCGGCAAGAAATACGGTGTGGCCAGCCAGATGCGCCGTTGGCCGCTGTTCAGGGCACGCACCAGCGACTGCAGGATATCCCGGTGCTGGCGGGCATCGGCGTAGGCTACCCGCCCCATGCCGGCGCCACTGAGCGGTATCCGTGGCAAACGCGACAGGCCGAAATGGGTCGGTGGCCGCCAGGCCGTACGGCGCAAGTTGGCCCGCCACTGGCGGTCGAACAGCATCTGCCAGTCGGCCACCAGCGGGCCTTGCATCTGCACCATCACTTCGTGCCATTCACTGACGTCTTCCGTTGGCGTCCAGAACTGGTCGGTAACGCCGGTGCCGCCCACCACTGCCCAGCGCTGGTCAACCAACAGCAACTTGCGGTGATCGCGAAACAGGTTGCGAAAGCCCCGGCGCCAGCGCAGGCGGTTGTACCAGCGCAACTCGACGCCGGCGGCCAGCAAGCGCTGGCGCAAGCTCAGGGTGAAGGCCAGTGAACCGTAGTCATCGAACAGGCAACGCACCTGCACACCGCGCTCGGCGGCCTGTACCAGGGCCTGGACCATGGTTTCGGCACAGGCCCCCGCTTCGACCAGGTACAACTCAAGGTCGACCTGATGCTCAGCGCGCACGATCGCGGTGAGCATGCGCGGGAAGAATTGCGGACCGTCGATCAATAGCTCGAACTGATTGCCATCGCGCCAGGGAAAGACCGGTCCGGCCATATCAGCGCGCCGTGAAGATCAGCACCGCGGCCACCGGCACTGACGGGCTGATGGACTTGAGCCCGGCCAGCTTGCGCAGAGTGGCAAGCCCCGGGAGCAGATCGAAATCATCAGCACGCAGCATCAACGGCTCCAGGGTTACCACCTGAAAGCGCCGCTCATCCAGGCGCGTGGCCAGCAACAGGGCGCTGTAGCTGTGCTGCTTGCCATGCAGGCTGACGGTCAGCGGCAGGCGCAGTTCCACCTGGGCGCCGTTGGCCAGGTCGTTGATCGGACGCAGGTCGATCTGTGCGTTGACCTTGGCCTCGGGGAATTTGCTGAACTCGAACAGCTCCTTGCGCATGCGCTCATCACGTAGCGGCACGCTGCTGCTGTTGGAGTCCATCTCGATCTGCAACTCGGCGGCGCCCTTGCGATCGACCTTGCCATGCAGGACGAGGAAGCGATGCACCTCGGCGGTGTCGCCATTCTTGCTGGAAACGAACGACAGGCGTGACGACTCGCCATCCAGGTGCCAATTGGCCTGGGCAGGGAGACTCAAGACGACCAGCAGGGCAAGCAGAAGACGCGGCAGACTGAACATGTGAAATCCTGTAACACAATGATCGCCAACCTTACCCGGCTGCCTTCACGGCAGCAAGCGACAGCCCTCGCGCGGGCCCAGCCACTGCGCACGATTCTCTATCCCCAGCCCGGCAGCGCTGATCAGCCGCTGCTGCAGGTCCTCGTCCAGGCGACTCAGCGGCAGGTACTGCTGCACGTAGCCCTGGCAATACTGCGAATCAAAGCCCATGACATAACGGCACGAACAGTATTCCTTGGCCGAGTAGGCACTGAGAATGCCGGGGAAATCCATCAAGGCCTGGCGTTCGTACCAGGCCCAGCCGCCTGTCAGCAGCAACAGCACCAGCAACACGCGCTTCATGGCCGCACCTCGTTGAGCGCAGCCAGTACCCGCTTGAGCAGTTCGTTGTGGGCGAAACTGGCGTCGCGATCATCGGCATAACGCACGATCACCAGCCTGTGCGTCGGCAGCACATACATCGCCTGGCCCCAGTGTCCCAGGGCTGCGTAGGTATCAGGCGGCGCATCCGGCCAGGGTGGCGGGCTGCCGGGCAACGGCAGGTTGAGCCACCAGTGCCCACCCGGATTGGCTTCACCGGGTTGGGCCGTAGCCTGCAGGAACGGCCGGCGATTGAAGGTAACCCACTCGCTGGACAGCAACTGCCGTGAGTGCCAGCGCCCTTCGCGCAACATCAGCAGGCCGATGCGGGCCAGATCGCGAGCACTCATGTACAGGTAGGAAGAACCCACCAGGGTACTTTTGGCGTCACGCTCCCAGACTGCACTGCCGATGCCCAACGGTTCGAACAAAGCGCGCCAGGGATACTCCGCATAACCAGCGTCGCCGACCATGCCACGCAAAGCAGCCGCCAGCACGTTGCTGTCGCCGCTGGAGTAGCGAAAGCGTTGCCCGGGGCTGACCGCTTCGGGCCTGGCCGCCGTGTAGCCGGCCATATCGCCGCGCCCGCGGGTGTAGAGCATGGCCACCACCGAGGACTTGAGCGGTGCATATTCGTAGTCTTCCTGCCAGTCCAGGCCGCTGGCCCAGTGCATCAGGTCCTCGATGCGCACCTGGGGATGGGCACGCATCGGTGAATAAAAACGCGCGACCGGATCCTGCAGGTCAAAGCGGCCTTCGGCGTGGGCAACGCCGAGCAGGGTCGCCAGTACGCTCTTGCTGATCGACCAGGTCAGGTGCGCAGTTTCGGCGGTGCTGGGCGCGGCATAGTGCTCGTAGACAATGCGCCCGTCGGCGATCACCAGCAGCGCGTCGGTGCGTACACCCCGGCGTTGCTGATCATCGCGTGGGGCGAAGGCATAGCGTTCGACCGCCTGCCAGGCGTTTTGGTGGGTAGCGTGCGCAACCGCCCAGTCAGGTACAGGCCAGTATTCCTCGGCCGGCACTGCCTTGCTGAAGGCGAACACAGCCAGCATCCACCACGCCACTTTGCTCATGCCGCTTACTCAAGGCCAGGGTTCGCCCAGCCTGCCAGCGTTTCATGACAGTCCGGCGGCGGCCCAGGCCTTGGCCAGGCGTTTGGCCCGGGCGGCGCTGGCGATCTCCAGCAAGCCCTGATCGCGTTGCCACAGGGTTGCCCACTCGCCTGGGCTGGCCAGCAGCGCCTGGTTGAGTTCCTCCTTCAAGGCGTTGAACTGGGCAAACAGACCGCCCAGCAGCAGATGACTGGCCGCGGCATCAGCGCTCTGGCGGGTGCTTTCGGCGCACGCGCCGAGCAGGCCGATAAGGCGCAATTGCAGACCTTGCGGCCAGCCCGTTTCCTGGCCGACGCCATAGAGCCAGGCACACAAGGCACTGAGCACATAGAGATCTTCCAGCGAGCGGAAGGGTTTGACGTAGGCATCCCAGCCGTCCCCCGCCAGGCGCTCGCACAACGCCCCTTGCAGATGCAGGCGGGCATGGCCGACTTCCGGCATCAACGGCAAGGCCGGCAGCGGTTCGAGGCGTACGCCAGGCTCGCCGGCATAGACCACCGCCAGGCTCAGTTCCACCGGCTGCCCTTGCGCCTCGCAGCGCGCCGCCACCAGCAGCCATTCGGCATCGAGCCCAGCGGTGACGAAGTCCTTGCTGCCGCTCAGGCGCAGGTCATCCAGACGCACCTGCATGTCCGCCGGGCGCACGCTGCGCCGCTCGCTGGCGCACAGGGCACCGAGGCTCTGCGGCGCGCTCGGCCACAGCACCCTCAGGGCTGCCTGATAACCGACCAGAAAGGCCAGGCCCGGGGTGGCCATGGCCCGCCCGCCGAGCACCGCCAGCTCGAACGGGCTGACCGGGCCCAGGCGCGCCAGCAGGCTGGAATAGGTGTCGGCCAGATTGGCCGCCTGAGGGTGTCGCTGTCGGTCGTTGAGTCGTTGCAGCCAGGTCATCGAAGCGCTCCTTGAGGGCTGTCATACAAGCATCACCAATTGTTCATGGGGGTGACACCGCATCTACCTAGGCTGAGCTTGCACAACAAAGTCGACCGGCCGCAACCCCATGGCTGGCTTATGGAGACACGCAATGACTCGGATCGCTCGCTCTGGCGACAACAGCACTGAACGCCGTCTGCAAGCCGAACGCCTGGTCGGCCCGGCGGCCCTGCAGGAAGCACAGGCCCTTCGTTTCAGCGTATTCAGCGGTGAATTCAAGGCCAAGCTCAAAGGCGCCGAACTGGGCCTGGACATGGATGACTATGACATTCATTGCCGCCACATCGGCGTGCGCGACCTCAATAGCGGGCGCCTGGTCGCCACCACCCGCCTGCTCGATCATCAGGCGGCCAGCAGCCTGGGGCGCTTCTACAGCGAAGAGGAGTTCAGCCTGCACGGCCTCGGCCACCTGCAAGGGCCGATCCTCGAGCTGGGCCGCACCTGTGTCGACCAGGCCTACCGCAACGGCGGCACCATCGCCGTGCTCTGGGCGGAACTGGCCGAAGTGCTCAACGAAGGCCGCTACAGCTACCTGATGGGCTGCGCCAGCATTCCCATGCAGGATGGTGGCGTGCAGGCCCATGCGATCATGCAGCGCCTGCGCGAACGCTACTTGTGTACCGAGCATCTGCGCGCCGAACCGAAGAAGCCGCTGCCGAGCCTGGCCCTGCCGAGCAACGTCATCGCCGAAATGCCGCCACTGCTCAAGGCCTACATGCGCCTGGGAGCGAAGATTTGCGGCGAGCCATGCTGGGACGAAGACTTCCAGGTGGCCGACGTGTTCATCCTGCTCAAGCGCGACGAGCTGTGCCCGCGCTATGCCCGCCACTTCAAGGCGGCGGTCTGATGCAGCGCCTGCGCGTCTATGGGCGCGTGGTTCGGGTGCTGCTGGTGGTGCTGTTCGGCCTGGCCATGGCCGCACTGTTCACCCTCTATGAACGCCTGCGCGTGCCGGCCTCGACCGAGCGCCGCCAGCGCTGGTCGCAACTGTTCATGGGCAAACTGAGCAACGCCCTGCCGTTCAAGGTGCGGGTGGTGGGCCAGTTGCCGCAACAGCCGACGCTCTGGGTCAGCAACCATGTATCGTGGACCGACATCCCGTTGCTGGGCATGCTTGCGCCACTGTCGTTCCTGTCAAAGGCCGAAGTGCGCACCTGGCCGGTGGCCGGCTGGCTGGCGCTCAAGGCCGGCACCCTGTTCATCCGCCGTGGCGGCAACGACAGCCAGTTGCTGCGCAAGCAAATCAGCCAGCACCTGCAACAAGACTGCGCGCTGTTGATTTTCCCTGAAGGCACCACCACCGACGGGCGCAGCCTGCGCACCTTCCACGGCCGTCTGCTGGCCAGCGCCATCGACACGCAAACACCGCTGCAACCGGTGGCCCTGCGCTACCTGCGCAACGGGCAAACCGATTCGATCGCGCCGTTTATCGGTGATGACGACCTGCTCTCGCACCTGCTGCGGCTGTTCAGCAATGATTGCGCTGAGGTCGAGATCCATTTGCTCGCGCCGATTGCCAGCGCCGGTGAAGAACGCGCCGCCCTGGCCTTCAAGGCGCAGCAGGCGATCCAGCAGGCATTGTTCGGTAGCGAACCGGCGGTCCAACAGCAACGCCGGGCCAGGGCTGCCTAGGTATTGGCCCGGGCAAAGCGCTGCAGCTGCGGATAGAAATTGCGAAAGTCATCCAGCAACGGCGCATACAGCGCCGCCACCTCCTCCACCGCGCCGTCCATGCCTTCGGGCCGCGACAGGCGCCGGGCGATGCCGCGAAACACCTGTTCAAGTACCGCAAAATCGCGGTAAGACCCCAGCCAGTCATCAGCGGCCATGTACGGTGCAATCTGCGCCAGGCGCCCGGGCAGGGCCGGCTCTGCGGCGAGCACCCGATACACGCGGTCGGTGAACTGGCTCAAGGGCTGCTCGGCATAGTCCTGCCAGTGCAAGGCCAGGCAATGGTCGAAAAACACATCGAGGATGATCCCGGCGTAACGCCGCCGCTCCCGCGGAAAGCGCGACAGCGCCGCCAGCACCAGCGGATGGCTGTCGGTGTAGACATCGATCTGCCGGTGCAGACGGATCGCCGCTTCCAGCGGCAAGGGGAAGCGCCCCTGCAGCGGCCCTTTGACGAAATCGCCATAGAGGCTGCCGAGCAATTGCTCAGGCTGCTGACCGCCGAGATGAAGGTGTGCGAGGTAGTTCATGGGGAGGGATTCTAGCACCCTGCCACCCATATCGTTATAACCCGATATAGCGATTCAAGCTGAGCTCAGAACCACATCATATTTGTATATCGCGAAATACCGATTTATATTTCGCCCCATCGCGATATAACGCTACACACACCACGAGCCCAACCATGCCTCTCGATCTCGACGAAATAATAAAAGCCCTGGCCCACCCAGTACGGCGAGAAATCCTCAACTGGCTGAAGGACCCCGACGCGCAGTTCCCCGACCAGCACCACAGCACCGAACACGGTGTGTGTGCCGGGCAGATCGATCAACGCTGCGGCCTGTCGCAGTCGACCGTCTCCGCCCACCTGGCGACCTTGCAGCGCGCGGGCCTGATCAGCAGCCAGAAGATTGGCCAGTGGCATTTTTTCAAACGCAACGAGGAAACCATCCAGGCCTTCCTCAAGCAGATGAGCCAAGAGCTCTGACAAGGACCTTGCAATGCCCCTTTCGCTGATAATCCTGGCGCTCAGCGCCTTCGCCATCGGTACCACCGAGTTCGTCATCATGGGTCTACTGCCCGATGTGGCGGCAGACCTGGGGGTATCGATTCCCGGCGCCGGCTGGCTGGTCACCGGTTACGCCCTGGGCGTGGCCATCGGTGCGCCGTTCATGGCCCTGGCCACCTCGCGCCTGCCGCGCAAAGCGGCGCTGATTGCGCTGATGGGCGTGTTCATCGTCGGCAACCTGCTGTGTGCGGTGGCCAGCGACTACAACCTGCTGATGTTCGCCCGGGTGGTGACCGCCCTGTGCCACGGTGCCTTCTTTGGTATCGGTTCGGTGGTGGCGGCAAGCCTGGTGCCGGCCAACCGCCGTGCCTCGGCGGTCGCCTTGATGTTCACCGGCCTGACCCTGGCGAACGTGCTGGGTGTGCCGCTGGGTACCGCGCTGGGTCAGGAATACGGCTGGCGCTCGACCTTCTGGGCGGTAACCGTGATCGGCGTGATTGCCTTGATCGGCCTGATCCGCTTCCTGCCGTTCCGGCATGACGAAGAAAAACTCGACATGCGCGCCGAACTGGCTGCGCTCAAAGGCGCCGGCATCTGGCTGTCGCTGTCGATGACCGTGCTGTTCTCGGCCTCGATGTTCGCCCTGTTCACTTATGTCGCGCCGCTGCTGGGTGATGTTACCGGGGTGTCGCCACGAGGCGTGACCTGGACCCTGCTGCTGATCGGCGTGGGCCTGACCCTGGGCAACATCCTCGGTGGCAAGCTTGCCGACAAGCGCCTGGGCGCCACCCTGATCGGCGTGTTCGCCAGCATGGCGGTAGTCTCTACCGTACTGAGCTGGACCAGCGTTGCGCTGATTCCGGCGGAAATCACCCTGTTCCTCTGGGCCACTGCAGCGTTTGCCGCCGTCCCCGCCCTGCAGGTCAACGTGGTGACCTTCGGCAAGGCTGCCCCGAACCTGGTCTCGACCCTGAACATCGGCGCGTTCAACCTGGGCAACGCCCTCGGCGCCTGGGTCGGCGGCACCGTCATCGCCCAGGGCCTGGGCCTGACCCGCGTGCCCCTGGCCGCCGCAGCGCTGGCGGTACTGGCGCTGATCGTCACCCTGATCACTTTCAGCCAGGGCGGTAACAAAGCCGAACTGGCACCTGCCACTCACTGATAGGCCTTGAGGTACATATGACGACTCTTTTCGATCCGATCACCCTCGGCGACCTCGACCTGCCGAACCGCATCATCATGGCCCCGCTGACCCGCTGCCGCGCCGATGAAGGCCGGGTGCCCAACGCACTGATGGCCGAGTACTACGTACAACGGGCCAGTGCCGGGCTGATCCTCAGCGAAGCCACCTCGGTCACGCCGATGGGCGTGGGCTACCCGGACACCCCGGGCATCTGGTCGAACGATCAGGTGCGTGGCTGGACCAACGTGACCAAGGCGGTGCATGGCGCCGGTGGGCGGATTTTCCTGCAGCTGTGGCATGTGGGGCGTATCTCGCACCCCAGCTACCTCAATGGTGAAGCCCCGGTCGCGCCGAGCGCCATCCAGCCGAAAGGCCATGTCAGCCTGGTGCGTCCATTGGCCGACTACCCGACCCCGCGTGCGCTGGAAAGCGCAGAAATCGCCGACATCGTCGAGGCCTACCGCACCGGTGCCGAGAACGCCAAAGCGGCTGGTTTCGATGGCGTCGAAGTGCATGCCGCCAACGGTTACCTGATCGACCAGTTCCTGCAGAGCAGCACCAACCAGCGCAATGACCAGTACGGTGGTTCGCTGGAGAACCGTGCACGGCTACTGCTGGAAGTGACTGACGCGGTGATCGAAGTCTGGGGCGCGCAAAGGGTTGGCGTGCACCTGGCGCCACGGGCCGATGCCCATGACATGGGCGATGCCAACCGTGCCGAGACCTTCACCTATGTGGCCCGGGAACTGGGCAAGCGCGGTATTGCCTTTATCTGCTCGCGGGAGAAGGAAGCGGACGACAGCATTGGCGCGCTGATCAAGCAAGCCTTTGGCGGCCCTTATATCGTCAACGAGCGCTTCACCAAAGCCAGCGCCAATGCTTCGCTGGCCAGTGGCAAAGCCGATGCAGTGGCCTTCGGTATCCCGTTCATTGCCAACCCGGACCTGCCGGCGCGGCTGGCGGCGGATGCACCGCTGAACGAGCCGCACCCGGAGACCTTCTATGCCAAGGGGCCGGTGGGTTATATCGATTATCCGCGGATGTAAACCTTGGGGCTGCCTTGCAGCCCATCGCCGGCAAGGCCAGCTCCCACAAAGTCCGCTGCAAGCAGATCCAGTGTGGGAGCTGGCCTTGCCGGCGATGGGCCGCAACAGCGGCCCTGTTTAGCGCCGATCAAGGCCGGGCGTTGATCTGCTGTTGCAGGTTCTGCACCTGGCTTTGCAAGGTATTGATGTTTCGAGTCACCTGGCCACGAAACGCATCGAACTCCGCCGTTGACGCACCGCCACTGGCCGCAGGCGCCGGGCGGTTCTCCTGCTCGCTCTTGAGCACGATCAGGTCCTGCTCCAGGCGCTGGATCGCCGCCGTCGGGTTACCCTGCTTCTTCAACGCCGTCACCTCAGCGTTCAGGCTCTTGAGCTCACCATCAAGCTTGCCGCCATCCACCTGGGCCGTCTTCAATGCAGCCAGCTCGTCGTTCACCCGCTTGAGCTGAGCCTGCAGCTGTTCCTGCAACTTGGCATTGGCCGCCTGTTGCTCACTGGCCTGAGCCAGTACCAGCTCCAGGCGTTTGCCCAGATCGCCGGTCTGCCCGGCCACACCTTGCTGTTGCTTACCCTGCTCGGTCAGGCTCGCCTGCAGTTGCTTGATCTGCAGCTTCAGGGCCTCGCTGTCGGTGCTGACGCTGGTCTCGCTGGCCGCAACCTTACCGCTGATCGCCTGCAGGCGCCCCGCCGCGTCTTCACTGATGCGGGCAAAGCTCTCCTGGGTGGCAACCAGTTGCTGCTCCATCAGGGAAATCTGTTGAAAACTCCACCAGCCAAGGCCGGCCAGGGCAATGAACGAGGCGCCGAGCAATGCCCACAGCGGGCCAGTATTTGCCGCCTTCGGTACAGCGCGCGGAGCCGATGCATGGCCACGTCGCGCACCCGCTACCGGTACGAAATCATCGTCATCACGGCTACCGGCGGTCAAGGTCGGCACGTTATCGAAATCATCTGGAGCATCGTTACGCATGGGATCCCTTCAACCACGGTGATAGCAAATGGTCAGTAGTATAAAGCCTGATCAGCGCACTGATCGACCGCAAAGCCTTGATCCGGTTCAGTCCTTGCCGGACGGAAGGTCCTGGGCTTTCCACCAGCCGCAGAACTCATCCAGCGCCGACCACAGGCTGACACTGGGGCGGTAATCAAGAAACTGCCGGGCGCGGCTGATGTCGAGGGTGAAGTCCTTGCTCATCACCTGCATCCCCAGGCGCGACAGGGTCGGTTGCGGGCGGCCCGGCCAGAGCAGGCAGGCGCCTTCGTTCAAGGCGGCAAGGCTGTAGGCGAGGCCGTAGGAACGGTAGCGAGTGACCTGCGGAAGGTGCATTTGCCGCATCACGTAATTGACCACATCCCACAATGGCAAAGGGTGACCATTGCTGATGTTGTAGGCCTGACCCAGCGCTGCCTCGTCGGCGAGCAAGGCACTGACCAACGCCTCGTTGAGGTTCTGCACGCTGGTGAAATCGACCTTGTTCAGGCCGTTGCCGATGATTGCCAGGCGCCGCTTGCGCTGCATCTGCAGCAAGCGCGGGAAGATACTCACGTCGCCCGCGCCGGTGACAAAGCGCGGACGCAAGGCCAGCACTTCGAGACCGAACTCCTGGGCCCCAAAGACCTTCTGCTCAGCCAGGTACTTGGTCGCCCCGTAATGATCATGGAAGCGCCGCGGCACCTGGTCTTCGGTGATACCCAGCTGCGAGCGGCCATTGAAGTAGATCGATGGCGACGACAGGTGCACCAACCGCCGCACATGCTCCTTCAAGCAAGCCTCGACAACGTTTTCAGTGACCGCCACGTTGCCTTGATAGAAGTCCTGGTATCGCCCCCAGTTACCCACCGCACCGGCACAATGCACCACCGCCTCGACGCCCTGGCACAGGCGCCGGGCCAGGTCCGGGTCGTTCAGGTCACCCGGGATGAACTGCGCGCCGCGCCGCACCAGGTGCTCGACGCCTTCGGCGCGTCGGCCGTTGACCCGAACGTCAAAGCCCTGCTCCAGGGCAAAGCGCGCAAAGCGCCCGCCAATGAAGCCGCTCGCGCCGGTGACCAGAATTCGCATGTAGCACTCCGCCTAAAACAGGTTTTTCAGATACTGCTGACGCCGCCAGGGCCTACAAGGGCACCAGCCACTGCCCGGCTGTGAGGCGCAGGTGTTCCGTCAGTTGGCCGAGCAACTGCCCGCCATTGCGCCAATGATGCCAGTACAAGGGCACGTCGATGGGTTTATCCGCTGATATTTCTACCAGACGCCCGCTGGCCAGCTGATCGCGTACCTGCAGTTCCGGCACCAGGCCCCAACCCAGGTCTGCCTCGGTCATGCGCAAAAAGCCTTCGGAAGAGGGACACAGGTGATGAAGGAAACCGTCCTGAATACCCAGGGAAGCCAGATAACGATGCTGGAGAAAATCATCCGGTCCGAACACCAGCGCCGGGGTGCGCGACAAGCGGGCGGCATCGAAGCCCGCTGGAAAGTAGCGGGCCATGAACGCCGGGCTGGCCAGGGCCCGATAGCGCATGGCGCCGAGCAACAGGCTGCGTGCGCCTGCCACCGGGCGTTCGCTGCCACACAGGCAGGCGGCCACTTCACCGGCGCGCATGCGCTTGAGGCCGACTTCCTGATCTTCCACGACCAGGTCCAGCAGCACTTGCTGATCGGCACAAAACTCACCCACCGCTCCTGCCCACCAGGTCGCCAGGCTGTCGGCGTTCAGGGCAATGCGCAGACGCTCGGGCATGCCCTCCTCGTCCAGCGCCGGCACCTGACTTTGCAGGTCGCGTTCGAGCAGGCGCACCTGCTGTACATGGTTGAGCAAGCGCCGGCCGACATCGGTGGGGCTCGGCGGATTGGCGCGCACCAGCACCGGCTGGCCGACCCGCGCCTCGAGCAGCTTGATGCGCTGGGAAATCGCCGACTGCGACAAACCCAGCACCTGGGCGGCGCGCTCGAAGCCGGCCTGCTCGACAACGGCAGCGAGGGCTGAAAGCAGTTTGTAATCGAACATTATTTTTCCTAATGCCTGATCAGCTTTATTTGTTTTTCTTATACAGATGAAATCCCCACAATGGCCAGCATCTTCTTTGTGTTTGCACCCGCGCCCTGCGGGTGTCTGTGGAGTCTTCCCTATGTGGCAAAGCTACCTGAACGGCCTGCTGGTCGCCTTCGGCCTGATCATGGCGATCGGCACACAAAACGCCTTTGTCCTGGCGCAAAGCCTGCGCCGTGAACATCACCTGCCGGTGGCGGCGCTGTGCGTGGTCTGCGATGCCATCCTGGTGGCGGCCGGGGTATTCGGCCTGGCCACGGTGCTGGCGCAGAACCCGACCCTGCTGGCAGTGGCGCGCTGGGGCGGCGCGGTGTTTCTGATCTGGTACGGCGGCAAGGCCCTGCTGCGCGCCTGCTCGCAACAGAGCCTGCATCAGGGCGAGGGCCAGGGCCTGCGCTCGCGTCGGGCGGTGCTGCTCAGCGCCCTGGCGGTGACCCTGCTCAACCCGCATGTGTACCTCGATACCGTATTGTTGATCGGCTCCCTGGGTGCCCAGCAAACCGTGCCCGGCGCCTACGTGGCCGGTGCCGCCAGCGCCTCGCTGCTGTGGTTCTTCACCCTGGCCCTGGGCGCCGCCTGGCTGGCACCGTGGCTGGCGCGCCCAGGCACCTGGCGGCTGCTCGACCTGATGGTGGCGGTGATGATGTTTGCCGTGGCGGCACAGTTGATCTTTACCTGAGGCGCCGCTCGTCCGGCACCGGCAAAGGCTCTGGAACCTCTTTCCCGTACACTTGTTGCGTGGTTAAGCACCGGGCCCGGTGCTATGATCCAGCCCTTGCGTCGCAAAGAGTACAAACTCGCCGACGCACACCGGCCGCCCGTGATCGGCCTTGCGCTCACCGCAACAGACCTGATTAGGAGAATCACCATGGCTTTTGAATTGCCGCCGCTGCCTTACGCCCACGACGCCCTGCAGCCGCACATTTCCAAGGAAACCCTGGAATACCACCACGACAAGCACCACAACACCTATGTCGTGAACCTGAACAACCTGGTGCCAGGCACCGAGTTCGAAGGCAAAACCCTGGAAGAGATCGTCAAGACCTCCTCGGGCGGTATCTTCAACAACGCCGCTCAGGTCTGGAACCACACCTTCTACTGGAACTGCCTGGCGCCAAACGCTGGCGGCCAACCAACCGGCGCCCTGGCTGAAGCCATCAACGCCGCGTTCGGTTCCTTCGACAAGTTCAAGGAAGAGTTCACCAAGACTTCGGTCGGCACCTTCGGTTCCGGTTGGGGCTGGCTGGTGAAAAAAGCCGACGGTTCCCTGGCCCTGGCCAGCACCATCGGCGCCGGCAACCCGCTGACCAGCGGCGACACCCCGCTGCTGACCTGCGACGTCTGGGAACACGCCTACTACATCGACTACCGCAACCTGCGTCCGAAGTACGTCGAGGCGTTCTGGAACCTGGTCAACTGGAAGTTCGTGGCCGAGCAGTTCGAAGGCAAGACCTTCACTGCCTGAGCCGGCTGCTGATCGATACGTTGCACAAGGTATCGAGCGACCGAAAAGCCCACCCTAGCGGTGGGCTTTTTTATGGGCGCCTTCGCTGCAACATTTTTCATCCTATTCACGCGCCGTGTATCTTGCCGCGCACGCAGAGCGCGCTAACATCAAACGTTGGGAAACTCGTTCCCACGGATTAAAGTCGCGAGGCCGGGCAACCGATACAGTGACGGCAGGTAGCCAACCTGCTCCGGGTGCAAAAAAGCACCCTCGCGGAGCTGGAGAAGTCCTGTTGACGGCCGATAGTGGATTGCCAAGTTTGATGGCAAAATGATGCCATGCGCATGGATTAAGGAAACCCCATTGAAGCTGGAACTCAAGAACAGCTTATCGGTCAAGTTGCTCAGGGTAGTACTGCTCTCGGCGTTGGTCGTCGGTGTAGTTCTCAGTTGTGCGCAGATCGTCTTCGATGTCTACAAGACCCGCCAGGCCGTCGCCAATGACGCTCAACGGATCCTCGACATGTTCCGTGACCCTTCGACCCAGGCGGTGTACAGCCTCGACAAGGAAATGGGCATGCAGGTCATGGAGGGCTTGTTCCAGGACGAATCCGTGCGCATGGCCGCCATCGGCCATCCCAACGAAACCATGCTGGCGGAAAAATCCCGCCCGCTGCAGGAAGTTTCCAGCCGCTGGTTAACCGACCTGATTCTCGGCCAGGAACGTAGCTTCACCACCCAACTGGTCGGCCGTGGCCCCTATAGCGAATATTACGGCGACCTGAGCATCACCCTCGACACCGCCGCATATGGCGAGGGCTTCCTGGTCAGTTCGGTGATCATCTTCATTTCCGGCGTGCTGCGCGCCCTGGCCATGGGCCTGGTGCTGTACCTGGTCTATCACTGGATGCTGACCAAGCCGCTGTCGAAGATCATCGAGCACCTCACCCAGATCAACCCCGACCGTCCCAGCCAGCATCAACTGCCGCTGATCAAGGGCCACGAAAAGAACGAGCTGGGCCTGTGGGTCAATACCGCCAACCAGCTGCTGGCGTCGATCGAGCGCAACACCCACCTGCGCCACGAAGCCGAGAACAGCCTGTTGCGCATGGCCCAGTACGACTTCCTCACCGGCCTGCCCAACCGCCAGCAACTGCAGCAGCAACTGGACAAGATCCTCGTCGACGCCGGCCGCCTGCAACGCCGGGTAGCGGTGCTGTGCGTCGGCCTGGACGACTTCAAGGGCATCAACGAGCAGTTCAGCTACCAGGCCGGCGACCAGTTGCTGCTGGCCCTGGCCGATCGCCTGCGTGCCCACAGTGGCCGGCTTGGCGCCCTGGCGCGCCTGGGCGGAGACCAGTTCGCCCTGGTCCAGGCCGATATCGAGCAGCCCTACGAAGCTGCCGAGCTGGCCCAGAGCATTCTTGATGATCTCGAGGCGCCGTTCGCCCTCGACCATCAGGAAATCCGCCTGCGTGCCACCATCGGCATCACCCTGTTCCCCGAGGACGGCGACAGCACCGAGAAGCTGCTGCAAAAGGCCGAACAGACCATGACGCTGGCCAAGGCCCGCTCGCGCAACCGTTATCAGTTCTACATTGCCAGCGTCGACAGCGAGATGCGCCGCCGTCGCGAACTGGAAAAAGACTTGCGCGAAGCCCTGCCGCGCAACCAGCTGTTTCTGGTCTATCAGCCACAGATCAGCTACCGCGACCATCGCGTGGTCGGTGTGGAAGCGCTGCTGCGCTGGCAGCATCCGGAACTGGGCATGGTTCCGCCGGACCAGTTCATCCCCCTGGCCGAGCAGAACGGCAATATCATCACCATCGGTGAGTGGGTGCTCGACCAGGCCTGCCGGCAACTGCGCGACTGGCACGACCAGGGCTTCAGCGAACTGCGCATGGCGGTCAACCTGTCGACCGTGCAACTGCACCACAACGAGCTGCCGCGGGTGGTCAACAACCTGCTGCAGATCTACCGCCTGCCACCGCGCAGCCTGGAGCTGGAAGTCACCGAAACCGGCCTGATGGAAGACATCAGCACCGCCGCCCAGCACCTGCTGAGCCTGCGCCGCTCCGGGGCGCTGATCGCCATTGACGACTTCGGTACCGGCTACTCATCGCTCAGCTACCTGAAGTCGCTGCCGCTGGACAAGATCAAGATCGACAAGAGTTTCGTCCAGGACCTGCTCGATGACGACGACGATGCCACCATCGTTCGCGCCATCATCCAGCTGGGCAAGAGCCTGGGCATGCAGGTCATTGCCGAGGGTGTCGAGACAGCTGAACAAGAGGCCTACATCATCGCCCAGGGTTGCCACGAAGGTCAGGGCTATCACTACAGCAAACCGCTGCCTGCCCGGGAGTTGACCGCGTTCCTCAAGCAGGCGCAGCGCAACCAGGTTTCGATTCTGTAACCCCTGTTCGCATTGCCCGAAGGGGTGGAAACACGCATTTGAATATTTACGTGACTGCCCCTTTACACAAAATGCAAATCTTTCGCATTATGTTGCAGTTTTGCGTGCCCCGGTACGCCTGTCCAACCTCTCGACGCAGGAATTCGCCATGATTCGTATGCCTCTGGCCACCGCCAGTCTGTTGGCCATTGCCATCTCTCTCGCCGGTTGCGGCGACAGCAAGGACAAGGACAAGGCCGCCGCACCGCAAGCCCCGGCTGCCACCTCCTCGGCTGCCGCACCGGCCGCCGCTGGCGCCGTCGACGAGGCAGCGGCAAAAGCCGTGGTCAAGCATTACGCCGACATGGTCCATGCCGTCTACAGCGACTCGCTGAGCACCGCCAAGACCCTGCAAACCGCCATCGATGCCTTCCTCGCCAAGCCCAACGATGAAACCCTGAACGCCGCCAAGGCCGCCTGGGTCGCTGCCCGTGTGCCGTACCTGCAGAGCGAAGTGTTCCGCTTCGGCAACACCATCATCGACGACTGGGAAGGTCAGGTGAACGCCTGGCCGCTGGACGAAGGCCTGATCGACTACGTCGACAAGAGCTACGAGCATGCCCTGGGCAACCCTGGCGCCACCGCCAACATCATCGCCAACACGCAAGTGCAGGTCGGCGAAGACAAGGTTGACGTCAAGGACATCACCCCGGAGAAACTGGCCAGCCTGAACGAGCTGGGCGGCTCCGAAGCCAACGTTGCCACCGGTTACCATGCCATCGAATTCCTGCTCTGGGGCCAGGACCTCAACGGCACCGGCCCAGGCGCTGGCGCTCGTCCTGCTTCCGACTACCTCGAAGGCAAGGGCGCTACCGGTGGCCACAATGAACGCCGTCGCGCTTACCTGAAAGCCGTGACCCAACTGCTGGTCAACGACCTCGAAGAAATGGTCGGCAACTGGGCGCCGAACGTCGCCACCAACTACCGCGCCACCCTCGAAGCCGAGCCGGTTGCCGACGGCCTGCGCAAAATGCTGTTCGGCATGGGCAGCCTGTCGCTGGGCGAACTGGCTGGTGAGCGCATGAAGGTTTCCCTGGAGGCCAACTCGCCTGAAGACGAGCAGGACTGCTTCAGCGACAACACCCACAACTCGCACTTCTACGACGCCAAGGGCATCCGCAACGTCTACCTGGGCGAGTACACCCGCACCGACGGCACCAAGCTGACCGGCCCGAGCCTGTCGTCGCTGGTGGCCAAGGTCGACGCGGCCACCGACACCACCCTCAAGGCCGACCTGGAAGCGACCGAAGCCAAGATCCAGGTCATGGTCGACCACGCGGCCAAAGGCGAGCACTACGACCAGCTGATCGCAGCCGACAATGCTGCCGGCAACCAGATCGTGCGTGACGCCATCGCCGCCCTGGTCAAGCAGACCGGTGCAATCGAACAGGCGTCGAGCAAACTGGGCATCGCCAACCTGGCGCCAGACACCGCCGATCACGAGTTCTGATTCAGCGGCGGTTTAAAAAGGCGACCTTCGGGTCGCCTTTTTTATGCGCATCATCGCGGGCGAGCCCGCTGCCACCTGTAGGAGCGGGCTTGCCCCGCGATAGATTTCATCCAGCAAACGCAAATCCCTCTTATTCAATTACCCTGAGCCTGCTAAGCTTGCACGCCGGTTTTTTGCCCAAGCCCCAGGATTATTGATGTCCTCGTTGCTTCCCCGCCTCAGTCCCCTGCTTCTGGCCGTCCTTCTGGCCGGTTGCGACGACGCACCGCGTTTCACCCAGGCCGAGCCCGGTGAAGCGCTGGCCGGTGGCAAGGCGACGGTGAACAAGCGCGACCAGAACGCCTATTCCATGCCTTCGGCGAACCTGCCGCCGAGCCGGCGCCTGGACTTCAGTGTCGGCAACAGCTTCTTCCGCAGCCCCTGGGTGATCGCGCCGTCGACCACCACCGCCCGTGACGGCCTGGGCCCGCTGTTCAATACCAATGCCTGCCAGAACTGCCACATCAAGGACGGCCGCGGCCACCCGCCCGGGCCCACCGCCGCCAACTCGGTGTCGATGCTGGTGCGCCTGTCGATCCCGGATCAGCCGCAGTACACCAAGGTCATCGAGAAACTGGGCATCGTTCCGGAGCCGGTGTATGGCGGTCAGTTTCAGGACATGGCAGTGCCCGGTGTCGCCCCCGAGGGCAAGGTCAGGGTCGAATACGACCCGGTAGCCGTGGCCTTCAAGGACGGCACTCAGGTCGAGCTGCGCCAGCCCAGGTTGCAAATCAGTCAACTGGGCTACGGTCCGATGCATCCGGACACGCGCTTTTCCGCCCGCGTCGCCCCGCCGATGATCGGCCTGGGCCTGCTCGAGGCCATCCCCGAGGCGGCGATCCTGGCCAATGCCGACCCCGATGACCGCAACGGCGACGGTATCCGTGGTCGCGCCAACCGGGTCTGGGACGATGCCCTGGGCAAGACCGTGGTCGGCCGCTTCGGCTGGAAGGCCGGGCAGCCGAACCTCAACCAACAGAATGTCCACGCGTTTTCCGGCGACATGGGCCTGACCACCAGCCTGCGGCCGATGGACGATTGCACCCCGGCGCAGACCGACTGCCTCAACGCCCCCAACGGCAACGGCGCCAATGGCGAGCAGGAGGTCAGCGACAACATCCTGCGCCTGGTGCTGTTCTACACCCGCAACCTGGCGGTGCCGGTGCGCAAGGACGTCGACTCGCCCCAGGTACTGGCCGGCAAGAACCTGTTCTACCAGGCCGGCTGCCAGAGCTGCCACACCCCGCAATTCACCACCGCCAGCAACGCCGCCGAGCCGGAGCTGGCCAACCAGCTGATCCGCCCCTACAGCGACCTGCTGCTGCACGACATGGGCCCGGGCCTGGCCGACAACCGCAGCGAGTTCGCCGCCAGCGGCCAGGACTGGCGCACCCCGCCACTGTGGGGCATCGGCTTGAACGAGACCGTCAGCGGTCACACCCAGTTTCTCCACGATGGCCGCGCCCGCAGCCTGCTCGAAGCCGTGCTCTGGCATGGCGGCGAGGCCGAAGCGGCCAAGCAGCACGTACTGACCTTCAATGCCGAGCAGCGCGCCGCGTTGCTGGCCTTCCTGAATTCACTTTAAGCAAAGGAGCCGGGCATGTTCCGTCCCAAACTGTTGTTCACCAGCCTTGCCGCCCTCGCCCTCGGCGCCTGCTCGCCGCAAGACCCGCAAGCGGTGACTTCGGCAGCGATCGCCAAACAAGTGATCCTGCCGACCTACAGCCGCTGGGTCGAAGCCGACCGCCAACTGGCCGTCAGTGCCCTGGCCTTCTGCGAAGGCAAGGCGGACCTTGCCACTGCCCGCGCCGACTTCCTCCACGCGCAAAAAGCCTGGGCAGAGCTGCAGCCGCTGCTGATCGGCCCGCTGGCTGAAGGCAACCGCGCCTGGCAGGTGCAGTTCTGGCCCGACAAGAAAAACCTGGTCGGCCGTCAGGTCGAGCAACTGGTCAACGGTGACAAGCCGGTCGACGCCGAAACCCTGGGCAAATCCAGTGTCGTCGTGCGCGGGCTGTCGGCTTACGAATACATCCTCTTCGACAGCAAGCCGGATACCGCCAACGCCGAACAGAAAGCCCGCTACTGCCCGCTGTTGGTGGCCATCGGCGAGCATCAGAAGGCCCTGGCCGAAGAAATCCTCAAAGGCTGGAACACCACCGACGGCATGCTGGCGCAGATGACCAAGTTCCCCAACCAGCGTTATGCCGATTCCCACGAGGCCATTGCCGACCTGCTGCGTGCCCAGGTCACCGCCCTGGACACCCTGAAGAAGAAGCTCGGCGCACCCATGGGCCGCCTGAGCAAGGGCATCCCGCAGCCACTGCAGGCCGAAGCCTGGCGCAGCCACTCTTCGCTGAAAAGCCTGGAAGCCAGCCTGAACGCTGCCCAGACTGTCTGGGTCGGGGTCGACAACAAGGGCCTGCGCGGCCTGCTGGGCAAAGACCAGCAAGCCCTGGCCGACAAGATCGACGCCGCCTACGCCAACGCGATCAAGCTGCTGACCAGCAACCAGAAAACCCTGGGCGAGTTGCTCGACGACGAAGCCGGTCGCCAGCAGTTGAACACCCTTTACGACAGCCTCAACGTCGTCCACCGCCTGCACGAAGGCGAGCTGGCCAAGGCGCTGGGCATCCAGCTCGGCTTCAACGCCAACGACGGTGACTGATCATGTTGCGACGCCAGGCTCTCAAACTCGGTAGCGTTGTGCTCAGTGCCCTCACCCTCGGCGGCTGGGCCCTGTTTCGCAACAAGGGCAGCACCCCGCTGCTGCTCTCGGCGCGGGACGATGGCGATGGCAAGCACTACGCCGTCGGCTACCGCCTGGACGGTACCCAGGTGTTCGCCACCCAGGTGGGCCTGCGTTGCCACGACATCATCAACCATCCCGAGCAGCCGATTGCCCTGTTCGTCGCCCGCCGCCCCGGCACCGAGAGCTACCTGATCGACCTGCGTGATGGTCGCTTGCTGCAGACCATCACTTCGCAGCCGAACCGGCATTTCTACGGCCACGCGGTGATTCACAAGAGCGGTGAATGGCTGTACGCCACCGAGAACGACACCACCGAGCCCGGTCGTGGCGTGCTGGGTGTGTATCGCTTCGACGGCGAACGCCTGCAGCACAGCGGTGAAATCTCCACCCACGGTATCGGCCCGCATCAGGTGTCGTGGATGCCCGACGGCGAAACCCTGGTGGTGGCCAACGGCGGCATCCGCACCGAAGCCGAAAGCCGGGTAGAGATGAACCTCGACGCCATGCAGCCAAGCCTGGTGCTGATGCAGCGCGACGGCACCTTGCTGAGCAAAGAGGTGCTGAGCCAGCAGATGAACAGCGTGCGCCACCTGGCGATTGCCGCCGATGGCACCATCGTTGCCGGCCAGCAGTTCATGGGGGCCAGCCACGAGACCGCCGAGCTGCTGGCGATCAAGCGCCCGGGCCAGGCTTTCGAAGCCTTTCCGGTGCCCGAGCAGCAGTTGCAGTCCATGGCCCACTACACCGCCAGCGTCGCCATTCACAACGAGCTGCGCCTGGTCGCCCTGACCGCGCCACGGGCCAACCGCCTGTTCATCTGGGACCTGGACACTGCCCAGGTGCGCCTGGATGCACCGATGCCCGATTGCGCCGGCGTCGGCGCCGTGGCAGACGGCTTTGTCGTGACCTCCGGCCAGGGCCGCTGCCGCCTGTACGATTGCCGCAAAAGCGAGCTGATCGGCCAGCCGCTGCAACTGCCTTCAGGGCTCTGGGACAACCACCTGCACCTGGCCTGAAATTAGCCTGGAACACAGGCTTCCCAGGCCCGGTCAACAGAGTAATATTCGGCTACATCGCACGTGGGCAGGAGCGCCCGCAGTCGTGCCAATCGAACAAAAAATCGTATCCAAGGAACTGGACTATGCTGCGCCGCCGCATGCTGATCATGTTAGGTGTTGTCCTGCTGCTCGTACTGATCCTGGGGGGCTATAAAGCCTTCACGATTTACCAGCAGGTGCAGATGTTCTCGGTCCCCAAGCCGCCGATCAGCGTGGCGGCGACCGAGGCCCGCGAGCGCGCCTGGCAGAACCGCCTGCCCGCCGTCGGTAGCCTCAAGGCCCTGCAAGGGGTCGACCTGAGCCTGGAGATCGCCGGTACGGTCAAGACGCTGCTGTTCGAGTCCGGGCAGCAGGTCAGCAAGGGCCAACCGCTGCTGCAACTGGACAGCGATGTCGAAACCGCCCTGCTCGGTACCGCCTTGGCCGATCTGGGCCTGGCCCAGGTCGATTACAACCGCGGCAGCCAGCTGGTCGGCAGCCAGGCCATTTCCAAGGGCGAGTTCGATCGGCTCAGCGCCCAGTTCAAGCGCAACAAGGCGGTGGTCGACCAGCTCAAGGCCTCACTAGCGAAAAAGAGCATCAATGCGCCCTTCAGCGGTACCATCGGCATCCGCCAGGTCGACGTCGGCGACTACCTGGCCAGCGGTACGGTAATCGCCACCCTGCAAGACCTTAGCAGCCTTTACGTCGATTTCTTCGTCCCGGAACAGTCGATTCCCAAGTTGAGCATCGGCCAGCAGGTGCTGGTCAACGTCGCCGCTTACCCGCAAGAAAACTTCCCCGGCAGCATCAGCGCAATCAATCCCAAGGTCGAGGACAGCACGCGCAACGTGCAGGTTCGCGCCACCCTGGCCAATCCCGAGGGCAAGCTGCTACCCGGCATGTTCACCAGCCTGCAGGTGCTGCTGCCCGACCCGCAGCCACAGGTGGTGGTCCCGGAAAGCGCGGTGACCTACACCCTGTATGGCAACTCGGTGTATGTCGCCGTACCGCAAAAAACCGACGACGCTCAGCCGCCGCACAACGCCGATGACCAGCCGCCGGCGCTGATCGCCGAGCGGCGCTTCGTCGAGACCGGCGAACGGCGTGACGGCCTGGTGGTGATCAGCAAAGGCTTGAAACCCGGTGAAACCGTTGTGACCGCCGGCCAGTTGAAACTCACCCAGGGCGCGGCGATCAGCATCAGTCCGGACAAGACCCAGGCAGCACCGAACAGCCAGTCGCGCGTCAACTGAGCGAGGAACCGTCATGGCTTTTACCGATCCGTTCATCCGCCGCCCGGTACTGGCCACTGTGGTCAGCCTGTTGATCGTCCTGCTCGGTTTTCAGGCCTGGAGCAAGTTGCCGATCCGGCAGTATCCGCAGATGGAAAATGCCCTGATCACGGTAACCACCGCTTACCCCGGAGCCAACGCCGAGACCATCCAGGGTTATATCACCCAGCCACTGCAACAGAGCCTGGCCAGCGCCGAAGGCATCGACTACATGACCTCGGTGAGCCGGCAGAACTTCTCGGTGATTTCGATCTACGCGCGCATCGGCTCGGACAGCGACCGGCTGTTTACCGAGCTGCTGGCCAAGGGCAACGAGGTCAAGAACAAGCTGCCTCAGGACGCCGAAGACCCGGTGCTGAGCAAGGAAGCCGCCGACGCTTCGGCGCTGATGTACATCAGTTTCTACAGCAGTGAACTGAGCAACCCGCAGATCACCGACTACCTGTCACGGGTGATCCAGCCCAAGCTTGCAACCCTGCCGGGCATGGCCGAAGCGCAGATCCTCGGCAACCAGTTGTTCGCCATGCGCCTGTGGATCGACCCGGTCAAGCTGGCCGGCTACGGCCTGAGCGCCAATGACGTGACCCAGGCGGTGCGCGGCTACAACTTCCTTTCCGCGGCCGGCGAACTCAAGGGCGAGTACATCGTCACCAGCATCAACGCCACCACCGAGCTGAAAACCGCCGAAGCCTTTGCCAACATCCCGCTCAAGACCAGTGGCGACAGCCGGGTGCTGTTGGGTGATGTGGCACGGGTCGAAATGGGTGCGGAAAACTACGACACGGTCAGCTCCTTCGACGGCACGCCATCGGTGTACATCGGCATCAAGGCCACCCCGGCGGCCAACCCGCTGGAGGTGATCAAGGAGGTGCGCAAGCTCATGCCCGAGCTTGAGAGCCAGTTGCCGCCAAACCTGAAATCCTCGATCGCCTACGACGCCACGCTGTTCATCCAGGCCTCGATCGACGAAGTGGTGAAAACCCTGGTCGAAGCGGTGCTGATCGTCATCGTCGTGGTCTTCCTGTTCCTCGGCGCCCTGCGCTCGGTGCTGATCCCGGTGATCACCATCCCGCTGTCGATGATCGGCGTGCTGTTCTTCATGCAGTTGATGGGCTACTCGCTGAATCTGCTGACCCTGTTGGCGATGGTGCTGGCGATCGGCCTGGTGGTCGATGACGCCATTGTCGTGGTGGAAAACATCCATCGGCATATCGAAGAAGGTAAATCGCCCTACGACGCAGCCCTGGAAGGCGCGCGGGAGATCGCCATGCCGGTGGTATCGATGACCATCACGCTGGCGGCGGTCTATGCCCCTATCGGCTTCCTGGAGGGGCTCACGGGCGCGCTGTTCAAGGAGTTCGCCCTGACCTTGGCAGGCGCCGTGGTGATCTCCGGGATCGTCGCCCTGACCCTGTCACCGATGATGTGCGCCCTGCTCTTGCGCCACGAACAGAACCCCACCGGCCTGGCCCACCGTCTGGATGTACTGTTCGAGCGGCTCAAGCAGCGCTACCAGACAATCCTCCACGGCACCCTCAACACCCGGCCGGTGGTGCTGGTGTTCGCACTGATCATGCTGTGCCTGATTCCGGTGTTCCTGATGTTCACCAAGAACGAACTGGCGCCAGATGAAGACCAGGGCATCATTTTCATGATGGCCACCGCCCCGCAGCCGACCAACCTCGACTACCTGAACAGCTACACCGAGGAGTTCCTCAAGATCTTCAAGGCGTTTCCCGAGTACTACTCGTCGTTCCAGATCAACGGCTTCAACGGTGTGCAGTCGGGTATCGGCGGCTTCCTGCTCAAACCGTGGAACGAGCGCGAGCGCACCCAGATGGAGCTGCTACCGCTGGTACAGGCCAAGCTTGAAGGCATCAGCGGCCTGCAGATCTTCGGCTTCAACCTGCCCTCGCTGCCCGGCACCGGCGAAGGCTTGCCATTTGCCTTCGTGATCAACACGGCCAACGACTACGCGTCGCTGCTGGAGGTGGCCGAGCGGGTCAAGACGCGTGCCCAGGCGTCCGGTAAATTCGCCTTCCTCGACATCGACCTGGCCTTCGACAAGCCGGAAGTGGTGGTCGATATCGACCGGGCCAAGGCCGCGCAGATGGGCGTGTCCATGGACGCCCTTGGCGGCACCCTGGCGACCCTGCTCGGTGAGGCGGAGATCAACCGTTTTACCATCGACGGGCGCAGCTACAAGGTCATTGCCCAGGTCGAACGGCCCTACCGCGACAATCCCGACTGGCTGAACAACTACTACGTGAAGAACCAGCAAGGGCAGATGCTGCCGCTGTCGACCCTGATCAGCATCAGCGATCGTGCCCGCCCGCGTCAGCTCAACCAGTTCCAGCAACTGAACTCGGCGATCATCCAGGGTTTCCCGATGGTCAGCATGGGCGAAGCACTGGAAACCGTGCGCAGCATCGCCCGTGAAGAAGCGCCGGAGGGCTACGGTTTCGATTATGGCGGCGCGGCGCGTCAGTTCGTCCAGGAAGGCAGTGCTCTGTGGGTAACCTTCGGCCTGGCCCTGGCGATCATCTTTCTGGTGCTGGCAGCCCAATTCGAAAGCTTCCGCGACCCGCTGGTGATCCTGGTGACGGTACCGTTGTCGATCTGCGGGGCGTTGATTCCGCTGTTCCTGGGCATATCGAGCATGAACATCTACACCCAGGTGGGGCTGGTGACCCTGATCGGGCTGATCAGCAAGCACGGCATCCTGATCGTCGAGTTCGCCAACCAGTTGCGCCAGCAAAGAGGCCTGAGTGCCCGCGAAGCGGTGGAAGAAGCGGCGGCCATCCGTTTGCGTCCGGTATTGATGACCACTGCGGCGATGGTGTTTGGCATGGTGCCGCTGATCCTCGCCACCGGCGCCGGTGCGGTCAGCCGCTTCGACATCGGCACGGTAATCGCCACCGGCATGTCGGTGGGCACCTTGTTCACCCTGTTCGTGCTGCCTTGTATCTACACCCTGCTGGCCAAGGCCGACGCGCCGCAGGTGAATGCGGGCTTGACCCGCGATGAGGTGCTGCCTGAATAACCTTCGCTTCGGGATCGACCGCGGGGCAAGTCGAATCGTCGCACCGCCGCTCCCTCAGGGTTCAGCCGCTGGCGCGTACGCCCTGGCTCAGCCCGAACAGCAACAGCAGCAGATCGTGGTCAGGTTTGGCATCGACCTGGGGTTTCACTACCCGTGGCAGCGGGCATTGCGCACCCGCATCGACTTTGCTGAAAATCTGCGGGCGCGGCTCCTCCCACGCGGCCACGGCGGCGGTTGCCACCCCCAGCGCAATCAACAGAAACACACCTCGAGCAATTTCTAGTTTCATTACTCTAAACCTTTGACTGCGCTGCCAAACGCCCTCTGATAAAAATAGAGCAGTTTTTGCCACTCTGCGTCAGTGAAAGACGAATGGCGGCGCAATTGTTTAAGGTCGTTGGCGGCGGCGCGCTGGCAGCTGATACGCCGGCGGCATTTCTCCAGGTCGAGCAACGCCACCTCAGCCCTGGCTTCGGCGCCTTCGCCGATAACCTTGACGAACACATGCTTGCCGTACAGGCAACCATGTTGCCAGTGGCCACGGTGCATCCGCGCCAGGTTCTGCGCCAGGTCCTGCAGAACCCGCTCATGCAGCGCCGGGTGGTAACGTTCACGGGCGCCGTCGGCGAACCAGCTGTCGATATCCTCGAAACCTTCCAGTGCCTCGCTGACCAGCAGGGCTCGCCACTGATGCTCGGTGTCGCGGTCAACACCGCAATAGACAATATGCGGCACCCGCACGCCGAGCTGCTCGAAACTGTTCAAGGCATCGTACTCACGCAGCACGGTAGGGCGGCCGAAGGGATGCAACAGGCTGCGGTAGATATGGCCGATCTGGCGCTTGGCGTAGAACGTATGGCCAGTGTCATCGCTCAGTCGCTGTACACCACTCTCGCCGCCGCGGCGCTGATTGGGCTCTTCCACCCATTCGCCCTGCTGGTGCCAGAAATGATCGAACTGATCCTTGTTCGTCGTTGCTGTTGTGCGCTCAAACCCCATGCCCCGCTTACCCCTTACGCAATAGATAGACTCGCCACATGGCATAGAACGGCAAGAAGTCCAATCGTTCCTGAATACGGAATCCTGCGGCTTCGAACTCTTCCTCAACCGTAGCAGCTGGTAACACAAAGCGATTCTGGTAACTGCCCTGCCCCTTTTCGGTGTAACGCCGCTGTTCGAGCTTCTTGCGCCGCCAGGCTTTGAAATTGCCATCGACCCACAGCGACACGATCACGCTGTCGCGGGTAACTCGTTGAAATTCCGAAAGTAATGTCTTGCGGTGGGCGGCCTCGCCGATGTGATGCATCAGGCGCATGCAAAAAATGCTGTCGACCGAGTTATCCGGTAAATCGATGGCGAACGCAGATGTCTGCAAAGTGCGTACCCGTTCCACCACTTCGGCCGGTTGCGAGGCACGTGCCGTTTCGAGCATGGCTTCGGAGTTGTCGGCGCCGATGATCACCCGGTTGGGTTTTTCCGCCAGCAGGGGCCAGAAACGCCCGGCGCCGCACGGCAGGTCGAGGACCAGCCCGGGTTCGCCAGCCAGCGCCAGGGCGCGACGGGCCATTTGCTCGTCACGCTGGTGGGACATCCTGCGCGCCAGACCGTCCTGGTGCTTGTGGAAGTATTCCTTGGCGTGCTGCTGGTCGTACTTTTCCGAAAACTCGAGCTTGATGGGGCTACGCATGGTGCATCTCCTGACTCCAATACGCCCACCTTAGGCAGGCAAGCGTTGGCGTCAGGTCATGCGGGTGTGAAAAATTTGTGAGTTAGCGCGGCAAAGGTTTCAATTAATTACAAACTTTCACAGCTGGCCAATGGCCCTATTGCGCCTCGACCGTCCGATCCGGGGCCAGGCTCAGGTCCACATGAAAGCGGCAGCCGTGGGGCACCATGGCGGTCAGGCTCACCGTCCAGCCCTGGTCGTCGCAGATCCGCTGCACCAATGACAGCCCCAGGCCCAGCCCTTCACCACGCCTCTCATCACCGCGCACGAACGGCCGGAACATGGCTTCGCGCTGCTCTTCAGGAATCCCGACGCCACTGTCTTCGACCAGGAACCCGGCCGGCTCCAGGGTCAGGCGGATAAAACCCTGATCGGTATAGTGCGCGGCGTTGCGCAACAGGTTGCCCATCACTGCCTGGAGGAACGTGGCGTTATACAGGGTCGCGCTTGCAGCCCTGACGTCGTACAGCAAGGTCAGGCCCTTTTGCTCGATGGTGTCGCGCCAGACGCCAATCAGGTCGTCCGCCACTTCCTTCATGCTCGCCTGCGACGCCACGGCCCCTTCGTCGCGCTGGGCGCGGGCGAGCATCAGGAAGGTCTTCACCAGTTCCTGCATTTCTTCGGTGGCGCGGGCGATGCGCTCGACCTGAGAACGCGCACGGGTGTCAATGTTGGGATTGACCAGCAGCAGCTCGCAGGAGCTGGCCAGCACCATCAACGGGGTGCGTAGCTCATGGCTGACATCGCTGGTAAACAGCCGCTCACGGGTCAGGGCATCACGCAGACGCCCCAGGGTGTCGTCGAACGCCACCGCCAACTGGCCGACTTCGTCCGCAGCGTAATCAGGTGCCAACGGTGGTGCCAGGCCGAGCAACTGGTCACGGTGACGTACCTGGCGCGCCAGGCGGATCACCGGTGCCATCACCCGCCGGGCCAGGACCCAGCCGAGGAACACCGCCAGTGCCAGGCTGAGGATGAAGCCGACCACCACCACCGCGAACAGCACGCGCTCGCGTTCTTCGAAGTCGCTCTGGTCCTGCAGCAGTACATAGTGCCGGCCATCGACGATCTCAACCATCGCGTGGTAGGACAGATCCTCACGAAACACTTCGTGAAAGCCACGGTCGAGGTGGCGCAGATCCTTGGGCAGCTCGAAGTCATCGCGCCCGCCGCTGAAATAGAACAGTTGATCCGGTCGCGGCCGGTGGCTCCAGTCGCCGACGCTGTCCATGCGCAGCAAACGCTGGAGGTCGCCGCCCAGCACTGCGGAAATCAGCCGTTCTTCAACCAGGTGGACGGTAGCGACAATGCCGAAAGCGAAAGCCCCGGCCACCAGCGCGCTCATCAGGGCAAAGGCAATGATGATCCGCTGGGCAAGGCTCTGTCTAAACTCCATCACGGCCCTCGGCCAGACGATAGCCCACGCCGTGAACGGTATGCAGCAGGGGCTTTTCGAACGGCTTGTCGATCACCTGGCGCAGTTGGTGAACGTGGCTGCGCAGGCTGTCGCTGTCCGGGCAATCATCACCCCACAGGGCCTCTTCGAGCACTTCGCGGCGCAGCACGTGGGGGCTCTTCTGCATCAGCACCGCCAGCAGCTTCAGGCCGACCGGGTTGAGCTTGAGCAGCTTCCCTTCGCGGCTGACTTCCAGGGTGTCGAGGTCATACACCAGGTCGCTGACCTGCAAGGTACGCCGGCCGCCGCCTTGGGCCCTGCGCAGCACCGCTTCGATGCGCGCGGCCAGTTCTGACAGGGCAAAAGGCTTGAGCAAGTAATCGTCGGCGCCGGAGCGAAAGCCCTGCAGGCGATCATCCAGCTGGTCACGGGCGGTGAGCATGATGACCGGGGTGTCACGACGGGCATCTTCGCGCAGGCGCTTGCACAGGGTGTAGCCGTCGATGCCTGGCAGCATGATGTCGAGCACGATCAGGTCATAGTGTTCGGTCGCCGCCAGGTGCAGGCCGGACAGACCATCCTGGGCACAGTCCACCGTATAGCCCTTCAGGCCAAGGTAGTCGGCCAGGTTGGCAAGGATATCGCGGTTGTCTTCAACCAGTAGAATTCGCATTGGGGTATCTCCCGTCTGGCGCTTTTGCCTGCTTGGCAGGCGCAGCTTAAGGCCATCGGCGACGCCCGGCTAGGTCGGCGCGACTTTATTGCAGGTTAACGTTTTTTTCACCGAGCCTTCACGGACAGGTGATGGCGGCTGCCCGAGAATTGCCGGTCGGATTGTCCCCTCCATTCACCTGGACTTGCCATGTCGCTACCTGCCTACTCCCGTCCGCTGAATTTCTGGATTGCCCTGGGCATCCCCGCCGTCACCGCGGTGATATTGATCCTGCTGGAGCTGACCTCACTGGACATGGACCTGGCCAAGCTGGCGTTCGACCCGCTGGCCGGGCAGTTCATTGGCCGGCACAGCTACTTCCTCGAAGATATCCTGCATGACCGGGCCAAACAGGCGGTGATCGTCCTGGGTCTGCTGGCGATCGTCGCCTTTGCGATGAGTTTCTTCTGGTCGCGGCTGTTCAGCTGGCGTCGGGAACTGGGCTGCCTGGTGCTGGCCATGGGGTTGTCGACCAGCTTTGTCACACCGGTCAAGGCAGTGACGGCGGTGCAGTGCCCGTGGAGCCTGACCGAGTTTGGCGGCAAGGAGACCTATAGCGAGCTGCTCAGCCCGCGCCCGGCGACGGACAAGCCCGGGCGCTGCTGGCCGGGTGGCCACGCGGCGACTGGCTTTACCCTGTTTGCGCTGTTCTTTGTCCTGCGTGACCGGCGCCCGCGCCTGGCAAAGGCGGCACTGTTGTTCGCCTTTGGCCTGGGCACGCTGTTTTCGGTAGGGCGCATGCTGCAGGGCGCGCACTTCTTTTCGCACAACGTGTGGACCGCGGTGTTTTGCTGGTTGATCAGCCTGGGCTGTTACTACTGGGTGTTGTATCGCCGGCCGGTTGAACTGAAGCACAAGGCTGCGGTTACCGTGCCGACCTCGTAAGGCTGGAATGTGTGGTGACTGCATCGCTGGCAAGCCAGCTCCCACATACAGCCCCCCGTGGGAGCCGGTCTTGCCGGCGATGGGTTGCACAGCAACCCCAGAATTCAGGCAAAAAAAAGCCCCGCACTAGGCGGGGCTTTTTATCGAACGGGTAAGGCTGGCTTACATCATGCCGCCCATGCCGCCCATACCACCCATGCCGCCCATGTCTGGCATGCCGCTGCCAGCACCAGCTTCAACTGGAGCGTCAGCAACCATGGCTTCGGTGGTGATCATCAGACCGCCGATCGAAGCTGCAGCTTGCAGGGCCGAACGGGTTACCTTGGCAGGGTCCAGGATACCCATTTCGATCATGTCGCCGTACTCGCCGGTAGCAGCGTTGTAACCAAAGTTGCCGGAACCTTGCTTGACCTTGTCGACCACTACGCTTGGCTCGTCGCCGGCGTTGGCAACGATCTGGCGCAGCGGCGCTTCAACAGCGCGACGCAGCAGCTGGATACCAACGTTCTGCTCTTCGTTGTCGCCTTTCAGGCCTTCGATGGCTTGCAGAGCGCGAACCAGTGCAACACCACCGCCAGGCACCACGCCTTCTTCGACGGCTGCACGGGTAGCGTGCAGGGCGTCTTCAACGCGGGCTTTCTTCTCTTTCATTTCGACTTCGGTGCCAGCACCGACCTTGATCACGGCAACACCGCCAGCCAGTTTGGCCAGACGCTCTTGCAGTTTTTCACGGTCGTAGTCCGAGGAAGTCTCGTTGACCTGAGTGCGGATCTGGGCGATACGCGCCTGGATGTCGCCTTCTACGCCAGCACCGTCGACGATGATGGTGTTTTCCTTGGACAGGGTCACGCGCTTGGCGTTACCCAGGTGCTCCAGGGTAGCCGATTCCAGGCTCAGGCCGATTTCTTCGGAGATCACGGTACCGCCGGTCAGGACAGCGATGTCCTGCAGCATGGCCTTGCGGCGGTCGCCGAAGCCAGGTGCCTTGACCGCTGCAACCTTGACGATGCCGCGCATGTTGTTGACTACCAGGGTAGCCAGCGCTTCGCCTTCGACGTCTTCAGCCACGATCAGCAGTGGACGGCCGGCCTTGGCAACGGCTTCCAGAACTGGCAGCAGTTCGCGGATGTTGGAGATCTTCTTGTCAACCAGCAGCAGCAGCGGGCCATCCAGCTCGGCGACCATGGTGTCTGGCTTGTTGACGAAGTAAGGGGACAGGTAGCCACGGTCGAACTGCATGCCTTCCACGACCGACAGTTCGTTTTCCAGGCCCGAGCCTTCTTCGACGGTGATCACGCCTTCTTTACCGACTTTTTCCATGGCTTCGGCGATGATGTCACCGATGGAGTTGTCGGAGTTGGCCGAGATGGTACCGACCTGGGCGATGGCCTTGGAGTCGGCGCATGGCTTGGACAGGGTCTTCAGCTCTTTGACGATGGCGATGGTGGCCTTGTCGATACCACGCTTCAGGTCCATCGGGTTCATGCCGGCAGCAACGGCTTTCAGGCCTTCGCTGACGATGGCCTGAGCCAGAACGGTTGCGGTGGTGGTGCCGTCACCGGCTTCGTCGTTGGCCTTGGAGGCAACGTCTTTGAGCAGCTGGGCGCCCATGTTTTCGAAAGCGTCTTTCAGCTCGATTTCTTTGGCAACCGAAACACCGTCTTTGGTGATGGTCGGAGCGCCGAAGCTCTTGGCCAGAACAACGTTACGGCCTTTCGGGCCCAGGGTGGCTTTTACAGCGTCAGCCAGAACGTTGACACCAACGAGCATTTTCTTACGGGCGGAGTCGCCGAATTTTACGTCTTTAGCAGCCATGATCGTTTAATCCTTGAATACTTTGGAGTAACGGGAAACCAGCGGAATCAGCCTTCGATGACAGCGAGAATTTCGTTCTCAGCCATCACCAGCAGGTCTTCGCCGTCAACTTTCACAGTGTTGCTGCCCGAGTAAGGGCCGAAAACCACCTTGTCACCCACTTTCACGGCCAGCGCACGCACTTCACCGTTGTCCAGGATGCGACCGGTACCTACAGCGACGACTTCGCCACGGTTAGGTTTTTCAGCGGCCGAACCTGGCAGAACGATACCGCCAGCGGTTTTCGATTCTTCTTCGCTGCGACGGATAACGACGCGGTCATGCAGAGGACGAAGCTTCATTGTCGATCTCTCCTAATTGTGGTTTTCATCGGCCGGTATCGACACCGGCGGGTTGATGCTTGCGGCTTGGCCGCTCGTAGCCCGCGGGGCGGACCACACATGTAATGTCTGGTGCAAATCACCAGAAACCTTGCGGTGACCCATACATGAGGTCGCCAAGAGCAATTACAAGGCTTGCTGATGAAAATTTTTAGCGATCAGCCCCCTGTACAGCAAAACGGCCCCAAAAGGGGCCGCTGGCACAGCACAAGCAACCTTTACAGATCCCGAGGATTGCGCAGGTTGGGCTGAGCAGGATCTTCACGGCCGACCACTTCGCCTTCGATCACCGTTGGCTGATGGCCACGGCTGGACTGATCTGGGCGCGCCATGAACGGGTCATCGCCAAAGGCGCGCTGGCGCATGGCCTGGGCCTCGGCGCGCTCGCGCATCTTGCGCCCGAGCAGGCGGCGGGTGAACGGCAGCAGGCAGACCAGGCCGATCACGTCACTGATGAAACCTGGCAACAGCAGCAGGCCGCCACCCAGCGCCAGCATCAGCCCGTGGAACATGTCTTCGGCAGGCAATTCGCCACGCTGCAGGCTCTCGCGGGCACGCAGGGCGGTGGCCAGACCCGCCACCCGCACCACCAGCACGCCCAGGGCAGAGCCGGCGATGATCAGCAGCAGCGCCGGAAAGAAGCCGATCGCGGTGCTGACCTTGAAAAACACATACAGCTCCAGCACCGGAAAAATCAGAAACAGCAATAGAAAAGCACGCATCAACGGTTCCTCTGCGCAAGATGTCCTTGCAGTAGACCTTTAATGGATGCGATCCATCGCCATTTCAAGCCTCGGCGGTTGCACGTTGCGGCCATTGATCGGCGCGGGCCAGAAAAACCAGGGCCTCGCGCACTTGTATCGGCGTATTGCAGGGCGCAGCGAACGGCAACCAGTGCAAGCCCTGACCAATGCGCAGGTGCATGCCCTCGCTGTCGATGCCGACCATCTGCGCCGCCACGCCCTGGGGCAGGCCGCTAAGCTGGACGTAGTGTTCGATGGCATTGGCATGATCGCTGTTCATGTGCTCAATCATGCTCTGTTCGGCCTTGCCGGCAAAGGGGTTGGCCAGGCTCAGGTGATCGACCCAGTGGATCGCGCCGAAGCCGCCGATGTAGCGATGGCGCACCGGCTTGAGCACCCAGAAGTCAAAATCGTGGGCTTGATGGTAGTTGGCCGACTCTGGAAAATAGCGATAGTAGCGCTCTGCTGCGGCTTCGACCGCTTCGGGCTCAACCAGCTTGTGCGCCTCGGCCAGCACGGTCAGGCGGCCCACTGCCTGGACGTCTTGGGCATCACGCTCGCCTACCAGCAACGAGCACTTGGGGTCTTTTTGCAGGTTGTGGGTGTGCTGGGCAATGCGGCTGATCAGGATCAGCGGGTTGCCGTCGGCATCCAGGCAGTAGGGCACCACCGAACCGAAGGGAAACCCCGGCATCGACTTGGAATGGGTCGACAGCACCCCGCGGTATTCCTTGAGCAGCAGCTCCCGTGCCTGTGTTGCGGCTTTCGCGCTCACTGTATGTCTCCCCGCTCGATAATCGTCGTCGTGGCTGGCGGTGAAAGTGCCCGACCAGCCTGGTTAACCGACAAAATAATCATTATCGCCCGGGGTTGCCAGCGTGCTTACCAGGCGACGCCAAAACCTGCGGTGTAGCGGGTCTTGTCCAGGTCGCTGTCGCGGGTGCCGCTGATGATGTCCTTCTCGGCCTTGAGGTTGAGCGAGGCCCATTCGGTGACCTTGTAGCGCAGGCCGACTTCGGCATCCAGGGCGTACTCGGCGACGCCGCCGAGCGGCTTGCCGACCTCGCCGTTGGTGAAGAACTCGACGCGCTTGCCGATCAGGTAGCGGTTGTAGTCCCACTTCATGGCCAGCGAGTAGAAGTTGTCCTTGCCGCCATCAGCGTATTCATAGTCGGTACGGTTGATCAGCGAGCCGAGGGAGAACGCGCCCAGCTCGTTGTCCCAGAACTGGTAACCCGGGCCGGTACCCACGGTGCGCTGGCGGGCCAGGTCTTCGATATGGTCACGCTTGTATTCCAGACGGCCCTGCCAGAACCACTTCTCGGTAATGAAGCGGTCCAGCGCGTATTCGGCGCTCCAGTTGTTGGTGGTGGTGACGTCGTCCTTGCTCTCGCGGTTGTATTCGCCCTCGGCCTGGTGGCGCCAGCGGCCGTGACGGGCGGTGGTCTTGAAGTCGATGTCGTAGTCGTCGCTGTTGGTTTCGGCGCGTTTGTAGTCCAGGGCCAGGTCGACGTTACCCTTCCAGGTCAGGTCCTCGACCACCGGCTTTGGCTTCATGATCTGCTGGATGCTGGCCAGCTCGACCGTCTTGGGTGTCTCGCCGTTGGCCAGAGTGACCTTACCGTTGTCCGCAGCGTGCAGCGACTTGGCCTTCTCGCCGGTGTAGGCGTCCTGCTTGACCAGCAGTTCCTGGTCGCTTTCCAGAGTCTTGACCTGCTTCCAGTCCAGTGCAATGGAGCCGCCATAGGGCGTTTCGAGCAGCAGTTTACCGCCATCAAAGACCTTGATCTTGCCGCTCAGCTTGTCACCGTTTTTCATCCACACGGTATCGGCAAGGGCTGGGGTACAGGCAGCGGCCAGGGCAACGCACAACAGGGCTCTAGGAGACATAAGCAGCAACGGACTCGGGTTCGCGAAAAAAGTCGGGCATTATCCAGATACCCGCCATCAGAGCAAGGACTGACCTGCACCATGTCGATGAGTTCAATTCTTATTTGCCCGCTCTACCCGGCACATCCCGCGTGGCCTGGGTCAATTGCGCGATGAGCGGGATTCCTGGCGATCCGACCGAAAGCGCCGAAGCCCGACGAATGGCACTCTATCTGGTGCTTGGCCAGGTACCCGCCGGCAAGGTGATCAGCTACGGCGAGCTCGCCCACCTGGCCGGCCTTGGCCGTGCAGCGCGCTGGGTCGGGCGTACCCTGAGCCAGCTGCCCAGTGACACCCAGTTGCCCTGGCACCGGGTGCTGGGCGCCGGCGGTCGCCTGAGCCTGGCGCTGGGCACCCCATCGGGCGACGAGCAGCGTGCCCGGCTACGGGCAGAAGGCATCACCCTGCACAATAATCGTGTGGATATGTTGCGCCATGGCTGGCGCCCGATGGAGCACAGCGGTTAGAGTGCGCGCTTTGTTTTCGTAAACTTGAGGCAGATGTTGGCCCATGCCCCGTAAAACCTGGCGCGCTGCGCTCGCTGCCTATGCCAGCCCGTCGACACTGGTACTGTTGTTGCTCGGCTTTGCCGCCGGCTTGCCTTACATGCTGGTGTTTTCGACCCTGTCGGTATGGCTGCGCGAGGCCGGCGTGGCCCGTGAAACCATCGGTTATGCCAGCCTGATCGGCTTGGCCTATGCCTTCAAATGGGTGTGGTCGCCGCTGCTCGACCAATGGCGCCTGCCCTTGCTCGGCAAACTCGGGCGCCGTCGCTCCTGGCTGGTGCTGTCTCAGGTGCTGGTGGTCATCGGGCTGGTCGGCATGGGCTTCTGCGACCCGCAAAAACACCTGTCGTGGCTGATTGCCCTGGCGGTGCTGGTGGCCTTTGCCTCGGCCACCCAGGACATCGCCGTCGACGCCTATCGCCTGGAAATCGCCGACGACCAGCGCCAGGCTGCGCTTGCCGCCAGCTACATGGCCGGCTACCGGGTTGCCGCGCTGCTGGCCACCGCCGGTGCGCTGTTCTTCGCCGAGGGCTTCGGCTCCACCGGCTTCAGCTACCTGCACAAGGCCTGGACCGGCACCTACGTGCTGTTCGGTGTGATGATGCTGCCGGCAGTGATCACCACCCTGTTGATGCGCGAGCCTCCGGTGCCACTGCGCACCCAGCTGTCGGCGGCGCGCTACGGCCTGAGCCACCAGTTGGTGTCGGTGTTCGTGCTGATCATCCTGCTGGTATCGGTACCGGCAACGTTCACCCAGCTGTACAACACCGATTTCGCCAGCGTGCTGTTCGAAGGCGTGAGCCTGCTCGACCTGCTGCTCGAAGACCGCGCCTTCCTGCGGGCGATCCTGTACATCACCCTGACCGTCCTGTGCCTGTCGTCCATGGGCCGCCGTGGCCTGGCACCGGTGCTGACCCCGGTCAACGACTTCATCACCCGCTACCGCTGGCAGGCCCTGCTGCTGCTCGGGCTGATCGCCACCTACCGGATGTCCGACACGGTGATGGGCGTGATGGCCAACGTGTTCTACATCGACCAGGGCTTCACCAAGGACCAGATCGCCAGCGTCAGCAAGATCTTCGGCCTGATCATGACCCTGGTGGGTGCCGGTTTTGGCGGCCTGCTGATCGTGCGCTTCGGTATCCTGCCGATCCTGTTCATCGGCGGCGTGGCGTCGGCGGCGACCAACATTCTGTTCCTGATGCTCGCCGACATGGGCGCCAACCTGCAGATGCTGGTGGTGACCATTTCGCTGGACAACTTCAGCTCGGGCCTGGCCACCTCGGCGTTCGTCGCCTACCTGTCGAGTTTGACCAACCTGAAGTTCTCGGCGACGCAGTACGCCCTGCTCAGTTCGATCATGCTGCTGTTGCCGCGGCTGATCGGCGGTTACTCGGGGGTCATGGTCGAGAAATTCGGCTACCACGACTTCTTCCTGATCACCGCCCTGCTCGGCGTGCCGACCCTGATCCTGATCGCCCTGCAATGGCGCCAGGAGCGGGGCAAGCAGGAACCGCTCGAGAACCAGGTTGGAGAACGCCCCTGAACCGCGCTGAGGCTATTACCGGAGCTACTCCGGGATAGCCTCTGACAAGTTGGTGGAAGCGCTCAGAACGACCCTCAGCGGCCATAGCGCCAGAATTCCCGCCGCCCCCGCCGCCAGGGCGAAGTGCACAAGGCTGGCGCCAGCCCCGAACATCGCCAGCAACGCCCCGCCAAGGCCCAGCAGGGCAATGGTGATCATCCCCAGCATCGCCGATACCAGACCCTTGCTCTGCTCGCTGGAAAACAGCGTCATGCGGTACAGCACGGCGTTGGCAATACCCAGGCCCAGCGCATACACCGACATGCCGATCACCAGGCTCGGTACCGAAGGGAACAGCCAGGTGCCGAGCATCATGCCCAGCAAACCGATCAGAAACGGCCACAACGCCAATCGCACCAGGGTGGTGAGCGCATGGCGATCGGCAATCCGGTTGATCACCAGGTTGCCGAGGATCAGGCCGCCGAACACCGGCAATTGCCACAGGGCGTAATCCAGGGTGCTCAGGCCCTCGTCGTGGATCAACAGCACCGGCGACAGGCCGATCCAGCCGATCAGCGGCAGGCCGACCAGGCCCAGCGCGGCACTGCCGGCGACAAAGCGGCGGTTGGCCAACAGTTGCCCGTAGCCGGCCAGCAACGGCAGCAAGTGGATCGGCTGGAACGCCAGGCGCGAGCCATCCCGGCGTTCGACGCCGAGGGTCTCCGGCATGAACCGGTACAGGGCAAACCAGGCCAGCACCGCTGCCGCACCGAACAGCACGAACAGCCAGCGCCAGGACACCCACTCCAGCAGCAGGGTACCGACCAGCGGGCCAAGCAGCGGCGACAGCAGGGCGATATTGGCCAGCAAGGCCATCATCCGCACTGCATCGGCTTCGCTGAACGCCTCGTTGAGTGCCGGGTAGCTGACCGTCACCACAAAGCCCAGGCCAATCCCCTGCAACAGGCGCAGCAGGTTGAACAGCTCGATGCTCTGCACCCAGAAGGTGGCGATACAGGCCAGACAGAAGAACGCGCAGCCGCCCAGCAGCAACGGACGACGGCCGTAACGGTCGGCCAGCGGGCCGATCAGCCATTGCAGCAGCACGCCACCGAGCAGGTAGAGGTTCAGGGCATGGGGGATGAATTCGGGGCTGGCGTTGAGCTCACCGACCACCACCGGCATGGCCGGCATCACCACGTCGCTGGCGAGGTAGGTAAGCAGTTCGAACAGCGCCAGGGTCATGGCGAAACAAAACGCCCGTAGCGGCGTAATGTTGATCAGGGGGGTAAGCATGATAAGACCGGGCAAACAGAAGTAAGCGAGCCTATATGCCAGAAAGCACTGGGCGCAGATAGCGCGAAGACGTGAACAAGTGTAATGGCTGCTGAAAGCATCGCGGGGCAAGCCCGCTCCTACAGGATTGTGTAGGAGCGGGCTTGCCCCCCGAGTTTTTCGGTCGTTCCTTCCACCCCACCTCCCGTACCACAC
>NZ_JBGOGX010000063.1:0-35056 GCF_054788455.1 Pseudomonas sp. ZL2 | reverse complement strand
GAAAAAAGGGGGGGGGATGGGGGAAGGAGTGGTGGGGCAGTCTTACTTTGATGGGGGGGGGGGGGGGTGGGTTTCCCCCGCGATTGCGTCGGTCGTTACTGCACCGCCGCTTCCTGCACCACGCGGATCACCCGCTGTGGAAAGGGAATGTCGATGCCCTCGGCCTTCAGGCGGTCACGGGCATGCTCGTTGAGCATGAACAGCACGTCCCAGTAATCGGCGGTGTTGACCCAGATGCGCAGCGATACGGTGATCGAGCTGTCGCCCAAGGTCGAAATCACTGCCTGTGGCGCCGGATCCTGGTGCACCCGCGGGTCCTGGGCCAGTTCCAGCAGCACGTTGCGGGCCTTTTGCAGGTCGGCGTCGTAGTCAACGCCAACATCGAACACCACCTTGCGCGTCGGCTGGCGGTTGGTGTTGGTGATGATGCCGTTGGACAGGCTGCCGTTGGGCAGGATCACGGTCTTGTTGTCGCCGGTACGCAGCACGGTATGGAAGATCTGGATGCTGTCGACGGTACCCGCCACACCCTGGGCTTCGATCCAGTCGCCGATACGGAACGGACGGAACAGCAGGATCAGCACGCCGCCCGCGAAGTTGGCCAGGCTACCTTGCAGGGCCAGACCGATGGCCAGGCCCGCAGCACCGATGGCAGCGACGAACGAGGTGGTCTCGATGCCGATCATCGAGGCCACGCTGACAATCAGCAGGATCTTCAGAATGATGTTGGCCAGGCTGCTGATGAAACCTTGCAGGGCCAGGTCGGCGTTACGCAGGGCAAGCAGTTTGCCCAGGCGATAGGTGACCTTGTTGATTACCCACCAGCCGATGGCCAGGGTCAACAACGCCAGCAACAGACGGCTACCGTATTCCATGATCATCGGAAGCCAGGTTTGCGAAGCCTTGACCAGCTGGTCGACCTCAGCGTTCAAATCCATAGTGTGTTCTCCTGATGCCGGGCGGCACAAAGCTGAATAAGACCTGCCGCAAACGTTTCAGCGGCACCTCGGCCCTCGGACGCCAAAAAGGCGCCAAGGTTCCGGGCTCCGTGACTTCAGTCGCGGAAATTGTTGAACTGCAGGGGCATGCCGAACTCTTTGGCGCGCAAGGCGGCGATGGCCTCTTGCAGGTCGTCGCGCTTCTTGCCGGTGACGCGCACCTGCTCGCCCTGGATGGCGGCCTGGACCTTGAGCTTGGCGTCCTTGATATGAGCGACGATCTTCTTCGCCAGTTCTTTATCGATACCCTCTTTGAGCACCGCTTCCTGCTTCATGACCTTGCCCGAGGCGAAGGCGTCCTTCACTTCCAGGCACTGCACGTCGATCTTGCGCTTGACCAGGGCCAGCTTGAGGATGTCAATCATCGCCTCGAGCTGGAATTCGGCTTCGGCGGTCAGGTTGACGGTCAGCTCCTTTTCCTTGAACTCGAAGCTGCCCTTGCCCTTGAGGTCATAGCGGCGATCCAGCTCTTTGACCGCGTTTTCCACGGCGTTGGTGACTTCGTGCTTGTCCAGTTCCGATACCACGTCGAACGACGGCATACCTTTTCTCCAAAAAATAAAGGCACCCTCGCGGCTCTGCTGAAAGAGCGCGATGGAGCGCGCAGGGTTTGACGGTTAAAATACCGGATCATTATAACGGTTGCGAAACGCTGATGAGCAGCACCTGGCATATTCTCGGCGCCGGCAGTCTGGGCAGCCTCTGGGCCTGCCGGCTGGCCCGCGCCGGCAAACCGGTCCGGCTGGTCCTGCGCGACAAGGCGCGGTTACAGGCCTATGAAGCCGCAGGCGGCCTGACCCTGGTCGAACAGGGCAAGGCGCAACTGCAGGCGATTCCGGCGCAACTGGCCGACGACAACACGCCGATCCACCGTTTGCTGGTGGCCTGCAAGGCTTACGACGCCGAACAGGCGGTGGCGCAACTGGCGCCGCGCCTGGCCCGGGACGCCGAGCTGATCCTGCTGCAGAACGGCCTGGGCAGCCAGGAAGCAGTGGCCAATCGCGTGCCACACGCCCGCTGCGTGTTCGCCTCCAGCACCGAAGGCGCGTTCCGCGAACAGGACTGGCAGGTGAATTTCGCCGGTCACGGCTTCAACTGGCTGGGCGATCCGGCCAACCCCGGCGCTCCGGGCTGGCTCGAAGACCTGAGCGACGCCGGCATTCCCCACCAGTGGACCCCGGACATCCTCACCCGCCTGTGGCGCAAGCTGGCGCTCAACTGCGCGATCAACCCGCTGACCGTGCTGCATGACTGTCGCAATGGCGGCCTGCAGGCGCATCACTGCGAAGTCGCCACCCTGTGTGCAGAACTGGCCGAGCTGCTGCAGTATTGCGGCCAGCCGGAAGCGGCCGAGGGCCTCAACGAGGAAGTCGAACGGGTGATCCATGCCACCGCGGCCAACTACTCTTCCATGTACCAGGATGTTCGCCATGGCCGGCGCACCGAAATCCACTATCTGCTCGGCCATGCCTGCCGCACCGCCAGCCGTCACGGCCGGCAGCTGCCGCACCTGGAACGGCTGTACCGGCGCCTGGTCGAACACCTGAACACGCGCGGATTGCCCAGCGACTGAGCACGGCGCTACCCTGCCCTTTCACCTACAGACCGGGATAACGCCTTTCACATGACCTTGCGCGAACGCCTGGAGAACCTGCCAGTCGGCCAGAAGTTGCTGGCCGCCCTGCTGGTGTTGTTGATCACCATCCTGCTGGTGGCCAACCTGACCTTTATCAGCGCTGCCTACTGGATCTCCCAGGAGAGCATGGCCCCGCAGGCCCTGCAGACTATCGGCCGACTGGTGTCCAATCCGCAACTGGCGCAACAGGCCAGCGAGTCGCCGGAAGCCGCCAAAGCCCTGCTCAAGGAACTCGACAGCTACACCCCACTGCGCGCCGCCGCCCTGTACGGCAGCGACGGCAAGATGCTGGCGCAGTTGCAGCATGGTGAAGCCCTGCCGTTGCCCAAGCGCTACCGCAACATCGACAATTGGCGCCTGACCGAATTTCGCAGCACGCAACTGGTGAGCCTGCCCCGTGCGGGCGGCCCGCCCGGCCACCTGTTGCTGGTGGCCAGCAGCGAACTGCCGATGGCCTTCTACACCGGCACCCTGACCGCCAGCCTGGGCATCCTGGTGTTCAGTATCCTGCTGTGGATGATCATCGCCCGGCAGATCAAGCGCCTGATCACCCAGCCGATCTACCAGCTCGAAGAACTGTCGCGCCAGGTCACCCGCGAAGAGAACTACGCCCTGCGCGCCAAACGCGGCAATGACGACGAAATCGGCAGCCTGGCCGACGCCTTCAACACCATGCTTTCGCGCATCGAAGCCCGCGAGCAGCAGCTCAAGCGCACCCGCGACGAATTTCAGGACGCCTACGACCAGGCCCAGGGTCTGGCCGAAGAAACCCGTCACACCAACCGCAAACTGGAGCTGGAAGTTCAGGTACGCAGCAAGATCGAGAAAAAACTCACCGGCTTTCAGAATTATCTCAACAGCATCATCGACTCCATGCCCTCGGCGCTGATCGCCCTTGACGAACAGCTCTACGTCACTCAGTGGAACCAGGAAGCCAGCGCGCTCTCCGGCACACCGCTTGACGAAGCGTTGAACCAGCCGATCTTCCTCGCTTTCGAACCGCTCAAGCCGTTCCTGCCGCAGCTCAAGGAGAGCGTCGAAAAGCACCGGGTGGCGAAGATCGAGCGGGTGACCTGGACCAAGGACGACGACGCCCGCCACTATGCCCTGACCTTCTACCCGCTGATGGGCGGTGGTGGCCGCGGCGTGGTGATCCGGATCGACGACATCACCCAGCGTCTGTCGCTGGAAGAAATGATGGTTCAGTCGGAAAAGATGCTTTCAGTCGGCGGCCTGGCAGCCGGCATGGCTCACGAAATCAACAACCCCCTTGGCGCCATCCTGCACAATGTGCAGAACATTCGCCGGCGGCTGTCGCCGGACCTGGCCAAGAACCAGGAACAGGCCGATGAGATCGGCATTGATCTGCCCACCGTCAACCGCTACCTGGAAAGCCGCGAAGTACCGCAGTTGCTCGACGGCATCCAGCAGGCCGGTGCCCGTGCAGCGAAGATCGTCACCCACATGCTCAGCTTCAGCCGCCGCAGCAATCGCCAGCTGGCGCCTTGCGACCTGCCGGCGCTGATCGACCAGGCGGTGGAAATTGCCGGCAACGACTTCGACCTGACCATCGGTTTCGATTTCAAGGGCCAGGCCATCGTCCGCCAGTTCGACCCTGATCTGGGCCCGGTGCCGTGCACCGCCAACGAACTGGAACAGGTGCTGCTCAACCTGCTGAAAAACGCCGCCCAGGCCATCCACCTGCGCCAGGATGACAGCGAGCCCGGGCGTATCACCCTGCGCACCCGGCTCAATCCGCCGTGGGCGGAGATCCAGGTCGAGGACAACGGTATCGGCATGCCCGAAGCAGTGCGCAAACGTACCTTCGAGCCGTTCTTCACCACCAAGGAAATCGGCCAGGGCACGGGCTTGGGCCTGTCAGTGTCATATTTCATCATCACCAACAATCACAAGGGGCAGATGGAGGTGCAATCGGCACCTGGCCAGGGCACCTGCTTCACCTTGCGCCTGCCGCTTGCCCCCCTGAAGACGGAGTCATGAGCATGGGTTTTCGTTTGTCGAAGATCTACACCCGCACCGGCGACAAAGGTGAGACCGGCCTGGGCGATGGCCGCCGGGTACCCAAGGACCACCCGCGGATCGAAGCCATTGGCGAGGTGGACAGCCTCAACAGCCAGCTGGGTTTGTTGCTGGCCGGGTTGGCCGAGCACAGGCTGGATGAGCTCAGCGAGGTGCTGGCGCCTTGTCAGCACCGGTTGTTCGATCTGGGCGGGGAATTGGCGATGCCCGCTTACCAGGCGCTGAACAGTGCTGAAGTGGAGCGCCTGGAGGCGGCGATCGACCGCTGGAACGAAGAGCTGGGGCCGCTGGAGAACTTTATCCTGCCCAGTGGTTCGGCACTGATTGCCCAGGCCCATGTGTGCCGCAGCCTGGCGCGCAGTGCCGAGCGGCGTTGCCAGCAGTTGAACAGTGTCGAGCCTTTGGCCGGGGTGGGGCTGGCGTATATCAACCGGTTGTCGGATTTGCTGTTTGTCGCGGCGCGGTTGATTGCGCGGCGTCAGGGCGTTGCCGAGGTGTTGTGGCAGGCTGCGGCCAAGCCTTGAGGGCCTCATCGCTGGCAAGCCAGCTCCCACAAAGACTGCATACACCGAACCTTGTGGGAGCTGGCTTGCCAGCGATGGGCTGCAAAGCAGCCCCCTATCAGAGCTCAGGCCAAAATGCGCGGATCCCCGCCACACCCTGAGCGCCATGCAGCCAGGCCTTGTCCAGCTCGGCAGCACCCACGCCACCGAGCAAATACACGGGCTTGCTGAAGCCTTCGATCAGTTGCTGCGCCTGCTCCCAACCCAACGGCACGGCGTGTGGATGAGTCTGGGTCGCCTGCACCGGCGACAGGGTGACGAAATCCACGCCCATCTGCTCGGCCAACGCCAATTCTTCAGCATTGTGGCAGGACGCCGCCAGCCAGCGTTCCTTGGGGAACGGCCGGCCTTTGCTGGCGTACTTGCGCAACTGCTCGGAGGTCAGGTGCCAACCGGCCGCCGGGAAGTCACCCAGCCACTCCAACGGGCCCTTGAGCATCAACTGCGCCTTGCCCGCACACAGCCCGACCGCATCCACCGCCACATCGCGGTACTTGGGGTCGTACATGTTCGGCGCACGCAGTTGCACCAGCTTGATCCCGCCGGCAATGGCCTTCTGGATGCCACGCAGCATCTGCGGAACTTCCAGGCCTTCGGGCGTGATCAGGTATTGCCCCGGCAAGCGCGCGGCAGCAACGATCGGCTGGTTGGCTTCGGGGAAGTCGTAATGCGGCAGCTCCCGCGCGCTTACCCAGGCCAGAGGCTGGCCTTCTGCGCCGTGGGGCTCGCCGGTAAAACCGTTGACCTCCCAGACATCCAGCAGCACCTGCTTGTCCGGGTAATCGTGCTTGACCTTGATCAATGGCCGCGCCGCAGTGACGACGATGCCCAGCTCTTCATGAAGCTCCCGCGCCAGGGCCCGCTCGACCGCTTCGCCGTCTTCAACCTTGCCGCCCGGGAACTCCCACAGGCCGCCCTGATGCTGGCTGTCGGCACGGCGGGCAATCAGGATGCGCCCGTCGGTACCGCGGATGACCGCAGCGGCTACATGCACACGTTTCACCCTTCACGCTCCGCCAGGCCAGCCTTTTGCCAGGCCTGGAAGGCTGGCCACTGGTAGATGGTTTCGATATAGGCCGCCGCTTCTGCCGGCACCTCTACCCGATAGGTGCGCAGGCGCACGGCGATCGGGGCAAAGAAGGCATCGACCAGGCTGACGCGGCCGAACAGGTACGGGCCTGCTTCCTTGGCGGCCAGGCGGCATTCGGACCACAGCGCGACGATGCGGTCGATATCCACCTGCACGTCCAGCGGCACGGTTTCCAGCGCTTCATCCCGGGACAGGTCGAACGGCATGTTGCCGCGCAGGGCGAAAAAGCCGCTGTGCATCTGCGCGCAGGCCGAACGGGCCTGGGCCCGGGCGGCGATGTCGGTGGGCCAGAGGTTGGCGTGCGGGTAGCGTTCAGCCAGGTACTCGGCGATCGCCAGGGAGTCGGCGATTACCCCATGCTCGCTCTTGAGCAGCGGCACCTTGGCAGTGGGCGAATGCTCGAGCAGACGCTGGCGGGTATCGGGCTGGTTGAGTTTGATCAGGGTTTCATCATAGGAAGCACCGGCCAGCTCAAGGGCCAGGGCGGCGCGCAGCGACCAGGAGGAATACAGCTTGTCGCCGATGATCAGTTGGTAGCTCATGGTGCGGCTCCATCAGGGACTTTTCGCGGGTCAAGCCCGCTCCTACAGGTTTTGTAGGAGCGGGCTTGACCCGCGATGAGGTTAGGTACGGTATTCGGCGTTGATTTTCACGTACTCGTGGGACAGGTCAGTGGTCCAGATGGTTTCGCTGCACTGGCCACGGCCCAGCTCGATACGGATGGTGATCTCTTCCTTGGCCATTACTGCCGAGCCCTGGGCTTCGGTGTAGCTGGCGCTGCGCCCGCCCTTGCTGGCGATGCACACATCACCCAGGTAGACGTCGATCAGGCTGACGTCCAGGTCCGGCACGCCGGCACGGCCGACGGCGGCGAGGATCCGGCCCCAGTTCGGGTCGGAGGCGAACAGCGCGGTCTTGATCAGCGGCGAGTGAGCCACGGCGTAGCCGACGTCCAGGCATTCCTGGTGATTGCTGCCGCCATTGACTTCAACGGTGACGAACTTGGTCGCGCCTTCGCCGTCACGGACGATGGCCTGGGCCACTTCCATGCACACTTCGAACACGGCCTTTTTCAGCGCTTCGAACAACGGGCCGCTGGCTTCGGTGACTTCGGCGACATCGGCCTTGCCGGTGGCAATCAGCATGCAGCAGTCGTTGGTCGAGGTGTCGCCGTCGATGGTGATGCGGTTGAACGACTTGTTGGCGCCGTCGAGGATCAGGTCCTTGAGCACCGCCGGCGCCACCTTGGCATCGGTGGCGATGTAGCCGAGCATGGTCGCCATGTTCGGACGGATCATGCCCGCGCCCTTGCTGATGCCGGTGACGGTGACGGTCACGCCGTCATGCTGGAACTGACGGCTGGCGCCTTTTGGCAGGGTATCGGTGGTCATGATGCCGGTGGCGGCAGCGGCCCAGTTGTTTTCCGACAGGTCATCGATGGCTGCCTGCAGGGCGCCTTCGATCTTCTCGACCGGCAGCGGCTCGCCGATCACGCCGGTGGAAAACGGCAGCACGGCGCTGGCGTCGACGCCAGTCAGCGCGGCCAGCTTGGCGCAGGTGCGTTCGGCGGCGGCCAGGCCCGGCGCGCCGGTGCCGGCGTTGGCGTTGCCGGTGTTGGTCAGCAGGTAGCGCACGGTGCCCTGCACGCGCTGCTTGGCAAGGATCACGGGAGCGGCGCAGAACGCGTTCAGGGTGAACACGCCGGCAACACTGGAGCCTTCGGCGCAGCGCATTACCACCACGTCCTTGCGCCCCGGGCGCTTGATGCCCGCAGAGGCGATGCCGAGTTCGAAACCTGGAACCGGGTGCAACGTTGGCAAAGGACCAAGACCAACAGCCATGAAAGCGCTCCTAGAAAAAATGCGCCGGGTCGAGATAACCGGCGCTTGAGATGGAACAACGCCGCGACGGTGAGTACCAGTCGCGGCGCGGTGTTCAGATGTCAGCGGGGTGCAACGACGGTTTGATCAGTCGATCTTGCCGTGGCACTGCTTGAACTTCTTGCCCGAACCGCACCAGCATGGCTCGTTGCGGCCCAGCTTCTGCTCGTTGCGTACGGGCGCGGTGGCCACGGCAACGTCAGTGCCCTCTTCCTGCGGCTCAGCTTCCAGGCCTGGGGCCTCGGCGTGCTGGAACTGCATGCGCGCGGCCAGTTCTTCGGCTTCGCGGCGCAGACGGGCTTCTTCCTCGACCGGATCTTCGCGGCGCACCTGAACGTGCGAGAGCACGCGGATGGTGTCGCGCTTGATCGAATCGAGCAGTTCCTGGAACAGGTTGAACGACTCGCGCTTGTACTCCTGCTTCGGGTTCTTCTGCGCATAGCCGCGCAGGTGGATACCGTGACGCAGGTGATCCATGGTCGACAGGTGATCTTTCCACAGGTCGTCGAGGACGCGCAGCAGGATCTGCTTCTCGAAGGTGCGCAGGGCTTCGGCGCTGGCCTGCTCTTCCTTCTCGTTGTAGGCCGCCAGCAGCTCGGCCATGAGCTTCTCGCGCAGGGTTTCTTCGTACAGGTGGTCGTCTTCGTCGAGCCATTGCTGGATCGGCAGCTTGACCCCGAAATCGCTGGCCAGCGACGCTTCCAGGCCGGCAACATCCCACTGCTCGGGCAGCGACTGCGGCGGAATGTGCTGGGCGACGGTGGCGTCGAGCACTTCCTGGCGGAAGTCGGCGATGGTGTCGCCAATATTGTCAGCTGCCAGCAGGCTGTTACGCATGTGGTAGATGACTTTACGTTGCTCGTTGGCGACGTCGTCGAATTCGAGCAGCTGTTTACGAATGTCGAAGTTGCGGCCTTCGACCTTGCGCTGGGCCTTTTCGATGGCGTTGGTGACCATGCGGTGTTCGATGGCTTCACCGGACTGCATGCCCAGCGCCTTCATGAAGTTCTTCACCCGGTCGGAGGCGAAGATACGCATCAGGCTGTCTTCCAGCGACAGGTAGAAACGGCTCGAACCCGGGTCGCCCTGACGGCCGGAACGGCCACGCAGCTGGTTGTCGATACGGCGCGACTCGTGACGCTCGGAGGCGATCACGTGCAGGCCACCGGACTCGATCACCTGCTGGTGACGCTTCTGCCAGTCGGCCTTGATCTGCGCAACTTGCTCAGGCGTCGCGTTTTCCATGGCGGCGACTTCGACTTCCCAGTTACCGCCCAGGAGGATGTCGGTACCACGGCCGGCCATGTTGGTGGCGATGGTCAGCGCACCCGGGCGACCGGCCTGGGCAATGATCTCGGCTTCTTTCTCGTGGTACTTGGCGTTGAGGACCTTGTGATCGATGCCTTCCTTCTGCAGCAGGTTGGACATGTGCTCGGAGGTTTCGATGGTCGCCGTACCCACCAGGACGGGGCGGCCCTGGGTCATGCTTTCCTTGATGTCGGCGATGATCGCCTGGTACTTCTCTTCGGCAGTCAGGTACACCAGGTCGTTGAAGTCCTTACGGGCCAACGGCTTGTTCGGCGGGATCACCATCACGTTGAGTCCGTAGATCGACTGGAACTCGAACGCTTCGGTGTCGGCGGTACCGGTCATGCCGGACAGCTTGTTGTACAGGCGGAAGTAGTTCTGGAAGGTGGTCGAAGCCAGGGTCTGACTCTCGGCCTGAATGTTCAGGTTCTCTTTCGCTTCGATCGCCTGGTGCAGGCCTTCGGACAGACGACGGCCCGGCATGGTACGGCCGGTGTGTTCGTCGATCAGCAGGATCTGGCCGTCCTGGACGATGTATTCAACGTTGCGATGGAACAGCTTGTGCGCGCGCAGGCCGGCGTAGACGTGGGTCAGCAGGCCCAGGTTGTGCGCCGAGTAGAGGCTCTCGCCCTCGGCCAGCAGACCGACCTGGGTGAGCATCTCTTCGATGAACTGGTGGCCGGCTTCGTTGAGTTCAACCTGACGGCTCTTCTCGTCGATGCTGTAGTGGCCTTCCTGGGTAACCTGGCCCTCGACTTCCTCGATGTGCTGCTTGAGGCGCGGGATCAGCTTGTTGATCTCGATGTACAGCTTGGAGCTGTCTTCGGCCTGGCCGGAGATGATCAGCGGGGTACGGGCTTCGTCGATCAGGATGGAGTCGACTTCGTCGATCACGGCAAAATTCAGCTCACGCTGGAATTTCTCTTCCATGCTGAAGGCCATGTTGTCGCGCAGGTAGTCGAAACCGAATTCGTTGTTGGTGCCGTAGGTGATGTCGGCGGCATAGGCGATGCGCTTCTCTTCCGGCGGCTGGAACGGCGTAACGACGCCGACGGTCAGGCCGAGGAATTCGTACAGCGGACGCATCCAGTTGGCGTCGCGGCGGGCCAGGTAGTCGTTCACCGTGACCACGTGCACGCCTTTGCCCGACAAGGCATTGAGGTACACGCCCAGGGTTGCGACCAAGGTCTTGCCTTCACCGGTACGCATTTCTGCGATCATGCCTTCGTGCAAGGTCATGCCGCCGATCAGCTGCACATCGAAGTGACGCATGCCCATGACCCGCTTGCCGGCTTCACGGGCAACCGCGAAGGCTTCAGGCAACAGCTGGTCGAGGGTCTCGCCTTTGGCCAGGCGCTCTTTGAACTCTGCGGTCTTGGCGCGCAGCTGCTCATCCGAGAGGGCCACCATCTGCTCTTCGAAGGCATTGACGATCTGTACCGTCTTGAGCATGCGTTTGACTTCACGCTCGTTCTTGCTTCCAAAAAGTTTTTTTAACAAAGGCGCAAACATATCGGCAGGATCTTCCACACGTGGGGATGGAGGGCGGCCCCGTAAGTCGCCCGTGCAGCCCTTATGGCCGCATGCGAACGAGCATTCTACCCGGAAACGATGGTGAGGAAAGTGGCGGATTTCCACGATGCTGGCACAGCGCTTTGACGGGGCATGGTTAAAATAAGGCCTTTTTCGCCAACTTCAACCCATTGCAACATGAAGTTTTACCCTGACTGCCTGGCCAAGGCTTACCACAGGCGATCTGCTAAGATGGCAGCTCTGTAACTTCAGGTGTCCCTTCATGGCTTTTCGCCCCTCGCCAGCCCGCGCCCCCGCTGTTCTTCTGCGCGAAGCCCGGCCGCTCAAAGCCCTGTTCAGCCAGGCCCAGCGCCTGGCGCAACTGCAGAAGCTGCTCGACAGCCAGTTGCAGCCGGCTGCCCGTGAGCATTGCCACATCGCCTCCTGGCGCGAAGGCACGCTGCTGCTGATCGTCACCGACGGCCACTGGGCCACCCGCCTGCGGTACCAGCAAAAACGCCTGCAACGCCAGTTGCAGACCCTGGAGGTCTTCGCCAGCCTGACCCGGATCCTGTTCAAGGTGCAGCCACCGACCACCCAGAGCCGGGCGGTCGGGCACACCGCAGACCTGTCGAGCCGCGCGGCCGAGAGCATTCAGGCGACGGCGGAGGGCATCAGCGATCCCAAGCTGCGGGCAGCGCTGGAGCGGCTGGCCAGCCATGCGCGAGACAAGGATTCGGCGGACGGCTGATATTCCGTACATGGGACTGCTGCGCAGCCCATCGCCGGCAAGACCGGCTCCCACAGGTACTGTGTCGAGCAAAAACCAGGCATAAAAAAGGCCACCCGAAGGTGGCCCAAAAAAACTAAAGAAGAGAGTGTTCGTACTTACACTGCCGCAACCGGACGCATGTAAGAGATCGGTGCCGTGCTGGCATCTTCGAAAGTCACCACTTCCCAGGCGTCTTTTTCCTCGATCAGCTTGCGCAGCAGCTGGTTGTTCAGCGCGTGTCCGGACTTGTAGCCCTTGAACTCGCCGATCAGGCTGTTGCCCAGCAGGTAGAGGTCGCCGATGGCGTCGAGGATCTTGTGCTTGACGAATTCGTCTTCGTAGCGAAGACCGTCTTCGTTGAGCACGCCGTCCTTGTCGACCACGATGGCGTTTTCCACACTGCCACCGAGTGCGAGGTTGTTCTTGCGCAGGTACTCGATGTCACTCATGAACCCGAAGGTACGGGCGCGGCTGACTTCCTTCACGAACGAGGTGCTGGAAAAGTCCACGCTGGCACTTTGAGTCCGGTTGTGGAACACCGGGTGATCGAAATCGATCTCGAAACTCACCTTGAACCCGTCGAACGGCAGGAAAGTGGCGCGCTTGTCGCCGTCTTCCACTGTCACTTCGCGCAGGATGCGGATGAACTTCTTGGCTGCGTCCTGTTCTTCCAGGCCGGCAGATTGAATCAGGAATACAAAGGGCCCAGCGCTACCGTCCATGATCGGCACTTCGGACGCGGAGAGCTCGACGTAGGCGTTATCGATGCCCAGGCCAGCCATGGCCGAGAGCAAGTGCTCAACCGTGTCTACCTTGGTATCGCCGTTGACCAGTGTCGTCGACATGGTGGTCTCGCCGACATTCGCCGCGCGGGCAGGAATTTCCACCACGGGGTCGAGGTCGGCACGACGAAATACGATGCCGGTATCCACAGGTGCGGGTTTGAGGGTCAGGTAAACCTTTTCCCCGGAGTGCAGGCCGACACCTGTGGCACGGATGATATTTTTCAGGGTGCGTTGTTTAATCATGGCATTGGCCGCTTCAGCGCAAATTGCGAACTGGTATCAACAAAGGCTGAGGATAATACCAGACCCGGCCTTTGCTGAACACCAATCACCCTTATACCCCTGATAAATTTCATTAATCGGCCTGACGACGCAGGAATGCCGGGATGTCCAGGTAGTCCAGATCGTCTTGCGGATTAAGTTTGGCAGCCGCTGCCGCACCGGCGTGAGCCTGGTTGCGCATCACGGTCGGACGCTCCAGATCACGGTAGTTCACCGAAGATTCGTGACGAACAGGAGCCGGTGCCGGGGTCTGCGCCGCAGCAGTCTGCATGGTGTTGTCGATAACCTTGACCGGCTTCTCGATTTTCGCACCCAGACCAGTGGCAACCACGGTAACGTGCAGCTCGTCGCGCATGTCCGGATCGATAACGGTACCGACCTTGACCATGGCGTGATCGGAAGCGAAGGCTTCGATGATGCTGCCGACGTCCGAGTATTCACCCAGCGACAGGTCAGGCCCCGCCGTGATGTTGACCAGGATGCCGCGAGCGCCCTGCAGGTTGACGTCTTCGAGCAGCGGGTTGCGGATGGCTGCCTCGGTCGCTTCACGTGCACGGTTAGGACCGCTGGCGCAGCCGGTACCCATCATCGCCATGCCCATCTCGCTCATCACGGTACGCACGTCGGCGAAGTCGACGTTGATCATGCCCGGACGCTTGATGATGTCGGAGATACCGCGAACGGCACCGGCCAGAACGTCGTCAGCCTTGGCGAATGCCGACAGCAGGCTGGCGTCCTTGCCGAGGATGGTCAGCAGCTTCTCGTTGGGGATGGTGATCAGCGAGTCGACGCTGTCAGCCAGTGCACGGATGCCCTCGTCGGCAATCTGCATGCGCTTGCGGCCTTCGAACGGGAACGGACGAGTGACCACGGCAACGGTGAGGATGCCCAGCTCTTTCGCCACTTCGGCGATGATTGGCGCCGCACCGGTACCGGTACCGCCACCCATGCCGGTAGTGATGAACACCATGTTGGTGCCTTGCAGCACTTCGGCGATGCGCTCACGGTCTTCCAGCGCGGCTTGGCGGCCGACTTCCGGATTGGCACCAGCACCCAGGCCCTTGGTCACGCCGGTACCCAGTTGCAGGATGGTGCGCGCGCCGATGTTTTTCAGCGCTTGAGCATCAGTGTTGGCGCAGATGAATTCGACGCCTTCGATGTTGCTCTTGACCATGTGATTGACGGCGTTGCCACCGCCGCCACCGACGCCGATCACTTTAATGACCGGACTTTGCGGGACGTTGTCTACGAGCTCGAACATTTTCCCTCTCCTTACAGTTCTCTAGTTTTTGCGCCTACTACTACTGCTTTGAAACTTTAAAAGTTGCCCTGGACCCAACGTTTGAAGCGTTCGAACGCTGGAGCCTTCGGTTCATCGCCATAGCCGTTGCTGCTGCTGCTGCTGATACCGGTCAGGGTCAAGCCGTCGGACTGCTTCTGCAGGCCGTAGGTCAAAAGGCCCACACCGGTGGAATAGATCGGGTTGCGCACCACATCGCTAAGGCCGCGAACACTGTGCGGTACGCCCAGGCGTACCGGCATGTGGAAGATTTCCTCGGCAAGTTCTACCGCGCCTTCCATTTTCGAGGTACCGCCGGTCAGGACGATGCCCGCCGGTACCAGGTCTTCGTAGCCGCTGCGACGCAGTTCGGCCTGGATCAGGGTGAAGAGCTCGTCGTAACGCGGCTCGACCACTTCGGCCAGGGCCTGGCGCGACAGTTCGCGCGGCGGACGGTCGCCGACGCTCGGCACCTTGATGGTTTCACCGGCACCGGCCAGTTTGGCCAGGGCGCAGGCGTAACGGATCTTGATCTCTTCGGCGTACTGGGTCGGCGTGCGCAAGGCCATGGCGATGTCGTTGGTCACCTGGTCGCCGGCAATCGGGATCACCGCGGTGTGACGGATCGCGCCTTCGGTGAAGATGGCGATGTCGGTGGTGCCGCCGCCGATGTCGACCAGGCACACGCCCAGCTCTTTTTCGTCGTCGGTCAGGACCGAGTAGGCCGAGGCCAGCTGCTCGAGGATGATGTCGTCGATTTCCAGGCCGCAGCGACGCACGCACTTCTCGATGTTCTGTGCGGCATTGACGGCGCAGGTGACCACGTGGACCTTGGCTTCCAGACGCACGCCGGACATACCCAGCGGCTCGCGCACGCCTTCCTGGTTGTCGATCACGTAGTCCTGCGGCAGGGTGTGCAGGACCCGCTGATCGGCCGGGATGGCAACGGCCTGGGCGGCGTCGAGCACGCGCTCCAGGTCCGCCGCGCTGACTTCGCGGTCGCGGATGGCGACGATGCCGTGGGAGTTCAGGCTGCGGATGTGATTGCCGGCAACACCGACGAACGCCGAGTGAATCCGGCAGCCCGCCATCAGCTGGGCCTCTTCGACCGCGCGCTGGATCGACTGCACGGTGGACTCGATATTGACCACCACGCCCTTCTTCAGCCCGCGCGATGGGTGGGTGCCGATACCGACGATTTCCAGGGTGCCGTCGGCGGCGACTTCGCCCACCAGTGCCACAACCTTGGAGGTGCCGATATCCAGCCCGACGATCATTTTGCCGCTATGCGCATTTGCCATGGGTCCTGCCTCTCTCTAATTCTTCGCAACGGCGGGTTGGGCCGTTGTCGGTGCATTCGGTTCCCGCCAGCCAACGGCCAGGCCATTGGCATAACGCAGATCGATGCGGGCGATGTTCGTGATCTGTTCTTTGAGTGTCTTGTCGTAAATGGCAATGAAGCGGCGCATCTTTTCCACCAGATGATCGCGTCCCAGCAGCAGTTCGATACCTGGCCCGGCGCTACCGGCACCGGTGGTCAGGAACCAGCTGCCGCGCTCGCGCAACTCCAGCCGGGCAATCGAAAAGCCCATCGGCCGCAACATCTGGCTCAGGACCTGATATTGCTGCATTACTTTTTGCTGCGCCCGCTGCGGCCCGAACAGCTGCGGCAGGTGCTCGTAGTTGGCAAGTTCGCGCGGGGTGAAGGCCTGGCCCTGGTTATTGAGCAAGGCTTCGTCACCCCAGCGCGCTACCGGCAACTGTTCTTCCAGGCGGATCACCACTTCATCCGGCCATACCCGGCGCACTTCGGCGTGGGCGATCCAGGGCATCTGCTCCAGTTCCGCACGCATGCTCGCCAGGTCGACGGTGAAGAAGCTTGCCGCCACGTACGGAGCGATCCGCTGCTGCACCGCCTGTTGGCTGATGTAGCTGAGGTCGCCCTGCACGGCGATCTTGGTGATCGGCCGGTCGGCGTACGGCATCAGGCGCTGGGCACCCTCGTAGGCGCCAAACCCGGCGGCGACCAGCAACACCGGCCAGAGCAGGCGCTTGAACACGCTGAAGTTGGCCTTGGGCAGGCGCGCCGACAGTGGCTCCTTGGCCACCATCCGGCTGGCACCACGCGGCACCGGCTTGTTACGGCCGGGGGCGGGTTGCTGATGACGTAACATCGCGCCTTGCATGGGCTTAACCTCGCGCCTCGACGCTTGCCGCCAGGATCGCCAGCACCAACTGCTGGAAGTCCAGGCCGGCCGCGCGTGCCGCCATCGGGACCAGGCTGTGATCAGTCATGCCTGGTGCGGTGTTGACCTCGAGCAGCCAGAAACGCCCCTGCTCGTCCTGCATCACGTCCAGCCGGCCCCAGCCAGCGATGCCAATGGCGTCGCAGGCGCGGGCGGTCAGGTCGATGAGTTCCTGCTCTTTCTCAGGGCTCAAGCCACACGGGATCCGGTACTGGGTATCGGAGGCCAGGTACTTGGCGTCGTAGTCGTAGAACGTGTGCGGGGTGCCCAGGGCGATCGGTGGCAACACCTGGCCACGCAGGGTCGCGACGGTGAACTCCGGACCGTGAATCCATTGTTCGACCAACACTTGCGAATCGTAGGTAGCGGCGTCTTTCCAGGCGGCGATCAATTCGTCGACACCGTTCACTTTCGCCATACCGATACTGGAACCTTCATGGGCCGGTTTGACGATCAAAGGGAAGCCCAGTTCCGCACCTGCAGAAATACAGTCAACTTCGCTGCTAAGCACGGCATGACGCGGGGTCGGAATACCCAGGCTGTGCCAGACCTGTTTGGTCCGCAGCTTGTCCATGGCCAGCGCCGAAGCGAGGATGCCGCTGCCGGTGTACGGAATGCCCAGGCACTCCAGCAGGCCCTGCATGCTGCCGTCTTCACCGCCACGACCGTGGAGGATGATGAAGGCGCGATCGATCTTCTCGCTCTGCAGGCGCTGCAGCAGGTCGTCACCGACATCGATGGCGACCACGTCGACACCGGCGCTGGTCAGCGCTTCGATGACTGCGGCACCGGACTTGAGCGAAACCTCGCGCTCGGCGCTCTTGCCGCCATAAAGCACGGCTACGCGGCCGAAGGCTTTCGGCTCGATGGTCGAGTGCAAAGTGGCGTATGCGTTATCAGTCATTTCGACTTCCCCTGACTGGCAACTGCACCAGCGAACAACGGACTCTTGAGTAATTGCGGGGCCAGGCCACCGATGTCACCGGCCCCCTGGCACAGCAGGATGTCGCCGGCGCGCAGCAGCGGCTTGACCAGCGGCGCCAGCTCGATGCCGCGCTCGATGTAGATCGGGTCGAGCTGGCCGCGCTGGCGGATGCTGTGGCACAGCTGACGGCTGTCGGCGCCCGGGATCGGCTCTTCGCCGGCCGGGTAGACTTCCATCAGCAGCAGCACGTTGGCATCGGCCAGGACCTGGACGAAATCGTCGTAGAGGTCACGGGTGCGGCTGTAACGGTGCGGCTGGTACACCATCACCAGGCGCCGCTCAGGCCAGCCACCGCGCACGGCCTTGATCACCGCCGCGACTTCGGTCGGGTGGTGGCCGTAGTCGTCGACCAGCATCACGCTGCCGCCGTCCACCGGCAGTTCGCCGTAGACCTGGAAGCGCCGCCCTACCCCCTGGAACCCCGAGAGGCCCTGGACAATGGCTTCGTCGCTGATGCCTTCGTCGGTGGCAATGGCGATGGTCGCCAGGGCGTTGAGCACGTTGTGGTTGCCCGGCATGTTGACCGACACGTCCAGCGGCTCGCGATCGCGGCGCAGCACGGTGAAGTGGGTCTGCATGCCCGACTGGCGAACATTGATCGCACGCACATCGGCTTCTTCGCTGAAACCGTAGGTAACCGCCGGACGCTTGACCTGCGGCAGGATCTCGCGCACCACCGGGTCGTCCAGGCACATCACCGCCAGCCCGTAGAACGGCAGGTTGTGCAGGAACTCGACGAAGGTTTTCTTCAGCTTGTTGAAGTCGCCTTCGTAGGTCGCCATGTGGTCGGCGTCGATGTTGGTGACCACGGCCACCAGCGGCTGCAGGTGCAGGAAGCTGGCGTCGCTTTCATCGGCTTCGGCGATCAGGTAGCGGCTGGTGCCGAGCTGGGCATTGGTGCCGGCTGCATTCAGGCGGCCACCGATGACGAAGGTCGGATCCAGGCCACCGGCGGCGAATACCGAGGCCAGCAGGCTGGTGGTGGTGGTCTTGCCATGGGTACCGGCAACGGCGATGCCGTGGCGATAGCGCATCAGCTCGGCGAGCATCTCGGCCCGCGGCACCACCGGAATGCGCCGCTCAAGGGCAGTGGCGACTTCCGGGTTGGCAGTATTGATGGCACTGGACACCACCAGCACATCGGCGCTGGCGGCATTCTCGGCACGGTGACCGATGAAGATCTGCGCACCGAAGGATTCCAGACGCTCGGTAACCGGCGAGGTCTTGAGGTCGGAACCCGACACCTGGTAACCCAGGTTCAGCAGCACTTCGGCAATACCGCACATGCCCACACCGCCGATACCGACGAAGTGGATGCGACGGATACGGCGCATTTCCGGTTGTGGCATGGCTTTTTTGTTCTCAACCATGGGCCACCTCCAGACAGATATCGACCACGGTGCGGGTGGCAGCGGGCTTGGCCAGGCGCCGGGCAGTGGCGGCCATGGTGGTGAGTTTTTCCGGTTGCATCAGCACCTCGTTCAGGCGTTCAGCGAGTTGCGCTGCGCCAGTTGTCGCTTGTGGCATCAGGAAGGCAGCGCCTTCACGGGCCAGATAATGGGCGTTGTGGGTCTGGTGGTCGTCGATGGCGTGGGGCAAGGGCACCAGCATCGAGGGCAAGCCGGCCGCGGCCAGCTCGCTGACAGTCAGCGCACCCGCGCGGCAGACCACCAGATCAGCCCAGCCATAGGCATGGGCCATGTCCTTGATGAACGGCTCTACCTGAGCCTCGACACCGGCCTCGCGATAACGCTCGGCGGTAATCTGGTCATGCTGCTTGCCAGCCTGGTGGAATACCTCGGGACGAATCTCCTGAGGCACCTGGGCCAAAGCCTGGGGCAGCAATTTGTTCAGCGGTTCGGCACCCAGGCTTCCGCCGAGCACCAGCAAACGAGGCTTGCGCGCACCCAGGGGCTCGCGCAGGGTTTCCATGAACAGTTCGCTGCGCACCGGGTTACCGGTGGTGCGCAGTTTGTCCGACGCCGCGAAGGTGTCGGGGAAAGCTTCGCAGACTCGGCCAGCCAAAGGCACCAGCAGCCGATTGGCGGTACCGGCGCGGGCGTTCTGCTCGTGAATCACCACGGGTACGCCGCACAGCCGGGCAGCGACGCCCCCCGGACCGGTCACGTAACCACCAAAGCCAACCACACACACCGGCTTGAGCTGACGAATGATCCGCCGCGCCTGCAGCACGGCCTTGACCAGGGTGAACGGCGCCTTGAGCAGCGACAGCTTGCCTTTGCCACGCAAGCCAGTGACCTGGATCAGATGCAACTGCAGGCCGGCCTGGGGCACCAGTTCGTTTTCGATACCGCGCGGGGTGCCCAGCCAGTGCACGCTGTAACCGCGCGCCTGGAATTCACGGGCGCAGGCCAGCGCCGGGAACACGTGGCCCCCGGTGCCGCCTGCCATGATCAATACGCTCTTGCCGTTAGCGGCCATGATTCGGCTCCTCGGCAAAATCGCTTTCATTGAATTCGTGTTCTTCACTGCCCAGGTGCGTACGGCTCTCCCATTCGATGCGTAGCAGCAAGCCGACGCAGGCACAGCAGATCACCAGGGAGCTACCGCCGTAGCTGAGGAACGGCAGGGTCAGGCCCTTGGTCGGCAACAGGCCGACGTTCACGCCGATGTTGATCAGGAACTGACCGATCCACAGGAACGCCAGGCCGAAGGCCATATAGGCGGCAAAGAATTGTTTGGCTTTTTCTGCCCACAGGCCGATGTACAGCGCGCGCACAGTGACGAACACGAACAGCGCCACGGTAACCAGCGAGCCGACCACACCCAGCTCTTCGGCCAGTACCGAGAAGACGAAGTCGGTGTGCGCTTCGGGCAGGTAGAACTGCTTCTGCACGCTGTTGCCCAGGCCAACGCCGAGCCACTCGCCGCGACCGAAGGCGATCAGTGCCTGGGTCAACTGGTAGCCGGAGCCGAACTGATCCGACCAGGGGTCGGTGAAGGTGATCAGACGCGCCATCCGGTAGGGCTGGGCCTGGACCAGAATGAACACCGCTGCAACCGCCAGCACCACCATCAGACTGAAGCGGAACAAGCCGACGCCGCCGAGGAACAGCATCGCCGCCGCCGCGCCCATCATTACCACCGTGGCGCCGAAGTCCGGCTCCATCAGCAACAGGCCGGCCATCGGCAGCAGCACGATGAACGGCTTGAAGAAACCCATCCAGCTTTCGCGCACTTCCTGCTGGCGACGCACCAGATATCCGGCCAGGTAAATGACCACGAAGACCTTGGCGATTTCCGAGGGCTGAACGTTGAAGAAACTGAAACCGATCCAGCGCATCGAACCGTTCACTTCGCGGCCAATGCCTGGCACCAGTACCAGTACCAACAGCGCGAAGGCGCCGACCAGCATGGTGAAGCCCATCTTCTGCCAGGTGGCGATGGGCACCATCATGGTGACGATGCAGGCGAACACGCCGATTGCCACGTACACCAGGTGGCGGAACATGTGGTAAAGCGGGTTGCCCGACTGCACCGCGGCCACTTCCGAGGAAGCCGAGGTAATCATCACCAGGCCCAGGCCCAGCAGTGCCAGGCACCCGGCGAGCATGGCGAAATCGAGATCGACGCCGCGCCCGCTGATCAGCGGCGATGGATAAGGCTTGATGATGCCGAAGATCATGCCAGCCCTCCTGCGGCCTGGGCGAACAGGCGCCCACGCTCTTCAAAGTTCTTGAACATGTCCAGGCTGGCGCAAGCTGGCGACAGCAGCACGGCGTCGCCGGGCTGGGCCAGTTCGGCACATTGCTGCACCGCTTCATCGAGGGTTTTCACCCGGATCAGCGGCACGCCGTCACCCAGGGCTTCGGCCAGGCGCTCGGCATCGCGGCCCAGCAGCACGACGGCGCGGCAGTTGGCGGCAACCGGCGCAGTCAACGCGCTGAAGTCGGCGCCTTTGCCGTCGCCACCGGCGACCAGCACCAGCTTGCCGTCGATATCGGCGCCCAGGCCTTCGATAGCCGCAAGGGCGGCACCGACGTTGGTCGCTTTGGAATCGTCGTACCAGTTCACGCCATTGCGCTCACGAATCCACTGGCAACGGTGCGCCAGGCCAGCGAAGGTGCGCAGGCTGGACAGCATGGCGTCCATCGGCAGGCCAACAGCGTGGCCCAGGGCCAGGGCTGCCAGGGCGTTGGACTGATTGTGCGCGCCGCGGATTTTCAGTTCACGAACCGGCATCAGGTTCTGGAACTCGAACGCCAGGTATTTCTCGCCGTTTTCTTCACGCAGACCGAAGGCCTTGAAGTCGGGCGCGTTCAAACCGAAGGTCCATACCGGCTGGCCTTCAGCCAGCAGCGGGCGGCTCAGGGCGTCCTGACGGTTGACCACCACCTGCCGCGCACCACGGAAGATCCGGTGCTTGGCCAGGTGATAGGCCGGCAAGCCACTGTAGCGGTCCATGTGGTCTTCGCTGACGTTGAGCACGGTGGCCACTTCGGCGTTGAGCTGGTCGGTGGTTTCCAGCTGGAAGCTCGACAGTTCCATCACGTACAGCTCGACGTCGTCGCTGAGCAGATCCAGCGCCGGGGTACCGAGGTTGCCGCCGACTGCCACACGCTTGCCTGCCGCGGCGGCCATTTCGCCGACCAGGGTGGTCACGGTGCTTTTCGCGTTGGAACCGCTGATGGCAATGATCGGCGCCTTGGCGTTGCGGGCGAACAGTTCGATGTCGCCCGACAGCTTCACGCCACGGGCAGCTGCCTGCTGCAGGGCCGGGGTGGCCAGGGCCAGGCCGGGGCTGACATACAGCTCGTCGGCGCGGCAGAGGAACTCTACGTCCAGCTCGCCACAGCGCACTTCCACCTGCGGAAAATCACGGCGCAGGGTATCCAGTTCCGGCGGGTTGTCACGGGTGTCGGCAACCGCAAAGGCAACGCCCCGGTTCGCCAGGAAGCGAACCAGGGACATGCCGCTCTTGCCGAGGCCGACAACGATGCGGAAGTGGTCAGAAGCGATCAAGGACACGCGTTTCTACCTCAGTTTCAGGGTGGCAAGGCCGATCAGCACCAGAATCACGGTGATGATCCAGAAGCGGACGATCACCCGAGGCTCGGGCCAACCCTTGAGTTCAAAGTGGTGGTGGATCGGCGCCATGCGGAACACGCGCTTGCCGGTCAACTTGAAGGAGGCCACCTGGATCACCACCGACAGGGTCTCCATGACGAACACACCGCCCATGATGAACAGGACGATTTCCTGACGCACGATCACAGCGATGGTGCCCAGTGCGGCGCCCAGTGCCAGGGCACCGACGTCGCCCATGAACACCTGGGCCGGATAGGTGTTGAACCACAGAAAGCCCAGGCCGGCACCGATCAACGCGCCGCAGAACACAATCAGCTCACCTGCGCCCGGCACGTAAGGGATCAGCAGGTATTCAGCGAATTTCACGTTACCCGACAGGTAGCAGAAGATGCCCAGGGCGCCGCCAACCATCACCGTCGGCATGATCGCCAGGCCGTCGAGGCCGTCGGTGAGGTTCACCGCGTTGCTCGAGCCGACGATGACGAAGTAGGTCAGGACCACGAAACCGATACCCAGCGGGATGGTGACGTCTTTGAGCATTGGCACGATCAGGGTGGTTTCGACGCTGGTCGGAGCGGTCATGTACAGGAAGATTGCTGCGCCGAGGCCGAACACCGACTGCCAGAAATACTTCCAGCGGCTTGGCAGGCCGCGCGAGTTCTTCTCGATCACCTTGCGGTAGTCATCGACCCAGCCGATTGCGCCGAACAGCAGAGTGACGATCAGCACCACCCAGACATAACGGTTGGTCAGGTCGGCCCACAGCAGGGTACTGATGCCGATCGCGGAAAGAATCAGTGCGCCACCCATGGTCGGGGTGCCGGATTTGGACAGGTGCGATTGCGGGCCGTCGTTACGGACCGCTTGACCGATCTGGCGAATCTGCAGGGTACGGATCATCCATGGGCCCAGGCAAAGGGCCAGCGACAACGCGGTCAGTACACCAAGGATCCCGCGCAGGGACAGGTACTGGAAGACCGCGAAGCCTTTGTAGAACTGTTGCAGATACTCAGCCAGCAGCAGCAGCATTAATGTTTCTCCCCGCTGGAACCGCACAAAGCCGCCACGACGTTCTCCATCGCAGCGCTGCGCGAACCCTTGATCAAAATAGTGGTGTTGGTGGCCTGCTCGGCGGCGCGAACGGCGTCGATCAGGTCAGCTTGATTAGCGAAATGTCGGGCATTGGTGCCGAACGCTGCTACCGCGTGGGCCATGTTGCTGCCCACCGCATAGAGTGCCGAAACCTTGTCTTTGGCGTACTCGCCTACCTGCCGATGCCCTTCCTCAGCCCACTGGCCCAATTCGCCGATATCCCCGAGCACCAGGACGGTGCGGCCGGAAAAGCCGGCGAGTATATCAACGGCAGCGCACATGGAGGTGGGGTTTGCGTTGTAAGTGTCATCAATTACCCGCACACCGTTGGGCGCCATCTGCACCACAGTGCGGCCCTTGACCGGTTGCACGGCATTGAGGCCCTGGACGATACCGTCCAGCGTCAGACCAAAGGCATGGGCGGCAGCGGCGGCGGCCAGTGCATTGGCCACGTTGTGGGTACCGAGCAGGTTGAGCTGGACCCGCGCCACGCCCAGCGGGCTGTGCAGGTCGAACGACGGGCAACCACGCTGGTCGTGAGCAATGCTGCCAGCGTGGAAATCCGCGCCGGCGTTGTTCAGGGCGAAGGTCAGCACCGAGCGATTGCCGGCGCGCTTTTTCCAGATGGCGAAGGCCTTGTCATCAAGGTTCAATACCGCCACGCCATCCTGACCCAGACCTTCGAGGATCTCGCCCTTGGCTTCGACAATCTTCTCTGGCCCGCCGAACTCGCCGACATGAGCGGTTCCGGCATTGTTGATCAGCGCTACCTGCGGCTTGGTCAGGCCGACGGTATAGGCGATTTCACCGATGCGCGAGGCACCCAGCTCGATGACCGCCGCGGTATGCTCCGGGGCCAGTTCGAGCAGGGTCAGCGGTGCGCCGAAATCATTGTTGAGATTGCCGCGAGTGGCCAGCACCGGGCCACGGGTACGCAGAATGCTCGCAAGCATTTCCTTGACCGTGGTCTTGCCGCTGGAACCGGTGATGGCGGCAACCGGCTTGTCGAATGCGGCGCGGTTCAGCGCGCCCAGCTGGCCCAGGGCCAGGCGGGTGTCGCTAACCACCAGCTGCGGCAGGTTGCTGCCCGGCACTTCGCGCTGCACCAGGGCGGCGACCGCGCCCTTGGCGGCAACGTCGTTCAGGTAGTCGTGACCGTCGAAGCGCGGCCCGGCCAGGGCGACAAACAGCTGCCCGGCAGTGATTGCCCGGCTGTCGATGCTGACGCCATTGAAGATCGCGTCCTGGCCCTGCAGGCGGCCGTTGAGCGGCGCGGTCAGCTGGCTGAGGGACAATGGCTTAAGCATCGGGGGCCTCCCACACGGCAAGGGCTTTCTCGGCTTCGACCAGATCGGAGAAGTCGTGGCGCTCGCCGTTGATTTCCTGATAGTCCTCATGCCCCTTGCCGGCCAGGACGATGACATCGTCAACGCCAGCACTGGCAATCAACTGCGCAATGGCAGGGCCACGACCGGCAACGAATTCGACGGCATCGGCCTGGGCAAAGCCAGGGCGGATATCGGCGAAGATCTGCTGCGGATCTTCAGTACGCGGGTTGTCATCGGTGACCAGCACGCCATCCGCCAGGCGCTCGGCCACTTCGGCCATCAGCGGACGCTTACCGCGATCACGGTCGCCACCGCAGCCGAACAGGCACAGCAACTGGCCTTTGGCATGCGGGCGCAGTGCTTGCAACACCTGCTCCAGGGCATCGGGGGTATGCGCGTAATCGACCACCACCAGCGGCTTGCTGCCGCCGCCCAGGCGCTGCATGCGCCCGACCGGGCCTTCCAGCACCGGGGTGACCTTGAGAATTTCGTCCAGCGGGTAATCCAGGGCCATCAAGGTGCCGACCGCCGCGAGCATGTTGCTCAGGTTGAAGCGCCCGAGCAGGCGGCTGCGCAACGAGTGCTCGCCTTGGGCAGTGACGATCACGGCGCGCACGCCATCATCATCGAAATGCGCTTCGCGGCAGTACAGCGAAGCGGCTGGATCCTTCAGGCTGTAGCTGATCAGGCGCGACTCGCCCTGCTCGGCTGCCAGCCGCCGACCAAAGTCGTCATCGAGGTTGACCACTCGGCAACGCAGGTTCGGCCAGCCGAACAGGCGCGTCTTGGCGTCTTCGTAGGCCTGCATGCTGCCGTGGTAATCGAGGTGATCACGGGACAGGTTGGTCATCACCGCGATGTCGAATGCCAGGGCGGCGACCCGGCCCTGGTCCAGGGCATGGGAAGACACTTCCATGGCCACGGCCTTGGCCCCGGCCTTCTTCAGGTCGTTGAGGGTGGCCTGCACAGCGATCGGGTCCGGCGTGGTCAAGCGACCGCTTTGCAGGGCGCCATAGAAGCCGGTACCGAGGGTGCCGATCAGACCGCAGTGCTGACCGAGCAGGTCCAGCGCCTGGGCCACCAGCTGGGTGACGCTGGTCTTGCCGTTGGTACCGGTGACACCCACCAGGTCGAGCAGACGGCTTGGCTCACCATAGAAACGCCCGGCGATGTCCGAGAGTTGCGCCGCCAGGCCCTTGACCGGAATCAGCGGCACTTCGGTGATCGGCAGCACGGTGGCGCCTTCGGCTTCGTAGGCAACCGCCGCCGCACCGCGCTTGAGCGCGTCGGCAATGTGTTCACGGCCATCCATGCGCGTACCCGGCACCGCCAGGAACAGGTCGCCCGGGCGTACGTTACGGCTGTCCAGGGTCAGTTCGCGGATCGACGGATCGCGGCTGGCCTGGGTAAAAAGCTTGCTCAATGGCATCGTCATCAACCGCGCCCTCCTTTGGCGGGCGCAGCATTGACCTGCTGCGGTGGGGTTGCCGGCGGCAGGTTGTCCGGCGGAATGTTCATCAGGCGCAACGTACCGGACATGACCTTGCTAAATACCGGTGCCGATACCAGGCCACCGAAGTAGCCGCCTTTGCTCGGCTCGTCGATGACCACGACCACGGCATAGCGCGGATCGCTCATCGGCCCGAAGCCGGCGAACAGCGAACGGTACGAATTTTCGGTGTAGCCCTTGGAACCGATGGTGGCTTTACGCGCCGTACCCGACTTGCCACCCACGTGGTAGAACGGCACCTGGGCGCGGAACACCCCGCGCGGCGCTTCGATGACCTGCTGGACCATGCCCTGGATGGTCTCGGCGACTTCCTTGGGCACCACCTGGGTGGACTCCGGCGCCTTGTCGACCTTGAGAATGCTCAGCGGCACCATCTTGCCGTCATTGGCCAGCGCCGCGTAGGCATGCACCAGTTGCAGCGCGGTGACCGACAGGCCGTAGCCATAGGACAGGGTCGCGGTTTCGGCCTTGCGCCATTCACGGTGGTTCGGCAGGTTGCCGACGCGCTCGCCCGGGAACCCCAGGCCGGTGTATTGACCGAGACCCAACTGGGACATCACCCGGTAGATCGATTCGCCACCGATATCGAAGGCGATCTTGCTCATGCCGACGTTACTGGAGTTGATCAGGATGCCGGTCAGGTCAAGGATCGGCCCCTCGCTCCTGGACACGTCACGAATGGTGTAACGCCCCAGTTGCAGGGTGCCGGGATAGACCTCGACCTTGTCGGTCGGCTTCCAGCGCCCGCTCTGCAGGGCCGCGCTCATGGACAGCGGCTTGACCGTCGAGCCGGGCTCGAAGACGTCGATGATCGCCCGGTTACGCATGGCCGCCGGGAACATGCTGCGGCGGTTGTTGGGGTTGTAGGTCGGCTGGTTGACCATGGCCAGCACTTCGCCGGTCTTGACGTCGAGAATCACCAGGCTGCCGGCCTTGGCTTCCTGTTCGGCAATGGCGTTGCGCAACTCGCGGGTGGCCAGGTATTGCAGGCGCAGGTCGATCGACAACGCCAAGGTCTTTCCGGCCTTGGCGTTTTTGGTTACCTGGATGTCCTTGATCAGCCGGCCGCGCCGGTCCTTGATCACCTGTCGCTTGCCGGGCACGCCGGCCAGCCATTCATCGTAGGCCAGCTCGACCCCTTCGCGACCGTGATCATCGAGGTCGGTAAAGCCGACCATGTGCGCGGCGACGTCGCCGGCCGGGTAGAAACGGCGGAATTCCTCGATGCCATAGACACCGGGGACTTTGAGATCGAGCACTACCTGGCCCTGCTCCGGGGTCAGGCCGCGGACCAGGTAGATGAATTCCTTGCTGGCCTGCTGCTCCAGGCGCGCCGCCAACTGCTGCGGGTTCTGCTTCAGCGCGGCGGCCAGGGCCGGCCAGCGCTCCTTGGCAGCCTGCATTTCTTTCGGGTTGGCCCACAGGGTGGTCACGGGAGTACTGACAGCCAGCGGCTCGCCATTACGGTCGGTGATCAGCCCGCGGTGCGCAGGAATAGGGATATGGCGCAGGCTGCGGGCATCGCCCTGGCCCTTGAGGAAGTCACGGTCGACCACTTGCAGGTCGATGATGCGCCAGGCAATTGCGCCGACCATCAGCGCCAGCAGGGCGATGACCACGCGGAACCGCCAGGGGTAGAGTGCGCCGTCGAGTTTCATCATGGCGCCACCATCCGCACTTCGTCAGCCGCCGGAATGCGCATCTTCAGCTGTTCGCTGGCGAGGTTCTCGATGCGGCTGTGGGCAGTCCAGGTGCTCTGTTCAAGAATCAGCCGGCCCCACTCGGCCTGCGCCTTGTCACGCTCGCTGAGTTCGCCGTACAGGCTGTTGAGCAACTGACGGTTCCAGTGCGCGCTGTAGGACACCGCCACCGAGGAAACGAGCACGCCGATGAACAGCAGAAGCATCAGGAAGCTTCCGCCTGGCAAAGGCTTGGCGAACAAGCGGCTCACCGCAGCTTCTCGGCGACGCGCATGACCGCGCTACGCGAACGTGGGTTGGCCTTGAGCTCGGCCTCGGAGGCGAACTGGGCCTTGCCGTGGACCTTGATCTTCGGTTCGAAATGCTTGTGCTGGACCGGCAGGTTGCGCGGCAGGTTGTCGGCCTCGCCCTTGACCAGCTTGCGCATGAACAGTTTGACGATGCGGTCTTCCAGGGAGTGGAAGCTGATCACCACCAGCCGCCCACCGACTTCCAGTGCTTCGAGCGCAGCATCAAGGCCGGCTTCGAGATCACCGAGCTCGTTGTTGACGTGAATGCGCAGGCCCTGGAAGGCACGGGTAGCCGGGTTCTTGCCCTTTTCCCAGGCCGGGTTGGCGACCTTGAGCACTTCGGCAAGGTCGGCGGTGCGGGTGAACGGGGTTTCTTCGCGGCGCAGTACCACGGCACGGGCCATGCGTTTGGCAAAGCGCTCCTCGCCGTATTCCTTGAACACCCGGGCGATTTCTTCTTCGGGCGCGTTGGCAATGAACTCGGCAGCACTGACGCCACGGGTCGGGTCCATGCGCATGTCCAGCGGGCCATCGTTGAGGAAGCTGAAGCCACGCTCAGGGTCGTCCAGCTGAGGCGACGACACGCCCAGGTCGAGCAGGATGCCGCTGACCTTGCCGGCCAGGCCGCGCTCGGCGACTTCGGCGCCCAGCTCGGCAAAACTGCGCTGCACAATGACAAAGCGGCCGTCTTCGGCCGCCAGCGCTTGCCCGGTGGCAATCGCTTGAGGATCTTTGTCAAAACCCAGCAGCCGGCCCTGCGGCCCGAGCTTGCTGAGGATCAACCGGCTATGCCCGCCGCGTCCGAAGGTGCCATCCAGATAGCAGCCATCGGCGCGTACGGCGAGAGCCTCGACGGCTTCGTCAAGCAGTACGGTGATGTGGTTAAAGCCGCTATCTATAGTCACAGGATCAAATCACGCAGTTCATCAGGCATGGCGCCCGGTTGTTGGATAGCTGCAAGGTCGGCTGCCGAAACCGCGTTCCAGGCATCCTCGTCCCACAGCTGAAATTTGTTCAGTTGCCCCACCAGCATTGCCTTCTTGTCGAGCTTGGCGTACTCGCGCAAACGCGGCGGCACCAGGAAACGACCACTGCCATCAAGCTCCAGATCCACCGCATTGCCGATCAGCAAACGCTGCAGGCGACGGTTCTCTTCACGCAATGACGGCAAGGCGCGCAACTTGGCTTCAATCAGTTCCCACTCATCGAGCGGGTACACGCATAAACAGGGATCAACCGCATCGATGGTCACGATCAACTGCCCGGAACTACGCGAATCGAGCTCGTCACGGTACCGGCTCGGCATTGCGAGACGGCCCTTTGCGTCGAGGTTGATGGCGTTGGCTCCGCGGAACACGGCTGCGATTCCCCACAATGTTAGCGTTTTTGTGTCAGAAAACCCACTTCATGCCACTTTCTGCCACTTGCGCACACTATAGGAATCCGCCTACCACACCGTCAAGGCACGCTTATAAGGAAATCCCTTACAGATCGGAGATTTAGCGCGCACAGAGAAGATAGAAGGACAATTCGGAAGGGATTTTGACGAAAAAACTCAAACCCACTCAGACGGATAGAGTGAGAAGTTAAAGTAATTTATTAAGAGTAAGATTTTTTCGGTATTACGAAGACGCATCTGCTATCGATTCAAGCAGGAGGGAAGAGGTGGAGAGTCGATCTGTAAGCCGGGTTCTGTCGAGGACAGTCATTCCTCTACGACGGCCATCACTGGACGCCTTTAGCAACCTACCCGGTTCCAACGCGGGCCGCGCCATATGGAACCCTATTTGGTCTTGCTCCGAGTGGGGTTTACCTAGCCATGAACTGTTGCCAGTCATGCGGTGCGCTCTTACCGCACCTTTTCACCCTTACCGGCACCGAAGTGCTTAGGCGGTTATTTTCTGTGGCACTTTCCGTAGGCTCGCGCCCCCCAGGCATTACCTGGCACTCTGCCCTATGGAGCCCGGACTTTCCTCCCCCCTCTATTGCGGAACAATAGAAGGCAGCGACTGTCCAATCGACTCTCCGCCGCAAAGGTTAACGGTAGCGGGCGCCAAGAACAAGCGATAAAACCAATAATAGCACTATAACATCAGTGGTCTTTCTGTTTTTCCAGCGCCACCTGGTACAGCAGGTTCTTGCGCACACCGGTGATTTCCGCCGCCAGCGCCGCGGCGCGCTTGAGCGGCATCTCCGCCAGCAGCAGGTCGAGGATGCGCATCGCCTCGGTGCTTACCGCCTGCTCATCCTCCGGCGCGGTATAGCCCGCCACCAGCACCACGCACTCGCCACGCTGCTGATTGCTGTCGGCCTCGACGAAGGCGCGCAGTTCAGCCAGCGGCAAGCCCTTGAGGGTCTCGAAGGTCTTGGTCAGCTCGCGGGCCAGCAGCGCCGGACGCTCACCCCCGAACACCTCTTCCATATCCTGCAGGCATTCGAGAATCCGGTGCGGCGCTTCGTAGAAGATCAGCGTCCGCGGTTCTTCCTTTACCTGACTCAGGCGCGCACGACGTCCTACCGCCTTGGCCGGCAGGAAGCCTTCGAAGATGAACCGGTCCGACGGTAGGCCAGCGGCCGACAGCGCCGCGATCAGCGCGCAGGCGCCAGGCACCGGCACCACCGATATGCCCGCGGCACGGGCCTGGCGCACCAGGTGATAGCCAGGGTCGGAAATCAGCGGCGTGCCGGCATCGGAAATCAGTGCGACGTTGTCCCCGGCCAGCAAACGGGTGAGAAAGCGGCTGCCCTCATCACGCTCGTTGTGCTCATGGCAGGCGGCCAAGGGGGTATTGATACCAAAGTGTTGCAACAGACGAATGGAGTGACGGGTGTCCTCGGCGGCAATCAGCGCCACATCGCCGAGCACCTTGAGCGCCCGGGCACTCATGTCATCCAGGTTGCCGATCGGCGTGGCCACCACGTAAAGCGTGCCCGAAGTGGATTGGGAAGCCCCTGGAACATCAGTCACTGCACACACCTGTCATCATGATCAAAGCGCCATTGTAGCCCGAGACTCGGCAACATTGGGCAATCAGGATTGCCGCAAACCGGCGCTCCACGACCTATATTGAAGGATTAACGCCAGCAAGATCGCGCCCCGGCCAGCGCTTGGGTACAATTGCCAGTTAATTTGATCGAGTAACAGGACCCTTACATGATCGCTTGCCTGCGGCTGCTCACAGCCCTTTGCCTCGCCGCCCTGCTGGCAGCCTGCGCCAGCTCGCCCTCGTCGAGCCTCGGCGAACTGCCGCGCACACCGGATGCCAGCATCGAGCAACTGCTTGAACAGGCCACCACCAGCAAGACGCCGGAGCAAGCTGCACTGCTGCGCCTGAGCGCCGCCGACCTGGCCTACAAGCAAAAGGACAATGCCCGCGCCGCGCGCATCCTCGAGCAAGTGCCACTGGAGCAGCTCAAACCGGCCCAGCAGATCTTCGCCAGCACCCTGGCGGCAGAACTGGCCATGAGCCGCAACCAGCCGAAGTTGGCCCTGACCGCCCTGAGCCACCCGAGCCTGGCGCGCCTCAACGAGCTGCCGGAAGATCAACAGATCCGTACCCGCAGCGTGCATGCCGCGGTGCTCGAAGCCAATGGCCAGCCCCTGGCTGCCGCCCAGGAGCGCGCGCAACTGACGCCGTTGCTCAAGGGTGATGCCGCCAACACCAACAACGACGCGATCTGGAACCTGGTAGCGGCAGTCCCGCGCGACCAGCTCAAAGACCTGAGCACCGGCACCGACACCATGGCCGGCTGGGCCAGCCTGGCCCTGGCAGTAAAAGGCGCCGGCACCGTCGAGCAGCAACAAGCCGCCATCGATGCCTGGCGCGCCCAGCACGCCGATCACCCGGCCGCCGCCCAGCTGCCGCCCTCGCTGATCAAACTGATGGAGCTGACCAGCCAGCCGCTGACCAAGATCGCCCTGCTGCTGCCACAGGAAGGCCAACTGGCCGGTGTGGCCCGCGCCCTGCGTGACGGCTTCATGGCTGCGCACTTCCAGGCCCAGCAAGCCGGGCAGAAGCCGCCAACCATCGAAGTCTTCGACAGCTCGCGACTGACCTCGCTGGATGACTTCTATCGCCAGGCCCAGGCCTCGGGCGTGCAACTGGTGGTTGGCCCGCTGGAAAAACCGCTGGTGAAAAAGCTCGCCGCCTACCCGCAGCTGCCTATTACCACCCTGGCCCTGAACTACAGCGACGTAGGCCAGAAAGGCCCGGAGCAGCTGTATCAGTTCGGTCTCGCCGCCGAAGACGAAGCCCGTGAAGTGTCCCGTCGCGCCCGCGCCGACGGCATGGTTCGCGCCGTAGCCCTGGTGCCAAAAGGTGAATGGGGCGACCGCGTGCTCAAGGCCTTCCGCCAGGACTGGGAAGCCAACGGCGGCAGCCTGCTGGCCGCCCAGCACATCGATCAGCCAGTGGCCCTGGCTCAGCAGATCGCTGACCTGTTCCAGCTGCGCCAGAGCGAAGGCCGCGCCAAGAGCCTGCAAAACACTGTAGGCGGTGCGGTATCGGCCCAGCCTTCGCGCCGCCAGGACATCGACTTCATCTTCCTTGCCGCCACCCCGCAGCAAGGCCAGCAGATCAAGCCGACCCTGAACTTCCAGTACGCCGGCGACGTTCCGGTGTACGCCACCTCGCACGTGTACAGCGCCAGCGGCGACGTCAACCAGTACAACGACCTCACCGGCGTGCGCTTCTGCGATACCCCGTGGCTGCTCGACAGCGGCAATCCGCTGCGTCAGCAGGTCGAGCGCCAGTGGCCACAAGCTGCCGGCAGCCTGGGCCGCCTGTACGCCATGGGCATCGACGCCTTCAGCCTGGCACCGCGTCTGGGCCAGCTGCGCGCGCTGCCTGAAAACCGCATTGACGGCTTGTCCGGCAGCCTGAGCATGAACGAGAACCAGCGCATCGAGCGGCAACTGCCCTGGGCCGAGTTCTCCGGCGGCCAGGTCAAACGCCTGCCCGACACCCCACGCTGATGCCCGACAGTTCGCGCCAACAGGCCGGCCAGGCCGCCGAACGGCAAGCCCTTGAATACCTTCAAGGGCAAGGCCTGCGGCTGCTGGCGCAGAACTGGCGATGCAAACGCGGCGAGCTTGATCTGGTCATGCTCGACAGCGATACAGTAGTATTCGTCGAAGTCCGCTACCGGCTGCACGCGGACTTTGGCGGTGCGCTCGCCAGTATCGACGGGCGCAAGCAGGACAAACTGGTGCTAGCCGCCGAGTCTTTTCTGCAAAAGGAAACACGCTGGGCCAATCACCCCTGCCGTTTCGATGTCATCGCCTTGCAAGGCAGAGGTCATTCGGGCCCACCGCTGGACTGGCTGAAAAATGCCTTCGAGTGCTGAACCCGCCATACCCGCGCCCCATTACCCCTACAACTTTTTTGCTCTTTGCTTCACGGGCTGCACAGTCATGTGCCGGGACCTTTTTTTGTATACTCCCGACGCGCCCGGCCAGCCGCCCTACTTAAGGTCACACTGATGGACATGCAATCCCGAATTCGCCAGCTTTTTCAGGCCAGCATCAACACCAAGCAACAGGCGATGGAAGTCCTTGCACCACACATCGAGCAAGCCAGTCAGGTCATGGTCAATGCGCTGCTCAACGAGGGCAAGATGCTTGCCTGCGGTAACGGCGGCTCGGCCGGCGATGCCCAGCACTTCTCTTCCGAACTGCTCAACCGCTTCGAGCGCGAACGCCCGAGCCTGCCGGCCATCGCCCTGACCACCGACAGCTCGACCATCACCTCGATCGCCAACGACTACAGCTACAACGAAATCTTCTCCAAGCAGATCCGCGCCCTGGGCCAACCCGGCGATGTGTTGCTGGCGATTTCGACCAGCGGTAACTCGGCGAACGTTATTCAGGCGATCCAGGCCGCACATGATCGCGAAATGATTGTCGTAGCTCTGACCGGACGCGATGGCGGCGGCATGGCCTCGCTGCTGCTGCCTGAAGACGTCGAGATTCGCGTACCGGCCAACGTCACCGCACGTATCCAGGAAGTCCACCTGCTGGCGATCCACTGCCTCTGCGACCTGATCGACAGCCAATTGTTCGGGAGTGAAGAATGACCCCTAACCGCCTCGGCCTGATGGCCCTGACCCTGTGCCTGAGCCTCACCGGTTGCAGCTCGGTGCTCACCGCCACCCGCGACAAGCCGATCGAGGACGACCGCGGCACCCGCACCTTCGGCAGCAAGATCGATGACTCGCTGATCGAAACCAAGGTATCGGTCAACGTTGCCAAGGCCAGCCCTGACCTGGACAAGAGCTCGCACATTGTCGTCAGCAGCTTCAACGGTATCGTCCTGCTCGCCGGACAAACTCCGCGCGCCGACCTCAAGAGCCTGGCCGAACAGGCCGCAGGCCAGGTCCAGCGAGTGAAGAAGGTGCACAACGAATTGCAGGTGCTGCCGCCCTCCTCGATCCTGGCGCGTAACAACGACGCCTGGCTGACCACCAAGATCAAGACCCAGATGCTCACCGACAGCAACATTCCCGGCTCGCGCATCAAGGTGATCACCGAGAACGGTATCGTCTACATGCTCGGCCTGCTGACCCAACAGGAAGCCACCCGCGCCACCAACCTGGTGCAGGGTGTGTCGGGCGTGCAGAAGATCGTCAAACTGTTCGAATACATCGACTGATAAACCCATCGCGGGGCAAGCCCGCTCCTACCAGGTGGGAGCGGTCTTCCCCCGCGATGAG
>NZ_JBGOGX010000062.1:0-6680 GCF_054788455.1 Pseudomonas sp. ZL2 | reverse complement strand
ATGAACCTAAACCGGTGTCCAAAATCTGTTGACCAGTTCAAGCCCGCTCCTACAGTGGATCTGTGTACGCCGGACCTGTGGGAGCTGGCTTGCCTGCGATCGAGCGCGTAGCGGTCGCAATCCAGACAACATTTGATTTGCTGCCCCCCACAGCTCCGCTCCTTCCACAGGGAGGTCCCGGACCAACCTACACCTACGAACCCGGCAAAAATTAACCGTTGATCACTGGTAACCTGCAGCCCTGTTCAGCACACTCAGCAAGGCCGATTATGGACGATCCAACCTACTACCCCTTCCACCTCTTCGCCGCCACCTTCGAGAGCGAAACGCACGCTCGCCAGTTCGCTTTCGAGCAATGGCAACCCGAGCCGCCCGCCGACGCAAGTTCTGCCGAGTTCGCCGCGTGGGAAGATCACAATCCAACCTGGCAGCTTGCCCGGGAACTTGAGTTCTTCATGGATTCGGACTTTGTCGAGCTGGATGAATCGCTGGAGTATGTGCAGAGCCTGGTAGCCAACGAGGCGCAGAAATCGCAGTTGTGTTCCCGGTCTCTGGCCGGGTTCGGTCACTTCATCATCATCGGCGACAACGCGATTTACGGCGACCGCCGCTCACCAGATCACTCCAATCCGCGGCAACCACAAAGCACCGCCACGCTCACCTATGTGGGGCATTTCAATTGAGCCGCTTACAGGTGGTAGCGATTGATCTGGGCACGGTGACAAGCGCCAGGGAACTGCATTGTCTGTTAAGGGACGCCCTCGGCTTTCCCGATTGGTATGGCTGTAACTGGGATGCCTTCTGGGATGCGATTACCGGCCTTGTGCAGATGCCTCGACAGTTGAAGCTCAGTGGCTGGGACACTTTTTCCAGGCAGTTGCCGAGGGACGCCGAGCTGATGCAAAAATGCCTGGCCACTCTGCAGGCCGAGTATCCGCAAATGGCGGCTGAAGTGCTGTTCGAGTGAACCAGGCCATCGCCGGCAAGCCAGCTTCATAGGGCGATGAATCCGATTTTACTGTGGGACGCTTCCCATTCCGTCTAGCGGTGCGTTAAGCCGTGAATGCCAGTGCTAGGTTCCGGGCCTCTTTGCCCAAGGAACCTGTGCATGACAAGGACGCCATCTGCCGTTTTTCCCCCTCCGCCTGCGATGACCGCCACCAATGGCACGTTGCAGCCTGGCTTCTACATCGTGCCGCACCGCATGACCGGTGCCCAGGTGCTGGCCTTGCTGACGGCACAACAAGAGCCTCAACTGATCGCTCGACTACAGCGGCTCAACCCGACCTTTGCCAGTGGCTTCAAGGCGGGGGAAATCTTTGTCGTTGGTGACCCGGACATCACCAGTGCCTGCACCCGTGAGGAGGCCGAGCTGATGACGGCTGCGGCGCAGGTGCGCGAAAGCCTGGCTGCACTGAGTGCTGAGGAAGCCAACTTCATGATGCGCCATCAGGCCGAGATTGCCGGGCTGTCCGCAGGCGCGAGCCAGGCCATGGGCGTTGGCAAGGACATGCTGGAAAAGGGCTTGCGCCAGGTCGAAGCGACCTTGCGCAGTATTGAGCAATTGCATCAGCGCGAGTTCAGCCGCAGCGGCAGATTGAACAGCCCGGACTTCTTCAATGCCCGCCGACGGCTGTACTTGCAGCTTGATGCGCAGCTCAAGAGTGCCTTTTTAAACAAACGGCTGAACCTGGGGAGCTACGACAGTTTGCGCAAGGACCTGGGGATTTCGACCCGTAGCCTGGTGCACCACTGGAGCCGGGCTGGCGGGGCTGGGCAGATTCCCGGGTATGCGACGCACCTGGACCAGGTGGCGAAGACGGCCAAGTATCTCAAGTATGGCGGGTATGTCGGGATTGGGTTGGGAGGGACGGCGTCGTGGTTGACGGTAAGGGAGGCTTGTCAGGCTGGCGAGACGAACGAGTGCAGAAAAGTCAGGTTTACCGCGACGGGTAGTTTCGCCGGGGGGCTTGCTGGTGGAGCAGCTGGTGCTTACTTCGGAACACAAGCAGCGCTTTCCGTTTGCGTTGCTTTCGGGCCGTTGGGAGCCGCCGTTTGCGTCATAGTTATTGTTGGTACAGGCTCACTCATAGGCGGTTATGGAGGCGGTCTGTTTGGAGAACGAATAGGAGAGATGATCTACGAGGCTCGTCTATGATGGACCTGAAAGCCTGGCCGCTGGAGGCTCAAATTGCTTTTGGGTTGGCCCCCTTCGTATTGTGTTTGTCTGGCTTAGGCATTGGCGTCCATCTCGCTTGTAGCCGACATTTCAAGGTCATGCTCAAGGCCCTTGAAAATAGCCCCTGGCTTCATCAGCAAGTCAACTTGTGGGGAATCACCAGCGTAAGGTCACGCACGCTTGTCGTGGGTAGTGTCTGCGGCGCAATGCTTAGACCGCGCCTTGGTATCCGTAAAGGCGTATTGGACCCAGCGGAAGTAGCAGATTTCCCACCTTACCTAAAACGCCGAATGTACATTTCGTCCTGGTTGACAATTGTAGGATTCGCCTGGCTGATGGTTGGTATAGGCCTGATAAAACTGGGCATGTTTTAGCCCTAACCAACACTCATCCGCAAGGCCATCGAAGGACGGTCCTGACTCAAACCTTGAGCGGAATGAGCCGATGATCTCGCCCTGGAAGTAACCGTTGTGTTGGGTGAGTTCTGTGCGCATCGGCTGTTCGATTTCGCAGTAACCCGGCCTGGACGTAATTCAGGCAACACCTAATGTGATGGCTGGACTGGCCCAATCGCGGGTCAAGCCCGCTCCTACAGTGGATCAGTACGCCGGACCCGTGGGAGCTGGCTTGCCTGCGATCGAGCGCGTAGCGGTCGTAATCCAGTCAGCGTCTGATGTGCTGGTTGAACTGGCCTCATCGCCGGCAAGTCCGGCTCCCACAGGAAACGACCATGCTGGAAGATCCTCGAACCTGGATGCCCGGCGTGCAACTGGTTTTCTTATTAACGTCTTTTCTGTTGATGTTATCTGCAATGGCGATGAATGCCTGCGTCGCCTTGAGCCGTGATTTCGATATTCTGATTGAGACAATCCAAGGCAACCCCTGGATCGAACGCCAGAAGAACCTATGGGGCACTGCAAGCTTCAAGTCGCGTTGTTACTTGGTATGGTCGACCTGCGGCGTGGTGATCTGGCCACAGCTTCATGTACGCAGGGGCCACCTCGATGCAGACAAGATGGATAGATTGCCGCCAACCCTCAGGCGCCGGATGATCGTTGAGTGAGTGGCTTTGCCGATTAAGGATAGTGGGAACTCCGGCCTACAAGCACAAGACGGAGAAGACTCATGGCGGCATCCTCGCCTGCCGCACTATCCTCGGCACCGAGGCCTTCGAGGCCTGGGGCTGGCGGATTCCGTTCCTGCTGTCGATCCTGCTGCTGATCGTCTCGGTGTACATCCGCCTGCAACTGAGCGAATCGCCGGTGTTCCAGAAGATGAAGGCCGAGGGCAAGGCCAAATTCACCAGTTCGTGCGACCTGGCCAAGAGCGTGCCGGCGAAAAAAGCCATCCCCTACAGCAACGAGAACGCTGATCCCGGCACCGTCGCGCAGATCCGCATCGGCGACACGGTGATCCAGAGCTTTGAAGGCACCGGCATGCCGGCCGCCGACTTCAAAGCCCAGAACGACGCCTTCATCGCCACCCCGGGCACCGCCCTCAAGGACGCTGGCTACCCGGAAAAAGCCGACCCGGCCAAGACCAACTACCCGATGGTCTTGCTGCTGACCATCCTGGTGATCTACGTGACCATGGTCTACGGCTGGTTCGGCGGCTTCCTGCCGACCGTGGCCTTCGCCATGGTCGCCGCCACCGGTGATATCTACTACGGGCTGTGGTACCCGATCGTCATCGCGGTGATGACGGCGATCCTTGGCACCTTCTTCCTGCCGGAAACCAAGGACCGCGACATCACTCATACCTAAGTCTGATACCCACCCTCTCCCCTGTGGGAGAGGGCGTTTCAGCTGTTTCCCGGCACAGTGCCAACCCGAGCGAATTATGTACTAACCTGTTAATTAGCTTGCTAAGGGTATAAAATTCGACCACTCCCCCCTTCGAGTTTTCTTCGATATGACACAGACACCGCGCGTATCTGGCGCCTCAACATTCATCCTGGTTGGCCTGGGCGTGATCATCGCCCTGCTCGGCCTTGCGCTCGCCGCCGGTGGCGTGAAGCTGGTCAGCCTGGGTGGTTCCTGGTACTTCCTGGTCGGCGGTTTGCTGATGGCCATTTCCGGCCTGCTGATCGCCCGCCGAAAACTGGCCGGCGCCTGGCTGTTCGCCGCCTTCCTGGTCGGTACCGCGATCTGGGCCGTGGCCGATGTCGGCCTGGTGTTCTGGCCGCTGTTCTCGCGCCTGTTCATGTTCGGCGCGATGGGCCTGGCGGTGGTGCTGGTCTATCCGCTGCTCAAGCGTGCCGCTGGCGCCACGCCCGGCCGAGGTGCCTATGGCTTGGCGGCGGTGCTTGCAATTGCCCTGGCGGTGGCAGCGGGCAATATGTTCGTCGCCCATCCAAGCGTTGCCCCTACCGGTGACGGCCCGGGCCTGACCGCGGTCGACCCGGCCAAGGCGCAAAAAGACTGGGCCCACTATGGCAACACCGAAGGTGGCAGCCGCTTCGCCGCGCTGGACCAGATCAACCGCAGTAACGTCGACAAACTGAAAGTGGCCTGGACCTACCACACCGGTGACGTAGCCATCAGCGACGGCAACGGCGCCGAAGACCAGCTGACCCCGCTGCAGGTCGGCAACAAGGTGTTCATCTGCACCCCGCACAACAACCTGATCGCCCTCGATGCCGACACTGGCAAAGAGCTGTGGAAGAACGAAATCAACGCCAGGTCGGCGGTCTGGCAGCGTTGCCGCGGCATGGCCTACTTCGATGCCAGCGCACCGATCGCCCAGCCGACCCAGCCGAACAGTTCGCCGATCATCGCCGCCAGCGTGCCGGCCGGTGCCAACTGCCAGCGCCGTCTGCTGACCAACACCATCGATGCGCGCCTGATCGCGGTCGACGCCGACACCGGCGAGTTCTGCCAGGGCTTTGGCAACAATGGTCAGGTGGATCTGAAAGCCGGCCTGGGCAACGTTCCGGACTCCTTCTACCAGCTCTCCTCGGCGCCGCTGATGGCGGGCACAACCGTAGTGGTCGGTGGCCGCGTCGCCGACAACGTCCAGACCGACATGCCGGGTGGCGTGATCCGTGGCTTCGACGTGATCAGCGGGCAGATGCGCTGGGCCTTCGACCCGGGCAACCCTGAAGACCGCAATGCGCCGACCGGCGACAGCACCTACGTGCGCAGCACCCCCAACAGCTGGGCGCCGATGTCCTACGATCCGGCGATGAACACCCTGTTCCTGCCAATGGGCAGCTCGTCCACCGACATCTACGGCGTCGAGCGTACCGAGCTGAACCACAAGTACGGCGCCTCGGTACTGGCCCTGGACGCCAGCAGCGGTGCAGAGAAGTGGGTCTACCAGACCGTGCACAACGACCTCTGGGACTTCGACCTGCCGATGCAGCCGAGCCTGATCGATTTCACCAAGGCCGACGGCCAGTCGGTGCCTGCGCTGGTCATCGGTACCAAGGCCGGGCAGATCTACGTGCTCGACCGCGCCAGCGGCAAGCCGCTGACCGAAGTGGTCGAGACCCCGGTCAAGCCAGGCAACATCCCCGGCGAGCCGTACTCGCCGACCCAGCCTAAATCGGTGGGCATGCCGCAGATCGGTGCCCAGCAGCTGACCGAGTCGGACATGTGGGGCGCGACCCCGTACGACCAGTTGCTGTGCCGCATCGACTTCAAGAAGATGCGCTACGACGGCCTGTACACCGCGCCCGGCACCGACCTGTCGCTGAGCTTCCCGGGCTCCCTGGGCGGCATGAACTGGGGCAGCATCTCCACCGACCCGGTGCATGGCTTTATCTTCGTCAACGACATGCGCCTGGGCCTGTGGATTCAGATGATCCCGTCGCGGAACAAGGGCCAGGCCGCCTCCGGTGGTGAAGCGCTGAACACCGGCATGGGCGCGGTGCCGCTCAAGGGCACGCCGTATGCGGTGAACAAGAACCGCTTCCTGTCGGTGGCCGGCATTCCGTGCCAGGCACCGCCGTTCGGCACCCTCACCGCCATCGACATGAAGACCCAGAAGGTTGCCTGGCAAGTGCCGGTCGGCACCGTTGAAGACACCGGCCCGCTGGGCATCCGCATGCACCTGCCGATCAAGGTTGGCCTGCCGACCCTCGGCGGTACCCTGTCGACCCAGGGCGGTCTGGTGTTCATTGCCGGCACCCAGGACTTCTACCTGCGCGCCTTCAACAGCGCCAACGGTGAAGAAGTGTGGAAAGCCCGCCTGCCGGTCGGCAGCCAGGGCGGCCCGATGACCTATGTGTCGCCGAAAACCGGCAAGCAGTATGTGGTGATCACCGCCGGTGGTGCGCGTCAGTCGACTGATCGTGGCGACTATGTGATGGCGTACGCGCTGCCTTAAATCGCATCGCCCCAATCGCGGGTCAAGCCCGCTCCCACAGCTTCTGTGGGAGCGGGCTTAGATCGGAAGAGCGTCGTGGGGGGGAAGAGGGTAGACCTCGATGTGTGTCGATCTCGGTGGTTATCAGACCAGTACAAAAGGAAGGGAAGGTGGTGTATGAGTTGGGAAGGCT
>NZ_JBGOGX010000061.1:0-19971 GCF_054788455.1 Pseudomonas sp. ZL2 | reverse complement strand
TCAAGGTTGCGGCATGAACCTAAACCGGTGTCCAAAATCTGTTGACCAGTTCAGCTTGCCAGCGATGAGGCCAGTACAGCCAGCACTTCAGGTGTCGCCTGGATTACGACCGCTGCGCGCTCGATCGCTGGCAAGGCCAGCTCCCACAGGTTCGGCGCTATACCTGTGGGAGCGGTGCCCCTCCCCGCCTCAACTCACTTGAGGTCAAACCGATCCAGGTTCATCACTTTCGTCCACGCAGCAACGAAATCCGTGACGAACTGCTCCTTGGCGTCGGCGCTGGCATAGAACTCCGACAGCGCCCGCAGCTGCGAGTTGGAGCCAAACACCAGGTCAACCCGGGTGCCGGTCCACTTCACCACACCGGTCTTGCGATCACGCCCTTCGAACGCCTCGTTGGCCGCCGATACCGGTTTCCACTCCACGCCCATGTCCAGCAAGTTGACGAAGAAGTCGTTGCTCAACGTGCCCGGCTGTTGGGTGAAGACGCCGTGCTTGCTCTGCCCGCCATTGGCCCCCAGCACCCGCAGGCCGCCCACCAGCACGGTCATTTCCGGGGCGCTCAGGGTCAGCAGTTGCGCCTTGTCGATCAACAGGGCCTCGGCTGGTACCCGATAGCTGTTCTTCAGGTAGTTACGGAAACCATCGGCAACCGGCTCCAGGAAGCCGAACGACTCGACGTCGGTCTGCTCCTGGGAGGCATCCATTCGCCCAGGGGTAAACGGCACGGCAATGTTGACCCCGGCGTTTTTCGCGGCCTGTTCAACCGCCGCACTGCCCGCCAGCACGATCAGGTCGGCCAGGGAGATTTTCTTGCCACCGCCCTGGGCACCGTTGAAGTCGTTCTGGATGCCTTCCAGGGTGCTCAGCACCTTGGCCAGTTGCTCGGGCTGGTTGGCTTGCCAGAACTTCTGCGGCGCCAGGCGCAGGCGCCCACCGTTGGCGCCACCGCGCTTGTCGGAGCCGCGGAAGGTCGACGCCGCCGCCCAGGTGGTAGACACCAGATCGGCCACCGACAGCCCCGAGGCCAGTAGCTTGGCCTTCAGTGCGGTAACGTCGCTGTCGTCGACCAGGGGGTGATTGACCTCCGGGATCGGGTCTTGCCAGAGCAGTTCTTCGCTGGGCATTTCCGGGCCCAGGTAGCGCGACAGCGGCCCCATGTCGCGGTGGATCAGCTTGAACCAGGCACGGGCGAAGGCGTCGCTCAATTGCTCGGGGTTTTCCAGGAAGCGCCGGGAGATCTTCTCGTAGATCGGGTCGAAGCGCAGCGACAGGTCAGTGGTGAGCATGGTCGGGTTGCGGCGTTTGGCCGGGTCGTGGGCATCGGGAATGATCCCGGCGCCGGCGCCGTTTTTCGGCGTCCACTGATTGGCCCCGGCCGGGCTCTTGGTCAGTTCCCATTCGAAGCCGAAGAGGTTTTCGAGGTAATTGTTGCTCCAGCGGGTCGGCGTGGTGGTCCAGGTCACTTCCAGGCCGCTGGTGATGGTGTCGGCGCCCTTGCCGCTACCGAAGCTGTTGCGCCAGCCCAGGCCCTGCTCCTCCAGGCCGGCGGCTTCAGGCTCGGGGCCAACGTTGTCGGCGGGGCCGGCGCCATGGGTTTTGCCGAAGGCATGGCCGCCAGCGATCAGCGCCACGGTTTCTTCATCGTTCATGGCCATGCGCGCAAAAGTTTCGCGGATGTCCTTGGCGGCGGCGACCGGGTCGGGGTTGCCTTCCGGGCCTTCCGGGTTCACGTAGATCAGGCCCATTTGCACCGCGGCCAGCGGGGTTTCCAGGTTGCGCCCCTGGTCGGTGCGGCTTTCTTCGTTGCCATGCTGCTCGGGCTCGGCCACCAGGGTGCCTTCGCCAGGCTCCTGCATCGGCTGAGGGCCCTTGCCGTAACGGGTATCGCCACCCAGCCACTTGTTTTCCGAGCCCCAGTACACGTCTTCATCCGGTTCCCAGACATCCGGGCGACCGCCGGAAAAGCCGAAGGTCTTGAAGCCCATGGATTCCAGCGCCACGTTGCCGGTGAGCACGATCAGGTCGGCCCAGGAAATGCTCCGGCCATACTTCTGCTTGATTGGCCACAGCAGCCGCCGGGCCTTGTCCAGGCTGACGTTGTCGGGCCAGCTGTTGAGCGGGGCGAAACGTTGTTGACCGGAACCTGCGCCACCCCGCCCATCACCGGTGCGGTAAGTGCCGGCGCTGTGCCAGGCCATGCGGATGAACAGCGGCCCGTAATGGCCGAAATCCGCCGGCCACCAATCCTGGGAATCGGTCATCAGCGCTTGCAGGTCTTGCTTGAGGGCTTGAAAGTTCAGGCTGTTGAATGCTTCGGCATAGTTGAAGCCATCGCCTTGGGGATCGGACTGCGGCGAGTGCTGGTGCAGGATCTTCAGGTTCAGTTGGTTCGGCCACCAGTCGCGGTTCGTCGTACCACCGCCAGCGGCATGACTGAACGGGCATTTCGATTCAGTAGACATGGGTGAGCTACCTTTGAGTCCAGCGTTTTAGTTATCTCCACATCAGGTCCGGCCGGCACATGCCAGCGCATCATAAAGGCTAGTCCCGGCCCCGGTAGTCAGCAAATAGACGCAGTATTACCCGCTGATAGCCATAATCTCTTATACCAACCCCAGGGATGGAGCAGATCGTAGGTGTAGCCGCCTCCCCCTGAGGTTCAGATCATGCACAGCCGTCCGCGTCGCACCGCCTTCCACGAAGCCGGCCATGCCCTGGCCTTCTGGTGGAACGGCCTGGCGATCAGGCGGGTGACGGTGCGCACCCGGGCCGAAGCGCTGATCGGGCCGATGGTCGATTTGCGCGGCAACCTGCAGCCGGTCAAGGGCCTGGTCGAAGCGGACTACCTGGTGCCTCTGCCCGCCTTCGAGCCGCCGGGCATCGCCGAGTACCTGCCGTCGATGATCGAGCTGATCGAACGCGATCTGCTCAACTGCTTCGCCGGCCCCGTGGCCGAAGCGGTTTACCGGCACGGTCCGGATAATCGCTTTCTCACCACCAGCGGTGCCGGTGACCGGCGCCGGGCCTGCGAGCTGATCGCCCTGCTCCCTCCGCGCCAAGTGCTTGATGCCGAGTCGATTGCACTGATGCGCTGCCACAACCTGGTGCGCCACTACTGGCCTGCGTTGCGCACGGTCGCCGAACTGCTGCGAGACCGGGGAACGGTGGATGGCGATGCGCTGATCGGGCTGCTGTGCCAGTTGACCGGCGAAACACCACAGCGGCTTACCAATCCACTGGCAACCCTGGATATCCCGCCGCGCAGCCGTGGGAGCGGCGGTGCGTCGCCTCGCCGTGCGCCGCGATAAACGCATCAGCCCACCGACGGCACCTTGGCCGGCTGGCCATGCTGGCGGGTGGTGATGATGCCAATGAAGGAAATCACCAGCGCCAGGCCGATGGTGGTGGTGACCTCGGCGCGGTGCTCCGGGGTCACCAGCATGACCCCAAGGGCGGCGCTGATGAAGGCGATGACCAGGTAGGTCAGCCAGGGGAACAGCCACATGCGAAAGGTCAGCTCGACCTTCTGCTTGAGCAGCATCCGGCGCATGCGCAACTGCGACACGGCAATCACCAGGTACACCAGCAAGGCAATGGCACCGGAGCTGGCGAGCAGGAACTGGAACAGGCCGGCCGGGGCAAAGTAGCTGACCACGGTGATCACCGCGCCCAGCACGGTGCTGGCGATGACTGCGGCGCGCGGCACGCCGACCGCCGAGGTCAGCTTGACCTGCCGGGGCGCCTCACCGCGCTTGCCGAGGGAAAACAGCATGCGCGAGGCAATGTAGATCGAGGAGTTCATGCAGCTGGCCACCGCTACCAGCACCACCACATCCATCATCAGCTTGGCGTGGGGAATGTTCATCAGTTCCAGGGCCCGCTGGTAAGAGCCCACCGAGGCCAGCTGCGGGTCGTTCCAGGGCACGATGGAAATGATCACGGCAATCGACAGCAGGTAGAACACGCCGATGCGCCAGATTACCGAGCGGGTGGCCCTGGCGATGTTCTTCGCCGGGCTCTGGGATTCGGCGGCGGCAATGGTCACCGCCTCGGTGCCGATAAAGCTGAACATCACGGTAATGAAGGCACCGACCACCGCCGACACGCCGTTGGGCGCAAAGCCACCATGGGTTTCGAGCAAATGGCCCAGGCCGCTGACCTCGCGTTCCGGCACCCAGCCCATCAGCACCGCAGCGCCAAGGGAGATGAAGGCGATGATTGCCACGACCTTGAACATGGCGAACCAGAACTCGAACTCACCGTACTTGGACACGCTGAACAGGTTGGTCGCAGCCAGGGCGATGATCGACAACAGGGCAAACAGCCAGGCATCGACCATGGGCATCCAGGTGTTCAGCACATGCCCGGCGGCCAGGGCTTCGATGGGGATCACCAGCACCCAGAACCACCAGTACATCCAGCCGATGGTAAAACCGGCCCAGGGCCCGATGGCCTGGTCGGCGTAGGTCGAAAACGAACCGGTGTCGGGGTTGGCCACGGCCATCTCGCCGAGCATGCGCATCACCAGGATCACCAGCAGGCCCGACAGCACATAGGCCAGGATTGCCGCGGGCCCGGCGGCGGCAATTGCATGCCCGGAGCCGACGAACAGGCCGGCGCCAATGATGCCGGCGATGGAAAGCATGGTGACATGGCGTGGCTTGAAACCCTGCGCCAACTGACCGCTCGAATCCTTGGAGCCCAGGCTGATCATTATATTTATTCTCTTGTGATCGGAACGCATGGCATTGACTGCTGGCGTCACCTTACCTGTGCTGCTTGACGGCGGATTTGCCTGAGCGCGCCGTTCGCTGTGTCTGATCTCGCCATGAAACGTTCGTGCCAGCTCAGTGCAACGCCCGCGTCACCAGGAAGTTAACCAACTCCGGCTCGTCGTCCAGTTCGATCGAACGCACCGGGCGCGGCAGGTTGTCGAGCACCGTGCGCCAGAAGGCGTGAGCGGTTTCGTCCTGGTCGTAATAGCGCACCAGCCACTGGTTCTGCCCGCTCGCCAGCACCTGGCTGGCCAGGGCGCTGCCGATACCCTTGCGCCGGTAGCGCTTGAGGATGAACAGGTCGGCCAGCTCCAGGGCATCGAGCCCGGGCAGCTCGCTGCGTTCGATCAGCAAAAAGCCGGCGATGTAGCCGTCGACCAGGATCAGGTTGGCGCTCCATTGCGGCTCTTGCCAGTAGCGTTGCAGGTGCTCGTCGTGCACGTAGAAACGGCCGTCGACCTCGACGTCTTCCTGTTCCCAGTCCGAAGACTCGTAGGCGTAGAACTGGTAGAGGTTGCGAATCAGCTCGGCCTGCTCGGGGCCGGTTTGCAAGAGCTCGACAGTGAGGTCACTCATGACAGGACCTCATACAGCGGAAAAATCGACGGCATTGGTATCTCGATAAGTGAACGAACAGCGCGTTTTGCGGGCGCTATTGTTTACAAAAGCCGGGGCCAATGCCATCGCTAAAACGCGTTACCTGGCCGGCAGCGCGGCGACCGCGTCGATTTCGATCTGCATGCCATCCAGGGCCAGGCGCGGCACCGGGATCAGCGTGCAGGTCGGGGTCATGTTGGCGCCCCAGGCGCGCTGGGCTTCGGCGCCCCACAGGCGCAACTTGCTTTCGTCGTGATCGACGATCAGCAGGGTCAGCTTGAACACATCGGCCAGGGTTGCGCCTTTTGACGCCAGGGCGATCTGCAGGTTGGCCAGGGCCTGGCGCGCCTGTTCGGCAAAATCGCTCGACAGCCGGCCCTCGAGGTCTTCCCCGCCCTGCCCGGCGATGTACAGCAGCCGGGCATTGGCGGCGACCTCGGCGACATGGGAGTAGGCATTGGCACTGGGGTCGTAGAGGCCTTCGGGGTTGGACAGGTGGAAAGCTGCGGTCATGGTGCTGCTCCGAATGGTGGGAGCGGCGAGTATCAAACCTCGACCTAAGTAGAGGTCAAGCCTGATGTTGCCAGCGCTGCGCGCTGGATCGCTGGCAAGCCAGCTCCCACAATGAACCTGTGTACATCGACCCTGTGGGAGCTGGCTTGCCAGCGATGTGGGCTGCAGCGGGTAAAGTCTCATTGCTCATGGCTCGCCCTCCTCAAGGATCAATGACGACTGCCGTGTTAATGTAGCCCTTCGCACGGATTCGACCAGAGAGCAGACATGCCCATAGACCTACCTGAAACCATCCGCCCGCTGTTCATTGCCGCCGGCTGGCCTGCCCAAGTGACTGCCCCAGAGGCGGACATCGGGCCCAAAGGCCACCCCGCCAACGACTTGCTCAGGGCGTTCAATGGCCTGTGCGTCGGCCACTGCGGCGCCGGTGAAGAATGCGCCGCCGGCGACATCGAGTTCAGGCCCAAGCCCGGCCTGCACGACGAAAAAGTCATCGTGGCGATGCAACACAAACTGAATACCACCCTGGTGTGCATCGGCGATGTGCACCACGGCCATGGCGCGCTGTTTGTCGACAGCCGGGGCGCCTGCTACCTCATGAGCCAGGTGCACGACGCCTTCTGGCTGCAGGGAAACACCTTCGCCGTTGCCGCAGAAGGCCTGTTGCTGGGCCGCAAATCACAAACACAACTGCTGTGAAATTCAGGCGCAAATAAGGCAAATTGCTGGCCCCCTGCTACCCGCTTCGTAGGCAAACTCGCTTTCTTTTCAGCGAGTTAGGTAGGTAGGTGCTATGCGGGCTTATGGATTGACCCTGGCAGCGTTTTTTCTTGTCGCACTCCCGCTCGGCGCCCAGGCCAAGGCCCTGGGCAACAATGACCGCTACATGTGCAGTTGGGGTTCGGACATTGCCGCCGGCGCCCAGCAGTCGAAGCTCTCCGGGGTGACCCTGTACGCCGCGCGCAAACGCCTGCAAGTGCGTAAATTCAGCAAGCCGTGGATGCGCATGACCGCCATGGGCATCACCGAACAGACCTACAACAGCCAGTCACGCCTCAAGCCTGCGGCCATCAAGCAGACCTACTACGAGCAATGCGTCAGCCATGCGCTGGCGCGGCGCTGAACACGCCGGCTGATTCGAGGGTTTCAATCAACCGCTCCGGCCACACCGTGTCGGTGGTTTGCCGCAGTTCCTCGGCCGACCACCAGCGATGATCGGCCATTACCTCGACCTCCGAAGGCGTCCATCCCTGGCGGCACAGTTGCTGGTCCTGCGCCTGGATCAGGTAGTACTGCTCGACCGACGTGACCCACTCGCCGCTGGGCAACTGCATGGCGAAGCGGCGCTCGTTCAAGGGTGCGCCCACGGCGTCGACCTGGATGCCGGTTTCTTCGCGTAGCTCACGAATCGCGGCTTGCTCGAAGGTTTCCCCCTCCTCCACGCCGCCCCCCGGTGTTGCCCAGTAATCGTCGCCGGCCAGCGCTCCGTTGCGATGGACGAAGCGAAACAGCAATACGCTTCGGGAGGGGCTGATGACCAAAAGCCGGGCTGATTTTCGCTCACGCATCGTGGTGTTCCTGTCCTTGGTTTATGATCGCGGGCGAGATTCTACCGGGCTCCAAGGATGAACAACGACAAATCTGCGCTGACGACCATTGATTATCACGGCAGCTGCCTGTGCGGCGCCGTCAGCTATCATATCGACACCCAGATCAAGGCCGTCACCCATTGCCATTGCAGCCAGTGCCGCAAGGCCCATGGCGCAGCCTTTGCCACCTATGGCAGTGTGCCTGCTTCGGCCTTGAGCTGCAGCGATCCGCAACGTCTATTGCGGGTGTTCAAGTCATCGCCAACCGTCAGCCGCAGCTTTTGTTCAGCCTGCGGGACGAGTTTGTTCTGGGCCAATGCCAGTGGCGATTATCCAGACTGGATCAGTGTTGCGCTGGGCACCCTGGACACACCTTTCGAACCCACCCGACAAAAACATGTGCATGTGCAGTCCAAGGCCTGCTGGCTGGTGATTGGCGATTCATGGCCGCAACACCAGTGCCCCGTAAAACATCAAAGCAAGGACGCCCCATGTATCGTTTGATCTACCCCTGCATCGGCGCATTCATGGCGCTGACTAGCACGGTTCAGGCAAGCAACCTGTGCCCTGGCGCCAACACCGAAACGCAGATGCTTGAATGCATGCAGCAGTCGTTGAAAAAATCCGATCAGCAATTGAATGAGCTCTATCAGGCCTTGGTCGCACGCTTCAAGGCGGAGGGTTCGGCGCCCGGACAACCCACCCAGGACCTGGCGCTGAAAAAAGCCCAGCGCGCCTGGATTGCCTTTCGCGATGCCAGCTGTGAATTCGAGACCTACGAGTCCGTTGGCGGCAGTGGCTTCGCCACGATCCATACCCATTGCCTGCTGAAGCAGACGCAAGCCAGAGTCCAGTACCTGAAGCGGGTTACCGGTATGCCTTGAAGGCCTGCAACAGCGGCGGCAGCGCGGCGTTGATCTTAGCGCCGTTGGACAAGCGCACAAAGCCCACCATACTGAGTCGTCACTGCGGACAAGTACGCCCGCAGCCTACCCAGGCTTATCTGCGAAATAAGGAGTTCCCATGGCAGGTTGGTTCGAGTTGAACACCAGCAGTGACGGTCAGTACCGCTTTGTCCTCAAGGCGGGTAATGGCGAAATCATTCTTACCAGCGAGTTGTACAAGGCCAAAGGCTCAGCCGAAAGCGGCATCGCCTCGGTCCAGGCCAACAGTGGCGTGGACGAGCGCTACGAGAAAAAAGAGGCCAGCAATGGCAAGTTCCACTTCAACCTCAAGGCCGCCAATCACCAGGTCATCGGCACTAGCCAGATGTACGCATCGACGCAGTCGCGCGACGCGGGCATCGCTTCGGTGAAGAGCAACGGCAGCAGCAAGACCATCAAGGACAACACCTGAGTCCGAACCGTCAGCGGGCAGTGATGCCCGCTGCCTCACACCTGATACTCGACCCGATCCGCCTCCACCGGCGTCGGCACTTCCCAGCGAAAATACATGCGTTCGATGTCCTTGTTGCGCAGCGTGGTGTCCCGGCGGGCATTGCGGCGCATCAGCTCGCGCTCGCTTTGTTCCAGGTACACCAGCTGCACGTCGGCGTCATAGCTGTAGAGCAGGTCGAGGGTCTTCTTGCGCATCTGCTGCGACAGGTGCGTGCTGTTCCACACGAAAGGTTCGCGGCGGCGCAGCAAGGCCTTGGCCTTGTCGATCGCGTACTGCGCCACCGGCCCCTTGTCACCGTGGCTCAGGCCCAGCTCCTGGCGGGCATCGTCGAACGACACCACGGCAAGCTTGGGCGCATGCTCGTTGACCCAGGTGTCCTTGCCGCTGGCCGGCAGCCCCGCCAGCACGATCACCTGCGAGCCCCGCACTTCGCGGTACAGGCTGTACTGCGGCAGCACCGAGGCCCCGCGAAAGTAACTGCGCCGGGTGTAGTCGTCGGCAAAGGCCTTGGGTTGATCCAGGCAGCCCTCGTCCTCGGCCAGCAGGCGGAACACTTCGATGTCGTCGAGTACCCCCTGCTTGCCGGCAAAGCCGCGGCCCTGCATGTCGGCGCTGGCCACTGCGCAGAGCATCCACACCGGCACCTCCCACGACAGGCGATGGAGAATCTGCTCGGCCGAACGCCCGCTCTTGTCCCCGGCCAGGGCAAAGAACGGCAACTGGTGCACGTTGATGATCCGGCAGATGGTTTCGCGCAGCTCAAACGGCACACCGGCCTGCCACAGCAGGATTCGCGCATCCACTGCTCCCCGGCGTGAGTGCCCGGGCTGGCCGATCTTGCCGGTGATTTCATCGATCACCGTGCACGACGGCTTGGCGATGTCGTGCAGGACTGCGGCGTAGAACAGCACGAACTGCTGCTCGGGGTTGGCGCGTTGGTATACCGGGTCGGCGAGCAAGGCATCGACCACCATCATGGTGTGGGTCCAGACGTCGCCTTCCTGGTGGAAGACCGGGTCCTGGGGGGTTGCCGCCAAGGCGCGCAGCGACGGAATCGCCTCCAGCAGCGCCGGGTAGTCGACCGCGCGGCCGGGGCTGGGCATCAGCCCTTGCAATGTGTTCATGTCCATATCATTCAACTCCTTGTTCGGCGGCCTGCAGGCTGGCCCAGGTGACCTGGGGCTCGGGCGCATACAGGTCGACACCGGCGGCCAGCAGGTTGGGGATGTACGGCTGGCGCAGGTGGTGTTCATCAGCTTCGAGGATGGCCTGGACGAAGTCGTGGCGCACCCATTTGATCCGCCCGGTGGTGTACTCGGCGGTTTCGATTTTCAGGTACAGGCCCTCCATCAGGTCGGAGCGGTCGCCCTGGTTCCAGGCCTTGGCAAAGTCCAGTTGCTGACGGGCGATGACTTCGGCGAAGGCGTCCTTCCAGCGCCGGGACTTGGCCTGCGAATGGCCGACCAGGGCCAGCAGGTCCTTCAGCCGTGGCGGTGCGATGCCTTCGAACAGCACCGGCACCGACAGCACCGGACCACCCGCGAGCAACTGCTGGCGCCGCGCCGTAGAGAGGAACACCTGCTCCGCGCGGTCCCAGATATCGAACTCGAAGAACAGGTGCGGCAACTGGTCGTAGAACACGCTGTGGCGCTTGCTCATCACCTCGCCAAACAGCACGTAGCGGTCTTCCAGGTGCTCGAGCAGCCAGTCTTCGTGACAGGCCGCCCATTGCTTGAACTGGCTGAACTGACGCTCGCGGCTGCCACCGGCCAGGTAATGGCCACGCGACTGCAACAGCAGCTCGCCGGCGGCGGAAAAACTGATCGCGGCATTGGCGCCGTCGAGCTTTTCCTCGACCACCAGGTACTGACCGTTCAGACGGCTGTAGGGCAACTGATCATGGTCGCTATCGCCGGCTTGCAGGCGAGAACTTTGCAAGTGCGGGGTGCGCGGGTACTTGTACAGGTCGAGCTGCGCGAGCTCGCGGATATCGAGTGTCATGGGTCTTCTCCAAAAGGGGGAAAACCGACGACAGCGGGCAGGTGAAAGTGCGTGCGCAGGCAGGCACCAACAGGCTTAAACGTCCGTCGTCGGCATCAGGCGTGTTGGTTGGCGTGGGGCACTGGCTTCACCTAAATAATGAGGGGTGGATCTGAGGGTGCGGATTGGAAACGAGATGGGGGTGGGCTGTCAAGTGCTATGCCGTCCGGGATGGCCTCATCGCGGGGCAAGCCCGCTCCTACAGGTACTGCGCCAATCCTGTGGGAGCGGGTCTTGCCCGCGATCGAGCGCGCAGCGGTCGTAATCCAGACAACACTTCATGTGCTGACTGCACTGGCCTCATCGCTGGCAAGCCAGCTCCCACAAATGTATCTGTGCAAACCTCAGGCAGATTGCCGCTGCGCGTCGTTGAGCGCACTGCCCTTCACGCTTTTGCGCTCATGTCTCTGGCGATCGGGCTGTGGCAAAACTGACGGGCCAGAAGTGCTGCACCAGGGGTGCAAACGGCTGCGAATACCACTATTGCGCCATACATTCAGCAGCCTAGAAAACGCGTTCCATGACAATGATCCGCTCCTCCCCCTCCATCACCTCGCGGACCTTGGCATAGCCCAACCGGGCATAGAACGCCTCTGCGGTAATCGATGACGGCACTCGCAACAGCGCCTGCCCCGTTTGCCGGGCCAGATCTTCAATCGCCTGCATCAGGGCACGGCCAACGCCGGTGCCTTGCAACCCTGGCACCACAAACACGCTGCGCACCACATTGCCTTGCAGGCTGGCGGTGGCGACCACCTGTTGGTCGAGCACCGCCACCAGCACCTGGCGTTGCTCGAGCAAGGCCAATATCCGTTCCGGAGTAAAGCTCTGCTCGACCTGGGCAATCAGCGCCGCCGAGTAGTCGGCGGCGTTGCTTTGCTGCAAGGACTGGATGATCACCGCGCTGATGGCAGTGGCGTCGGCAGGCGTGGCGGGGCGAATGTGCAAGGTCATCGGCTCGTTCCGTGAGGCAGTGTCGGAACGCCAGTGTGCCGTGTGTTCAGGGAGGCGAACCAGCGGTAGTTTCAGCCACTACCGAGGTGCCTCGCAGCTTGCCGGGCAGCGCCAGGGCAATCAGCACGCCGAACAGGGCGATCCCGCCGCTGACCAGTACTGCCCGCTGCAGGCCCAGCGCATACCCTTGCTGCCAGGCGGCCCCGCTCAAGCCATCGAGGCCCTGGTTGGCCAGCCCCACCAGCAGCGCCAGGCCCAATGCCCCACCGATCTGCTGGACGGTGGAGGCCATGCCCGAAGCCACGCCTTGTTCGCCTGCTGCAACGCCCTGCCCGGCGCACACCCACATGGCGGTCCAGGTCATGCCCTGGCCGATGCTGAGCAAGGCAATCGGCGTCAACAGGCGAACGAAAGCGCCATCGCCGGGCAACATCCAGCCAAGCCAGAGAATACCCACGCCACCGGCCAGCAAGCCGATGATCAAGGTGCTGCGCAAACCCAGGCGGGCCAGCGCCCGTTCGGCTATGCCGATGCCCAGGGTGCACACCAGCGTCGCCGGCAAAAACGCCAGGCCACTGGCAAGCACGCTGTAGCCGTAGATCTGCTGGAAGTACAGGGCCAGGAAGTAGTACTGCACGCTGAAGCTGGCCATGAACACTGCGGTCAAACCCATGGCCGCGCGCAAGCCCGGGGTGCGCAACAGGCGCAGCGGCATCAAGGGATCGCGGCTGCGGGTTTCGATCACCACGAACACCGCCAGGCAGATGAGTGCAGCCGCCAGCACCGTCCAGAACAGTGGCCGTTGCCAGCCCCAGCTCGGCCCTTCGATCAGCGCCAGCACCAGCAGGCTGCCACCCAGGGTGATGGTGAGGGCGCCGGCCAGGTCGAACGAGCGGCCTTGCGCCGGTGCTGGATCGGCTGGAATCCAGTACCCGGCGGCCCAGGCACAGGCGCCCGCCAGCGGTACGTTGACCAGGAACACCGCCTGCCAGCCTAGCCACTGGGTGAGGACCCCACCGAGCAAGGCACCGAGGGCCAGGCCTGCTGCCGAGGCGGCGCTCCAGATGGCCAGGGCGCGGGTACGCGGCGCCCCTTCGGCGTACTGGCTGTTGATCAGCGCCAGGGTGGCGGGGAACAGCAAGGCGCCCGCCAGCCCTTGCAGCGCCCGCGCCAGAACCAGCACTTCAGCCTGGTCGGTGAGGCCGCCGGCCAGCGAGGCGATGGCGAACAAGGCCTGGCCGAGCCGATACAGACGCCGCCGGCCCAGCAGGTCTGCTGCACGGCCGCCGAGCAGCAGGCAACCGCCAAAGGCCACGCCGAAAGCGCTGATGATCCACTGCAGTTGGCGCGGGCCGATGGCCAGTTGCTCGCCAATCGTCGGCAAGGCGACGAAGACGATGGTGTAGTCCAGGGCAATGATCAGTTGCGCGCAGGCCAGCAACAGCAGCATCAATGCGGGGTGGCGCGGGATTGGAATCGACATGCGGGGCATCCTTGGCAAGAAGGCGCCAGTGTCATTCATGCGCCAGGTATGATAAATACGCTGCAAGTCCTTTCAGTAATGACTTTAATCATGGACCTGAACACCGTTGCCCTGCTGCTCAAGGTCGCCGAGCTGCGCAGCTTCACCGCTGCGGCCGCCAGCACCGGCTTGACCCAGTCCGGGCTGTCGCGGGCAATTCGCCGCCTGGAAGAACAACTGGGGGTCAAGCTGCTGCACCGCAACACCCGCAGCGTCAGCCTGACCGCCGACGGCCTGCTGTTGCGCGAGCGTTGCGCACCGTTGCTGGCCGGGTTCGAGGAGGTCGAGCAACTGCTGCTTGACCGCCGCTGCGAGCCCAGCGGCACCCTGCGCCTGAGCCTGCCGTCGGCCTTTGGCCGCATCGTCATCCTGCCGCTGCTGGGTGAGCTGACCCAGCGCCATCCCGAGCTGGTGGTGGACGCGACCATGACCGACCGCCTGGTTGATCTGACCGAAGAAGGCTTCGACGCCGCCGTGCGCATCGGCCCGTTGAGCGATGTGCGCCTGGTGGCCCGGCCCCTGGCACCGATGCACTGGGTGACCGTCGCCGCCCCCGCCTACCTTGCCCGCCATGGTGTGCCGCAAACCCTCGAAGACCTGGCCCGGCACAACTGCCTGGTGGTGCATAACCCCTACCTCGGGCGCCGGGTTGACTGGCAGTTCGTGCAGCACGGTCGGCTGGTCGATCTGCAGGTCAGCGGGCAAATGCTGTTCGATGTCGGCGACCCGCTGATCGATGCGGCGTTGCAGGGTTTCGGCATTGTCCAGGTGATGGATTTCGTCGCCCGCCAGGCCCTGGCCGACGGGCGCCTGATACCGGTGCTGGAGCCATTCGCCGGCCGCTGTCGTGAACTGGCGTTGGTGTATCCACCGTCACGCCAGCATTCGCCGCGCCTGAAGGTGTTCAGCGATCTGCTACAGGAGCGCTGGCCGTCAGCCTGGAGCTGACGATTGTCTTTTGCCGGGCGCCGGGCCTATAGTCGCAACCGGCGTCATCCACGCCACCCGTCCGCGGAAAGGGCTGCGCCCAGGCTGTACACCCCACATTCTTGTCTACGACTCCCGGCCTGACAGCGGACAAGGCTCGCACAAGGAGTTCGTATGTCCGCTCGACTGTCGTCGCCGTCCCATGACGGGCGCATCAACCTCGAACAACAACGCAAGCGCGCCAAGGAGCTGCTCCAGCGCCTGCGCTCGGGTGCCGCGCCCGCACAGCTGGCACAACTCAGCCCTGCCTCACCACGCCTGGCCGATGCCCAGTGGCTGATCGCCCGCGACCTGGGCTTTGCCAGCTGGCCCAAGCTCAAGGCGCATATCGACGCCATCGACTTTGCCGCCCGCCACCCGCAATTCATCGCCGATGACGAAGCCGCTACCCAGCATTGGCGCTGCGGCAACGACATCAGCCACGGCTTGCGCCTGGCCGGGTTCACCGGCGCCTTTCACATGCTCAGCGACCCCCTGGTCATGGGCCCGGTGCGTGATGTGCCGGCAGCGCCTTACCGCGCCCTGCGCTGCGACTACATCAGCCAGGCCTATGGCCTGGAGCATCCTGAGGTGCAGCGCAAGATGGAGGACGAATACGCCGACCTGGCCCGGCTCGACGGCTGCCCCGGCGCGGTGCTCTGGTGCGAGGCGGATGCCTATGACCAGCTGTTCCTGATCCGCGTGCTGGCCGGCTTGCACAACCCGCCGCAGCGCTTGGAGCTGATCGAGATCGACCGCATGCCCGGGGTCGAGCGCTTTATCGGCATCGGCCAATTGGCCCCCGATGTGCTGGCCTGGTTGTGGCCGCAGCGCCGGGCAGTGGATGCGCCAATGCTGCAACTGGCGCGCGAGGCCTGGGCTGCTTATAGCGCACCGTCGCCACACGCCTGGGCGCAGTTGGCCCATCGCCAGGACCTGGCCCTGCCCTTGCTCGCCGCTGCGCTGTTGCGCCAGTTGCAGGAACTGCCGGGCGTGGAGGATGGCCTGTCGCTCAGCGAACGCCTGGCGCTGCAGATCATCAGCGAGTTCGGCCAGGTGCCGTTCGGCCGGGTATTTGCCGAACTGATGGGCAAGCGCGAGCCGCTGCCCTATCTGGGTGACATGATGTTCCATGCTCTGCTGCGGCCGCTGATCGATTCGCCCACGCCGCTGCTCATCGAAGCGCAGGCTGAGCTGGAATGGCCGCGTCGACCTTTGAGCCTCACCCCTTTGGGCGAGCGGGTGCTGGCGGGCCAGGCCAACTGGCTTGACCAACAGGCCCCCGAGCGCTGGGTCGGTGGTGTGCGCGTGCTGGCCGGGCAAGGTCACTGGGCGCTGGACCGCGACCTGTGGCCGGTGTGGCGCGGGTAAAAACTCCGGCGATGCGCTCCTGGCTTTCGCGGGGCGCATGTCACGTCCCTGTGCACGGGGTCAGCGTTGCACGGCGGTGGTTTTCAGCCAGGTCTGAAAGTGCAGCGAGCCGACGATGGCATCGGCATCCGGAGTCAGTGAACGGTCGTCGATCGGCGCGCCGAAATAGGTGGCTGCAGGGTCGGCAATCACTTCCCGGGCATCTTGATTGTGTTGCAGGTAGCTGCGCACGAAATCGGCAAGCGGCAAGCGGTCGGGGCCGGCGACTTCGAGGGTACGGTTGGCCGGCGCTTGCTCGGCGAGGTTGGCCAATGTCAGGGCCACGTCGGACGAGGCCACCGGCTGCAGGGCAGCGGCGGTGAGGCGCACGCGGTTGCCGTCGGCGCCGGAATAGGCAATGGCGCCCATGAACTCGAAGAACTGCGTGGCGCGCAGGATGGTATAGGGCATGCCCGAGGCCCTGATCAGTTGCTCCTGGGCCAGCTTGGCGCGGAAGTATCCGCTGTCCTGCATGCGCTCGGTGCCGACCACCGACAGGGCGATATGGTGACGAACCCCGGCCTTCTGTTCAGCGGCCAGCAGGTTGCGCCCTGAAGTCTGGAAAAACGCCAGCACCGCGGCGTCTTCGAAAGACGGTGAGTTGGCGACATCCACCACCACATCGGTGCCCTGCAACGCCTGCTCCAGGCCTTCGCCGGTGAGGGTATCGACGCCGGTCTTGGGCGAGGCGGCGAGCACCTTGTGGCCGTTGGCGCGCAGGTTGTTGCACAGCTGGGTGCCGATCAGGCCGGTACCACCGATCACGACGATTTTCATGGCTGCTTCTCCCGGGGCGTGTCGCAACCCATTATTTTACGCCGCGCAGCTGTAGCCCGCGCGCCAGCAGACGAGCGTCATGCTGGCTGATCCGGTACAGTACGCGCCGCTCGAGAGATGGATCCCGGGCCAATTGTCATGGAGTTATGCAGTGAAAAACCTGAGCAAAGTTGTCGCCTCCGGCCTGTTCGTCCTGGCCCTGGCAGGTTGCACCGGCACCCCGATGAAAACCCAGCACTACAACGCCGACCAGTACACGGTGATCGGCCACAGCGAAGCGAGCGCCACCGGCCTGTTGGTACTGGGCATGATCCCGGTGCGTCAGAACAGCCGCTTTGTCCGTGCACAAAATGCCGCGATCAAGGCCAAGGGCGGCGACGCGATGATCAACACCCAGGTCCAGGAAAACTGGTTCTGGGCCTGGGTACTGACCGGTTACACCACCCGGGTGTCGGGTGATGTGGTCAAGCTGAACAACGTTCAGTAACGCCTGAACTGCGAGCGCTTCGCGCCCGATCGCGGGTCAAGCCCGCTCCCACAATGGAACTGTACACACCGACCCTGTGGGAGCTGGCTTGCCAGCGATGAGGCCGGTACAGCCAGCACACCAGGTGTTGCCTGAATTACGAGCGCTGCGCGCTCGATCGCGGGCAAGCCCGCTCCCACAGGGTTGGCGCTGGACCCGCGATCAGGCCATCACCATAGCAAAAGCCGGTGATGCCAACCTTGCCGGTGGTTGCCGGATACTTCATCAGCCATTCGATGGCCCACAAGCATAGTAGGCGTGGGCAAATAGCGTATGATCTGCCCGCCCTTCCACGAGGCTCCTCATCCCATGCCAATGAGCAAACGCGAACAGGCGCAGCTTGACCGCCGTCTGGTCGCTACCCTGACCGATGCCTGCGAGACCGCCAAGGCCGAAATCGTCGGTTTTGCCTGGCTCACTCACCTGGTCGACTACACCCGCTTCCCTTCCAGTTTGCAGGTGATCTGGGTATTCGAAAGCCGGGCCGCCAAAGACCACGCCCTGGCCAGCGGGCAAGGTGAGCGGATGATCGAGCTGACTGCTTTAGCGTTGCAGGATGCCGACGTCGAATTGCGCCCGCTTGCCCCCCACGTGCAGTTCGACGTCGAAAAACGAGGCTGACACATGGCCAAGGACATCGAGAACCCCTGCATCGCCGTGTGCCAACTAAGCGGCGACCTGTGCCTGAGCTGCGGCCGCAGCAAGGACGACATCCGCAAATGGAAGCGCATGAAACGCCCGGAAAAAATGGCTGCCGTGCAACGCGCCACCCAACGGATGAAAAGCCTGAAAAAAGCCAAAGGCTAGCGCTTCAGGCACCCGCACCCTGGGTCAAGAAATCGATGAAGGCCCGAACCCGTAGCGGCACATGGCGGGCATGAGGGTAGAGCAGGATGAACGGCCGTGAAGTGCCGCCATAGGGCGTCAGCACTTCCAGCAGCTGGCCGCTGTCAAGCTCCTGCTGCACAGTAAAGCGATACGCCTGCATCAACCCCGCGCCGCTTTTGACCAGGGTGACGGTGGCCAGGAAATCTTCCAGGCAGGTGATGTTGCCGGACACCTCCAGCTCCTCGCGCTTGCCCCCGACCAGAAACGACCAGGGCACCTTGCGCCCGCTGCTGGGCAGTTCGAACTGGATGCACTCGTGAGCGGCCAGGTCTTGCGGCGTCTGCGGTGTGCCCGCTACACGCAGATACTCCGGCGTCGCCACGATCACCAGCTCGGCGTCTTCCAGGCGCCGGGCGATCAGGCTGGAGTCGGCCGGCTCGCGGCCGCGGATGGCCAGGTCGTAGCCTTCATCGGCAAAGTCGATGTTGCGGTTGCTGGCGTGAATGTCGATCTGCACCTGCGGATACAACTGGCGGAACCCGGCCAGCCTGGGCAGCAAGCGAAAGTGGGCATAGGGTGTCGGCACGCTGATGCGTAGCAGCCCGGACGGCACGGCCTGGCCACCGCTGAGCGCACGTTCGGCCTCCACCAGTTGGCTCAGGGCCTGGCGGCATTGTGCGTAGTAACTGCGCCCGCCTTCGGTCAGGCGCATCTGCCGGGTGGTGCGCACGAACAGGCGCACGCCGAGGCGTTCTTCCAGGCGCGCCACCGAACGGCTGACCGCTGCCGGCGTCACCCCGGCCAGGGTCGCCGCACCGGTGAAGCTGCTGGTTTCGGCGGCCAGGCAGAACAGCTCGATACTGCCCAGTTGAAGGTCATCGAAGTGGCGGGTCATGGCGGCTCAATTGATTACATGAAGTATCAATTCAAATTCCATACACACCATTTTTCAAGACCTGATTGCAAATTAAAGTCTGCCTCACTTGCCCGGCGACCCGCCTGGCCCACTGGAGACTGACCATGCACACCGCCAAGACTGTCATCGTAACCGGCGCCTCGAGCGGCCTGGGTTTCGCCATCGCCAAGGGTTACCTTGAGCGCGGCGACAATGTCGTCGGCAACGCCCGCACCCTCGCCCGCCTGCAGGAGGCCGCCGCCAAACTCGGCAACCCGGCCAATCTGCTGCTGGTCGAAGGCGATATCGCCCAGCCGCAAACGGCGCGAAAACTGTTCGACCAGGCCATCGAGGCGTTTGGCAAGGTCGATATCCTGGTCAACAACGCCGGGATCTTCATTGCCAAGCCGGTGACCGACTACACCGAGGCCGAGGTCGAAGCCATCGTCGACACCAACCTCAAGGGCTTCTTCTACCCGGCCCAGGCCGCAGCACGGCACATGGCCAAGAATGGCGCCGGGCATATCGTCAACATCACCGCGTCGATCGCCCTGCAGCCGAACATCAAGGTGCCGGCGCTGCTGCCGGTGCTGATCAAGGGTGGCATCAACCAGGCGGTGCGTGCCCTGGCCCTGGAGCTGGCACCGTCGCAGGTGCAGGTCAATGCCGTGGCCCCGGGGATCATCGATACCCCATTGCATGGCGACGACTCGCAGGCCCGCGAGGCCCTCAAAACGCTGGCGCCGACCGGGCAGATCGGTTCGCCCGAGGATGTGGTCGACGCGGTGCTATACCTGACGGACTCGACTTTTGTCACCGGCACGGTGATTGCCGTGGACGGTGGTTCGGCGACGGGTACCTGGTAATTACAGCGAGGAAATGAACATGCCGTATGTCCATATTCGCGTGACCGATGAAGGCGTCACCCGCGAGCAGAAACAGCAGTTGATCGAACAGACCACCGCGATGCTCAAGCGGGTGCTGAACAAACCGCCGGCGTCGACCTTTGTGGTGATCGAGGAAGTGAACACCGACAACTGGGGGGTGGGTGGCGAAACAGTGACGACACTGCGCAAGCGAGAGAAAACAGAGTAGGCATCTGTCGCGGGGGGGGGAAAAGCCCCCCCCCACACCCCCCCGTTGGGGGGGTTGTCCCTCCTCACTGCTACACCCACCTT
>NZ_JBGOGX010000060.1:0-25479 GCF_054788455.1 Pseudomonas sp. ZL2 | reverse complement strand
CGCGCTCGATCGCCGGCAAGTCCGGCTCCCACAAGTCCGGCGTACACAGCACTACTGTGGGAGCTGGCTTGCCAGCGATGAGGCCGGCACAACCAACACATCAGGCGGCGCCTGGATTGCGACCGCTACGCGCTCGATCGCCGGCAAGGCCAGCTCCCACAGGTCCGGTGTACACAGCACTACTGTGGGAGCGGGCTTGCCCCGCGATGAGGCCAACACAACCAGCACACCAGGCAGCGCCTGGATTACAAGCGCCGGCAAGCCCGCTCCCTCAGAGGTTAAATAATCCGCAGTCCCGCGCCAGCGCCGACTATATTGAGCTAGTCCCCGCCCGCAGCCAGAGCGCGCGCCATGCTGGATACCCATCAGCTGATCATCTGCGAACATTGCGATTGCGTGTACCAGAAGGTCAGCCTCGGCAAACACCAGAAAGCCCTGTGCCAGTGCTGCGGCGCCGTGCTGCAGCGCTATAACGGCCTGAGCGTGCAGCAACGCCTGGCCCTGAGCGTCACCGCGCTGATCCTCTGGGTGTTCGCCAATTTCTACCCGATCATGAGCATCAGCCTCAAAGGCTTGCACAATAGCGCCACCCTGTGGGACTCGGTCCGGGCCCTGGCCACCGGCCCCATCACCTTTATTGCCCTGGTGGCGGCCATCTCGATCATCATCGCCCCGGTGTTCCAGCTGCTGCTGTTGATCTGGGTACTGGGCTTTGCCCTGGCCGGCGGCCGTGCCCCGGGCTTCAGCCTGTGCATGCGCTGGCTGGAAACCCTGCGCCCGTGGAGCATGCTCGAAGTGTGCCTGCTCGGCGCCATGGTCGCGGTGTTCAAGCTGGCCGGCATGCTCGATGTGCTGCCGGGCATCGGCCTGGTGGCGCTGGCAGTGCTGAGCCTGCTGATACTGCGCATCGCCGGGCGCGATATACGCGAACTCTGGGACCTGCTGCCATGAGCCGCCCACCGCGCGCCGCCGAGCTCAACCTGGTGCTCTGTCACGCCTGCGGCATGGCCTGCGACAACAGCAACCAGCCGCACGACTGCGAACGCTGCGGCGCACCCCTGCATGCGCACAAGCCCGATTCCCTGACCCGCACCTGGGCCTACCTGATCGCCTCGCTGGTGTTCTACATCCCCGCCAACCTGCTGCCGGTGATGAACACCACGCTGTTCGGCAGCGGCGCCGACAGCACCATCATGAGCGGGGTCATGGAGTTCTGGGAGCATGGCGCCTGGGACATCGCCCTGATCATCTTCATCGCCAGCATTGCGGTACCGGCGACCAAGTTCGTCGCCCTGGCCCTGCTGCTGATCACCGTGCAACGCCGCAGCACCTGGGCGCAGAGCCAACGGGCGCGACTGTTTCGCTTCGTCGAGCTGATCGGCTACTGGTCGATGCTCGATGTGCTGGTGGTGGCCCTGGTAGCGGCGCTGGTCAAGTTTCAGGCCCTGGGCGATATCGAACCGCGCCCGGGCATTCTGTTTTTCGGCATGGTGGTGGTGCTGACCATGCTCGCGGCAATGAGTTTCGACCCTAGACTGATCTGGCAGCGCGACAAGGAGCAGGCCGATGACTGATACCCGCCAAGACAGCCCACAACCCGGCCAGCCCGGGGTCAAGACCCGCCGTTTCAGCATCTCGCTGGTGTGGATCGTGCCGCTGGTGGCGGTGCTGGTGGGCTTGTCGCTGGTGGTGCACAACGTCATGCAGCAAGGCCCGACCATCGAGATCACCTTCAAGACCGGTCAGGGCCTGGAAGCCAACAAGACCGCGGTCAAGTACCGCAATGTGGTGATCGGCCAGGTCACCGCCGTGGAGTTGAGCAAGGACCAGAAGAGCGTCACCGCCACGGTCAAGCTGGTCAAGCAGGCCGACAATTTCACCCGGGTGGATTCCAAGTTCTGGGTGGTGCGGGCACGCATCGGCGCCGGCGGCGTGTCGGGTATCGATACCCTGCTGTCCGGTGATTTCATCGGCGCCGACTCCGGCGAATCGAACACCCGCGCCAAAGCCTTCATCGGCCTCGAATCGCCACCGCCGATCACCTATGGCGAACCGGGCAAGCGCTTTTTCCTGCACGCCAGCGATCTCGGTTCGCTGGGGGTCGGTTCGCCGGTGTACTACCGCAAGATCCCGGTGGGCCAGGTGGTCGCCTACGGCCTGGATGAAAACGGCAAAGGCGTCAGTATCGAAGTGTTCATCAACTCGCCCAACGACGCCTTCGTCACTGACAACACCCGCTTCTGGAACGCCAGCGGTGTCGATGTCGAAGTCGGCGCCAACGGCTTTGCCTTTCGCACCGAGTCGCTGTCGTCGGTGATCGTTGGCGGTATCGCCTTTCGCGCCCCGGACTACAGCCCCGACGATCAGGTGGCCGCCGAAGACCGCCAGTTCGAGCTGTTCGACGACCGCGCCCGGGCGCTCGCCCCGCCCCATGGCAAGGCACAGTACCTGAGCCTGCGCTTCGACCAGGCCCTGCGCGGCCTCAAGGTCGGTGCCCCGGTGGAATTCCTCGGGGTGGAAATCGGCTCGGTGGTTTCGGTGAACCTCGACTTCGACGTCGAAAAACGCACCTTCCCGGTCAATGTCGGCATCGTCATCTATCCGCAACGCCTGGGCCGGGCCCACACCAAGTTGCTCAAGGCACTGAACCACGACCCCGACGACGAAAAGGCCGCCGCGCAGTTGCTCGGCTCCTTCGTCGACAACGGCCTGCGCGCCCAGGCCCGCAGTGGCAACCTGCTCACCGGGCAGCTGTACATCGCCCTGGACTTCGACCCCAAGGCGCCCAAAGTGGTGTTCGACCCGACGGCCCGGCCGATTACCATCCCCACCGTGCCGGGTAGCCTGGAGCAACTGCAGGAGCAGTTCCAGGTCATGGTCGAGCGGCTCAACCGCCTGCCCATCGAGCGCATCGCCAACAACCTCGATGCCAACCTGGTGGAGCTGCGCAAAGGTTTGCAGCAGTTCAACAGCCGCACCTTGCCGGGCGTCCAGGGCACCTTGCAGGAGGTCAGCAAGACCCTGCAGTCGGCCAACTCGACCCTGGCCGAGGATTCGCCCCAGCGTGAGCAGCTGACCCAGACCCTCGACGAGCTGGGGCGCATGTCGCGCTCGCTGCGCGAGTTGGCCGATTACCTGGGGCGCAACCCCGAGTCGCTGCTGCGTGGCCGGCCCAAGGATGCACCCGCTGACTCGCTAAAACCTTCGTCGCGCAATTGACCGCAGGAGCACACCCATGGCGCATGCCTCCCCGTTTGCAGTGTTGAGCCTGGCCTTGTTGCTGGCCGCCTGCCGCAGCGATCCGATCCACTACCACACACTGATCCCGCAGCAACCGGTGCCGGCCAGCAGTGTCGATGTGCAACTGGAGCAGGTCAGCGTGCCGCCCCAGGTCGATCGGCCGCAGGTGGTGATTCGCCAGGGCAACAGCGGCCTGGCGATCCTCGAGACCGAATGGTGGGGCGCAAGCCTCGCCGACGAGTTGCGCAATGCTCTGGTCAACCAGTTCGTCAGCAGCACTGCCCAGCCGCGCCTGGGCTTGCGCGTGGAGGTGCAGCGCTTTGACTCGGTGCCGGGGCAATACGCCCTGTTCGATGCCCGCTGGCGGTTGCGTGCCGGCAACGGCAGCGCGCTGCTGAACTGCCGCAGCGTGATCCAGAGCCCGGCCGGCGCCAGCATCGACGAACTGGTGCTGGCCCATCAACAGAACCTCAAGCGTTTCACCGAACTGGTCAGCCAGGCGGCCCGCGGCGGTGCCAGCCGTTGCCCGGCCGTTCACTGAAACCCGCTCGCCTGCCCGAGGGCCCACTCATGGCCAATAATCGCCCGGTTCACCTGGGCACTGCCCGGGAACTGCTCGACGTGCTGATCCGCGCCGGGCTGATCGCCGTGCTGGTGCTGTTCTGCTTCGACATCTTCAAGCCGTTCCTCAACCTGATGCTGTGGGCGGTGATCCTGGCGATCACCCTCTATCCGCTGAGTCAGCGCCTCGGTGGCTGGCTCGGCGGGCGCCCGCGCTGGGCTGCCGTCGTCCTGGTGATCATCGGCCTGGCCTGCCTGATCGGGCCGCTGAGCCTGCTGGGCGCTTCGGTGGCCGACACCGTGCAACAAGGCATCACCGGCTTCGAGGACCAGCGCATCGAAATCCCGCCGCCACCGGCCAACGTCCGTGAATGGCCACTGATCGGCGCGCCGCTGTACGGCATTTGGGCCCATGCCAGCAGTGACCTGAGCTGGGCGGCGACCCAGGTCGCGCCGCACCTCAAAGGCCTGAGCAAGACCCTGCTGACACAACTGGCCGGGATTGGCTCGGGCATCCTGATGTTCCTCGTGGCCCTGGTCGTCGCCGGCCTGATCATGGCCAAGGGTGCAACCGGCCAACGCGCGGCGGTGGCGATTGCCACCCGCGTCGCCGGCCCGCAGCGCGGCGAACAACTGGCCGCATTGTGCACCGCTACCATCCGCGCCGTAGCCCAGGGTGTGGTCGGCATCGCCTTCATCCAGATGCTGCTGGTGGGTGTCGCCCTGGTCATTATGGGGGTTCCTGCTGCCGGGGTGCTGGCCCTGCTGGTGCTGCTGCTGGGCATCACCCAGCTGCCGGTGTTGTTGATCACCCTGCCGGTGGCGATCTACGTGCTGGCCCATGACGGCGTCAGTGCCAGCACGGTGATCTTTGTCATCTGGATCTTGCTTGCCGGGCTCGCCGACAACGTCCTCAAGCCCATGCTGCTGGGTCGCGGCGTGGCCGTACCGATGCCGGTGGTGTTGATCGGCGCCCTGGGCGGCATGCTGACCAACGGCATCATCGGCCTGTTCATCGGCCCGGTGGTGCTGGCCGTGGGCTACGAGCTGTTCATGAGCTGGGTGGCGCAGCCGCTGGCCGTCGACAGCCCGGCCGAGGAGCCTGCACCGGACCCGCCAGGCACTTCGGGCAGCACCATGGACTAGACTTCAAGCACGGGGGGGCTGGCAACACAACGCTACCGGAGGTGCCCCATGAGCCAGTACCAACGCCTATTCCTGATGGTCGGCTGCGACCTGCGCCACACACCGGCACTGGAACGTGCCGCCGCCCTGGCCCGCGCCACGGGTGCCGCCTTGCATATCTGCGCCTTTATCGACGAGATCGATACCCTCGGCCTGATGAGCGGCGACGAACACCACCTCGACACCCTGATGCTGGACAACCGCCAGTGGCTGGCCGATGAGGCGACCTTGCTGCATGAAAACGGCATTCGCGTCAGTACCGAAGTGATCCTGGCCCGTGACGTGCTTCAAGCAGCCTTGACCCAGGTCGCCGAGATCGACCCCGACCTGCTGATCAAGGATGTACAGCACGAACCGCTGCTCAAGCGCCTGGTGGTCGCGCCGCTGGACTGGCAACTGCTGCGCGAATGCCCGTGCCCGGTGCACCTGGTAACCGACGTGCATTGCCCGCTGCCACGCATTGTCGTTGCCGCCGTCGACCCGACCCACCCCGAGCACCCGCACAACGATCTCAACGAAACCGTGATCGAAGCCGCGGCCGACCTTGCCCGCCAGTGCAACGCCGAGCTGCACCTTTTGCATGTGTGTGACAGCGCCCACACCCATATCGCCGACTTCGGCGCAGGGACCGTGACCATGCCGGGCTTTGGTGATGATGTACGCAAGTCGATCCACAAGGCCTTCGAGCACTTGGCCCAGCGTCACGCAATACCCGTGGAGCGCCAGCACTTTTTGTCGGCGCCGATTACCCGCAGCATCGCCGAGTTCGTCAGCCACAGCCGCGCCGACGTGCTGGTGATGGGCAACCACCCGCGCAAGCTGCTCGAACGCCTGACCGGCAGCACCACCGAGCACGTGCTGGAACACCGGCTGTGCAACGTGCTGGCAATCCGCGGGGCGAGCTGAGGCTCAGTCGTACTCGGTTTCGGCGTGTTCGCCCAGCAAGCGGCGCTGGCGTGGCGTGGCAGCGGCCAGCACCGCCGGGTTGAACTGAAAGTGCAGGTAGGGCGAGAACTTCTGCGCGACCATGCGTCGGCCGTAATGCACCTGCAGCAGGTAGCGGCTGCGGTCTGCGCTGCGGTTGTCGCTGCCGGCGTGCCACAGCTCACTGCGAAACACCAGGGCGTCGCCGGCCTGGCATAGCACCGCCTGCGGCGGACGGCCCTGCCAGCTCTGCTCATTCTTGCGCGGCGCGCGCCCTGCCCTGTGGCTGCCCGGTACCACCCGGGTCGGACACAGGTCGGCGTCGATGTCATCCAGGTACAACTGCACGGTGCAGATCTGCATTGGCAGCTCGAAGGCCGGGTCGGCCATCAGCGCCGGGGCAACGTCCATCATCAGGTAGTCCAGGTGCAAGGACATGCCCTGGTAGCCCGGATGGCAGCGCCAGGCGGTCTGGCCGATGATATGGCAATCATCACCCAACGCCGCCTCGGCCAGCTCGATCACCCCGGGCAGGTCGAGGAACGCCAGCCACAGCGGGTCGCGGTTGAACACGCACTTGTAGTGTTCGATCAGGCCGCAGCTGTAGTCCCAATGAAACGCCTGGAGCCCGTCGATGGCATGACGCAGCAGCTTGACCTGGGCACTGTCGAGCACGCCCGGCAACAAGACGAAGCCGTCGTTGCCCAAGGCCTGCAGGTGTTGCTCGGTAGAGCGGTTCATCAGGGCCTCCACAAGGCCGAGGGTCAGCCTTGGCGCAACCAGTCGATAAAGCGCGCAAACAGCTCGGACTGGGAGTTTATCTCCAGTTTAAGGTAGAGGTTCTTGCGGTGCATGCGCACGGTTTCCGGGGAGATGCCCATCTCGCCAGCGGTGGATTTCACCGAGTGGCCGCGCAGGATCATCTGCGCCACTTCACGCTCGCGTTCGGTCAGCACGTTGCAGCCAAAGCTGTCGAAGGCCGCCTGGACGCTGCCCTGGCCAGTGGCTTCGCTGTTCTGCTCAAGGCCGTGCTGGGCGAAGCGGCTGATCAGTTCACGCACCATGGGCTCCACCGCCTGCAGCAGGTGCAGTTGTTCGACGCTCAGGCTGCTGCCGCCGCAGCCCTGGAACAGGCTCAGGGAGATCTTGCTGTGGTGGTCGATATCGACGATGTAGTAGCTGTCTTCGGTGCAGCCAGTGCCCAGGTAGTAGGTCTTGTAGTAGTCGCTGTCGAAGAAGTGGTCCGGGGCGATGTCCTGCAGGTGGTAAAAGCCTTGCGCCAGGCCCTTCTCCACCGCCAGGCAGAACGGGTCGAGCAGGTAGCCGGCGGTGAAGTAGCGGTTGAGGATGGCGTCGCGGTGACGCTCGGGGATGCCTTGCTGGTAGAGCAGTTGCGGCGGCTGGCCCTGGCGTTCGAGGCTGATCATCATCGACTCGACCGCCACCAGCTGGCTCAGGGCGGCGGCGAGGCTTGCCAGGGCGTCGGCCTCGCCGCTGCGGGCAAAGGCGTGCTGCAGCGCTGCATGCCATTGCTGCAGGGCAGAGAAAGACAGGCAGATCGGAGTGTCGGCGGTGGCTCGGCTCATGCCCGGCAGTCTAACCCGCCTGGGGGCTGCGATGCAGCCCATCGCCGGCAAGGCCGGCTCCCACAGTGGGTTGGTGTACACCGCACCTGTGGGAGCTGGCTTTGCCAGCGATGGCTGCTCATGCACCCACGTGCACCCCTTCCTGTCGCAGTTCTTCTGCCGTTTCGACAATGCACTGGCGCAAGGTCTCGACGATTTCGTCCACCTGCTGACGGGTGATGATCAGCGGCGGCGACATCACGTTCAGGTGCATGATCGGCCGTACCAGCAAACCCTTGGCCTGGGCCCGGCGGTGGATGCGCTCGCCGATGTTCACTTCATCGGCAAACAGCGCCTTGCTGCGCTTGTCGGCGACGAATTCGACACAGGCCATCAGTTTCATGCAGCGCACCTCGCCCACCAGCGGCAGCCCGGCCAGGGTCTGCAGGCGCTGCTCCAGGTAGCCGCCGACCTCATCGACATGGGCCAGCAGGTTCTCCCGTTCGATGATCTCGATGTTCTTCAGCGCCGCGGTGCAGCACACCGGGTGGCCGCTGTAGGTAAAACCGTGGGTAAAGCAGCGGCCCTTGCCCGGTTCGGCGATGACCTTCCAGATGCGCGCGGAGAAGATGCACGCGCCCAGCGGCAGGTAGGCCGAGGTCAGGCCCTTGGCAGTGGTGATGATGTCCGGCTGCACGCCGAACAGCGCCTCGGACGCAAAGAACTTGCCCAGGCGCCCAAAGGAGGTCACCACCTCGTCGGCAACGAAGAGGATGTCGTAGGTCTGGCATACCTGCCACATGCGCAGGAAGTAGTCCTTGGGCGGAATGATCACCCCGCCCGAGCCCATGATCGGCTCGGCAAAGAACGCCGCGACATTGTCGGCGCCCAAGGAGAGGATCTTGTCCTCGAACTCGGCCACCAGAAAATCCAGAAACTCCGCCGCGTCCATGTCATCCGGTGCCCGATACGGGTTCGGGTTGGAGACGTGGTGGATCAACTCATGACCGTAGTCGAACTCGGGCACCCGGTCGGCGGCCTTGTTGCCGATCGACATGGTCAGGCAGGTGGAGCCGTGATAGGCGTTGTAGCGGGCGATCACGTGCTTTTTGTGCGGCTTGCCGCGGCAGTTCTGGTAGTACTGGATCAGCCGGTAGGCGGTATCGACCGCCGTCGAGCCGCCGGTGGTGAGGAACACATGATCGAGATCGCCCGGAGCGAGGCTGGCGAGTTTTGCGCACAGTTCGATAGCGACATTGTTGGCCATGTCCGAAAACGGGTTGGAATAGGCCAGCTGGCGCACCTGGTCGGCGATGGCCAGGGCCATCTCTTCGCGGCCCAGGCCGATGTTGGTGCACCACATGCCGCCGACGGCATCGAGGAAGCGGTTGCCATCGGTGTCATAGATGTAGGCGCCCTCGCCTTCGACGATATTCAGCGCGCCTTGCTCGGCATGCTCATCGAACACGTGGTAGCCGTGCAGGTAGTGGGCTTTGTCGGCCGCCACCAGGGCATCATTGGCGGCGGGTGCTACGAAGGCTTTGTTTGGCGTGGCCATGGCAGTGTCCTTGGCTAGGGGAAAATAGAAATCAGCTACCGGTCTTGACCGTGCTCCAGACCCGGGTAATGGCGCGCATGTCCTTGCCGCTCTGGGTTTTCTGCGCGAACAGGCGCTGGCGGGTGGCGTCGTCCGGGTAGATCGCCGGATCGTCGCGAATCTCGGCCCGCACCAGCGGCGTGGCGGCGGCATTGCTGTTGGCGTAGTGGATGTAGTTGGTGACCTGGGCGATGTTCTGCGGCTGCAGGAGAAACTCGATGAAGCGATGGGCATTGGCCGCGTGCGGCGCGTCACTGGGCAGGTAGAGGTTGTCGAACCAGATCAGCGAGCCTTCCTGGGGGATGAAGAACGCCAGCTTGATGGGTTTGTTCGCCTCCTGCGCCCTTGCCTGGGCGGTGGCGTAGTCGCCGGACCAGGTCAGGGCCAGGCAGGTATCGCCATTGGGCAGGCTGGTCAGGTAATTGACCGAGTCGAATTTCTTGATGTATGGCCGCACGCCGAGCAGCAGTTCCTGGGCGGCCTTGAGGTCATCCGCTGTGGCGCTGTTGGGGTCGCGCCCGAGGTATTTGAGGGCCAGCGGGATCACTTCGCTGGGCGCGTCCATCAGGGTCACGCCGCAATCGGCAAAACGCGAGACAATCTTCGGGTCGAAGAGCATGGCCAGCGAACCGATGGGCGCATCGGGCATGCGCGCCTTGATCTTGTCGACGTTGTAGGTCACCCCGGAGCTGCCCCAGGTGTAGGGCGCCGAATAAGCAAGGCCGGGGTCGTAGCCTTGCAGGTCGCTGAGCACTTGCGGGTCGAGGTTGTTCCAGCTCGGCAGCTGCTTTTTGTCCAGCGGCTGGAACACCTGGGCCTTGATCAGCGGCGGGACCAGGGAGGCGTTGAGCACCACCAGGTCGTAGCCCGAGCGCCCGGTCAGCAGTTTGGTCTGAACCGTTTCGTAGCCGTCGAAGGTGTCGTAGATCACCTTGATGCCGGTGGCTTTTTCAAAGTCGGCGAGGGTCGTTTCGCCGATGTAATCCGTCCAGTTGTACAGCCTGAGTGTGTTGGCCGCCTCCCCGCCGGCGGCGAGCGCCGCCGTTGCCAGGGGCGCGAGCAACAGACTGGAAATCACCTTCAGTGTCTTTCGCATAGCCACTCCGTCGTGTCACCAGGATCTGCTCGGTGTGAGCCGACGGGGTTACTATCGAGGGAGCCGGTGATGGCGACCATACCCCGAATGGGTAGGTGCGCAGCATTTACCTTACGGCCAATCGCCGGCAAGGCCGGCTCCCACAGTTTGAGTGACCTGCACTACCCCTGTGGGAGCCGGCCTTGCCGGCGATGAGGCCACTGCATCCACCCTCAAGCCAACGGATACAACGCCTCGTCAAACTGCGCCAGGCGCGGAAACACCAGCGGCTGTTCATCGGACAAATGCGCCAGGCGCTGCTGGTAGCTACGCAAAAAGTCCTTGCGCGCCTCGTCGCTGATATACGGCACATGCCAGGCCACGAACGGCTCCAGCACCTCGAAGCCGACGTAGGCCAGGGTGCCGCGCAAGATCGGCCGCAGCATGTCCTCCAGCGGCCCGTGAATCGCCCCTTCGCCGAACATGTGCTCACGCCCGCCGAGGGTGACGGTCACCAGCGCCTGCTTGCCCACCAACCCGCCCTGGTCATAGAAACGCTTGCCGCCATAGCACACCCCCGAGACCAGCACCCGGTCGATCCAGCCCTTGAGCATGGCCGGCGCCGAGAACCAGAAGATCGGGAAATTCAGCACCACCAGGTCGGCCCACAGCAGCTTGTCCAGCTCCTGCTGAATGTCGGCGGCAATCGACTGGCTCTTGACCCCCAGGCGCTGCTCCAGGGCATACACCAGGTAATCCGGGTTCTCGCGGCTGACGAAGTCACCGGCGCTGGCCACCGGATTCCAGTTCATCGCATACAGGTCGCTGACCTGCACCTGATGGCCCTGGGCAGTAAAGGTTTCGACAGCCTGGTCACGCAAGGCGGCGGTGAAGGATTGCGGCTCGGGGTGAGCGTGAACGATCAGTACATTCATGGGGAGTCCTTAAACGGTTTGCACAGTGGAAGTCAGCGCCCGCCTGGCCAGCAGGCGGTCGAGCCAGTCCGGGTCCATTTCCGGCTCGCTGGAGAACAGCAGGCCGGTGTAGTCGCGGTGCGGCGGGGTGAAGATCGCCTCACGGCTGCCGTGATCGACCACCTGCCCGCGCTGCATCACCAGCACCTCGTCGGCAATGGCGCGCACCGTGGCCACGTCGTGGGTGATGAACAGGTAAGCCACGCCCAGTTGCTGCTGGATACGGTTGAGCAGCTTCAAAACACCTTCGGCCACCAGTTGGTCGAGGGCCGAGGTGACCTCGTCGCAGATGATCAACTGCGGCTCGGCAGCCAGCGCCCGGGCGATGCAGATGCGCTGCTTCTGCCCGCCGGACAGCTCGCGGGGCTGACGCTCCATATACAACGCCGGGTCCAGCTCGATCATTTCCAGCAATTCTGCGACCCGCTGGCGCAGGGCCTGGCCCTTGAGGCCGAGGTAGAAACTCAGCGGCCGGCCGATGATGTCGACGATCCGCTGGCGCGGATTGAGCGCGGTGTCGGGGATCTGGTAGATCATCTGCACCCGGCGCAACTGCTCTTTGCTGCGCTGGCGATAATCGGCCGGCAGGGCTTCACCGTCATACAGCACCTGGCCTGCAGTCGGCGGCAACAGGCCGGTGATCAACCGTGCGGTAGAGCTCTTGCCACTGCCCGACTCGCCGATCACTGCCAGGGTCTGGCCGCGATGGAGCTTGAGCGAGACCTCATGCAGCACCGGCTGGTGGCCGTAACTGGCGCTGGCCTTGCGCACCTCAAGCAGCGGTGTCGCCTGTTGCGGGCACGGCTTGGGTTCAGTGCGAAAACTGCGTACCGCCCACAACGATTTGGTGTAGTCCTGCTGCGGGGCGTCAAGCATGCTGCGGGTGTCGGCCTCTTCGACCAGCTTGCCGTGGCGCAGCACCATGATGCGGTCGGCCATCTGCGCCACCACCGCCAGGTCGTGGCTGATGTACAGGGCGGCGCTGCCGTAGGTTTTCACCGCATCGCGAATCGCCGCCAGCACTTCGATCTGGGTGGTGACGTCGAGGGCGGTGGTCGGCTCGTCGAAAATGATCAGGTCCGGGTGGCAGGCCATGGCCATGGCGGTCATGACCCGTTGCAACTGGCCGCCGGAGACCTGGTGGGGGTAACGCTGGCCGATCTGTTCGGGGTTGGGCAGGCGCAGCACGCGGTACAGCTCCACCGCTTCGGCTTCGGCCCGGACGCGGTCGATACCGCCGTTCCTGACCGCCGTCTCGACATGCTGGTCAATCAGCCGGTGCGCCGGGTTGAACGACGCGGCGGCGCTTTGTGCGACATAGGCGATGCGCAGGCCGCGCAGCGTGCGCAAGGCTTCAGGTTTGGCGCCGACCAGCTCCTGGCCGTCGAAACGCACCGAGCCGCCAGTGATGCGGCAACCGTCGCGCACATAGCCCATGGAGGCCAGGCCCAGGGTCGACTTGCCCGCCCCCGACTCACCAATCAGGCCCAGTACTTCACCCCGCTGCAAGGTCAGGTCGATGCCCTTGATCAGCGGATGCCAGGCGTCCTGGTAATGGCCTTCGATGTGCAGGTCGCGGATTTCCAGCAGCGGCTTTTCACTCATGGTCATACTCAGCACTCCTTCAGGCCGCTGGACTTATGCAGCACCCAGTCCACGACAAAGTTGACGCTGACGGTGATCAGCGCCACCGCCAGGGCCGGCAACAGCGGGCTGATATCGCCGAAGGTGATCAGCACGGCGTTGTCGCGGACCATGCTGCCCCAGTCGGCAGTCGGCGGCTGGATGCCCAGGCCGAGGAACGACAGCGCACTGATGAACAGAAAGACAAAGCAAAAGCGCAGGCCGAACTCGGCAATCAGCGGCGCTGCGGCATTGGGCAGCACCTCGCGGCTGACCAGCCACCACAGCCCCTCCCCGCGCAGGCGCGCGGCCTCGACAAAGTCCTGGACCACCACGGTCATCGCCACCGCCCGCGACAGGCGAAACACCCGGGTGGCGTCGAGCAGCGCGATCACCAGCACCAGCGACGTGGCGTTGGTGCCGACCACGCTGAGGATCAGCAAAGCGAAGATCAGCTGCGGGATGGCCATGAGGATATCCACCAGCCGCGACAGGCCCTGGTCGATCCAGCCGCCCCTGATCGCCGCCACCAGGCCGCAGAAACCGCCGACAGCAAAGGCCAGCAGCGTGGTCAGGAAGGCAATCCCCAGGGTGTTGCGCGCGCCATACACCAGGCGGCTGAACATGTCGCGGCCAAGGTTGTCGGTACCCAGCAGGAACTGCCCGCCCCAGGGTGCAAAGCCCTCGCCGACCACTTCGGTCTCGCCAAACGGCGCCAGCACCGGCGCAAACAGCGCCACCAGGATGTACAGGACAATCACCAGCAGGCCGAACTGGGCGCTCAAGGGGGCCCGCAACAACGGTTTGATCAGGCTCATGGCTTACCCCTTCGGATGCATCAGGCGTGGGTTGCTGGCAATCGACAGCACGTCGGCCGTGGTATTGAGCAGGATGTAGGTGGCCGCGAAGATCAGGCTGCAGGCCTGCACCACCGGGATGTCGCGCTTGGCCACCGAGTCGACCAGCAACTGGCCGAGCCCCGGGTAGACGAACACCACCTCGACCACCACCACGCCGACCACCAGGTAGGCCAGGTTCAGCGCCACCACGTTGATGATCGGTGCCAGGGCATTGGGCAAGGCGTGGTGGAAGATGATCCGCGCCTGGCTAATGCCCTTGAGCCGGGCCATCTCGATATACGGGCTGGCCAGCAGGTTGATCAGCGCCGCACGGGTCATGCGCATCATCTGCGCGATCACCACCAGGCTCAGGGTCAGTACTGGCAGCAGCGAACGCTCCAGCACCTCGGCGAAGGACGCGCCCGGGGCCAGGTTGGAGATGCTCGGCAACCAGTTGAGCTTGACCGCAAACACCAGGATCAGGATGTAGGCGACGAAGAACTCCGGGAACGACACTGCGCTCAGGGCGCTGGTGTTGAGCAGGCGGTCGAACCAGCTGTTGCGGTACAGCGCCGCGAGCATGCCCAGCAGCAAGGCCGCCGGTACCGACACCAGCGCCGCCAGCAAGGCCAGGGTAAAGGTGTTGCCCAGGCGTGCGCCGATCAGCTCGGCGATCGGCCGCTGGTTGGCCAGCGACAGGCCCAGGTCCCCGTGCAGCAGTTGCCAGGCCCAGTGGCCGAAGCGGGTCAGCGGCGGCAGGTCCAGGCCCAGTTGGGCGCGGAACGCCGCGACGGTCTCGGGAGTTGCCGCCTGGCCGAGCATGGCCTGGGCGACGTCGCCCGGGAGCATGCCAACGGCCAGGAAGATGATCACCGACACCGCGAACAGCGACAACAGGCCCAGGGCCAGGCGCTGGAGCAGCAGTTTGCAAAGACTATTCACCGTACAGCTCCTCGAACAGGCTCAACCAAGAAAGGTGCAATCCGCTCGTGCGGCTTACGCCTGCCACCAGCGCTCGATCAGCCGCAAGCCGTCGAGTTCGCCGTAGGGCGCGGTCAGCCCGCCGTGGGCCACACGCTTGGAGCGCGCGGCCACGGAGCTGGCGAACAGCGGCACGATCGCCCCGCCCTCGTCCCGGCACAGGGCCTGCATTTCGTTGTACATCTCCTGGCGCAGCGGCGCGTTCATCTCGCCGCGGGCGGCATTGAGCAGCTGGTTGAAGCGGGCGTTGTCCCAGTGGGTCTCGTTCCAGGCCGCGCCCTTGGCGTAGCCGATGCTGAACATGCGGTCGGCGGTCAGACTGCTGTACCAGAACGAGGTGGTGAATGGCTGTTTCATCCACACATTGGAGAAAAAACCATCGGCCGGTTCGCGCACCACGTCGATGTCGATGCCGGCCTGGCGCGCCTGTTCCTTGAACAGCACCGAGGCGTCCACCGCACCGGTGTAGGCGGCGTCCGAAGCCTGCAGGCGCACCTTGAGCGAATCGACCCCGGCCTGGCGCAGGTAAAAGCGCGCCTTGTCCGGGTCATAGCCACGCTGCGCCAGGGCGCTGTTGATGAAGCGGCTGCCGGGCTGGATCGGGTGATCGTTGCCGATCTGGCCATAGCCGTAGAGCACCGAGGCCAGCAGGGTTTCGCGGTTGATCGCGTGCTTGAGCGCCAGGCGGATGTTGTTGTCCTGGAACTGCTGGCTGTCGGTGAGCATCGGGAAGGTGTAGTGCTGGGCGCCCTTGGTCTCTTCGATGACCAGGTTGGGATTACGCTTGAGCAGCGCGACGGTTTTCAGGTCGACCTTGTTGATCACATCGACCTGGCCGGTGACCAGGGCATTGACCCGCGCCGCGCCGTCGGCGATGGCCAGCAACTCGGCACTGGCGAAATGCGCGCGGCCGGCTTTCCAGTAATCCGGGCTGCGTTCGAGGTCCATGCGCACGCCGGGCTCGAAGCCCTTGAGGCGATAGCCGCCGGTGCCAACCCCGGCCTGCCAGTCGGCACCGCCGTCCTTGGCCGGCATGATCACCAGGTGATAATCGGCGACCACATAGGCGAAGTCGGCGTTACCCGAGTGCAGTACGAACACCACCGCATCGTTGCCCTGGGCCTGGACCTTGGCGACATCGCCAAGCACGGTCTTGGCCGCCGAGGTGGATTTGTCGCCCAGGTGATGCTGGATCGAGGCAACCACGTCGCCGGCATCGAGGGTCTTGCCGTTGTGGAAGGTCACGCCCTGGCGCAGGGTGAAGGTCCAGATGCGGGCATCGGGGCTGGACTCCCAGCGCTCGGCAAGCTCGGGGATCGCCGTGCCGTCGACGCTGATTTCGCTCAGGGTGTTGTACACCGCCGAGAAGCCGACAAAGGTAAAGGTGTCGCTCCACGAGCCCGGGTCGCGGGAGTCGGTGGTACTGCCCCCGGCCAGGCCCATGCGCAGCACGCCGCCGGCCTTGGGCGTGGCCTCCTCGGCCCAACCGCGCAGCGGCAGGCCGAGCGAGAACGCACCGGCAATGGCCGCCACCGTCGCGCTGTACTTGAGAAAATCCCGACGCGGCAAACCGCTGTCGTGCATCGCTTGAGTAATCTTGTTGTTGTTATCGCTCATGGCATTGCCCCTGTAGAACTGCAGAGAAAAGGATTCAGCCAACCTCGCACGCATCGATGCAAATATTTGTAATTGTCATCGTGACAAATACATTAAACTCAAAATCAGTTCGCTGCCAATCCCCTTCCTCTGTAGGAGCGGGCTTGCCCCGCGATAGCGTTTTGTCTGTAACATCGATCGCGGGGCAAGCCCGCTCCTACAGGGATTTTCGCCAGATGAGCCAGTCGACCCGCCTGATCACCGCCTCGTACATCCTCTCGTTCGTGGCCGCCAACGCGCCGCAAAAACTGCGTACCGAGACCATCGCCAAGTGGGTCAAGACCCATCCCACGCGGGTGCGCAGCCTGGTGTCGCTGATGGTCAAGGCCAACATCCTCAAGTCCTGGCGCGGCGCCCATGGCGGCCTGACCCTGGCCCGCCCGGCCAGCGAAATCACCCTGCGCGAGGTCTACGACGCGGTGCAGGAAAGCTCGCTGATCGCCGAGAAGATCGACAACCCGTTCTCCGGCCTGGAAGACCACTGCAAGGTGTTCGAGGTGTTCACCCGCCTGTTCGCCATGCTCGAAGCCAACATGCGCCTGGACCTGGGCGCTATCACCGCCGACCAGTTGTTCGTGGCCTTCGACAAACCGCAGGACAACGTCGGGCAGGCCTGAACCTGCCCGCCACTTCAGAGCTGAATAGCCTTGGTCTCGACGAACTCGGCCAGACCCTCCTCGCCCCACTCGCGACCATTGCCCGAGGTCTTGTAGCCGCCAAACGGCGCCTGGTAGTTGAACGCCGCACCATTGATGAAGCACTGCCCGGCGCGCAGTTGCCGGCCCAGTTGCAGGGCCCGCTCGCGGTCCGCCGCCCACACCGCGCTGGACAGGCCGAAGGGTGAGTCGTTGGCCAGGGCAACCCCTTGCGCCTCATCGGCATAGGGAATCAGGCACAGCACCGGGCCGAAGATCTCTTCCTGGGCAATCCGCATGCGGTTGTCGACGTCGGCGAACAGGGTCGGCGCCACGTAGAAACCGCGCTCAAGGCCTGGCACGGTGTCACCGCCACACAGCAGCCGTGCGCCCTCCTCCTGGCCAATGCGGATGTAGTCCAGCACGGTGCGCCGCTGCGCCGCCGAACACATGGGGCCGAGGAAGCTGTTCGGGTCTTGCGGGTCGCCCATGACCAGTTGGCGGGTTTCATCCAGGGCGATTGCCAGGGCCTCTTCATAGCGGCTGGCGGGCAGCAGCATGCGGGTCAGGGCCGTGCAGGTCTGCCCGGAGTTGATCATCACGTCCTGCACGCCATAGCGCACCGCGGCGTCGAGGTCGGCATCGGCGGTGATCAGCAGCGGCGACTTGCCGCCCAGTTCCAGGCACACGCGCTTGACCGACGGCGCCGCGGCCTGGGCCACGCGCACGCCAGCACCGGTGGAGCCGGTGAACGAGACCATGTCCACCTGCGGGTGACGGGCCAGCGCCTCACCGACCTTGGAGCCCGGCCCGCTGACCAGGTTGAACACCCCGGCCGGCAAGCCAATGGCCTCGATCATTTCGGCCAGTAAAAACGCGTGCAGCGGGGTTTCCTGGCTCGGCTTGACCACCACCGTGCAACCCGCGGCCAACGCCGGGGCCAGCTTGCCGATCAACTGGTGCAGGGGGTAGTTCCAGGGGTTGATGAACGCACAAACGCCCACCGCCTCGCGCACTACCAGCGAATTGCCGACTTCGCGTATCTCGTCCATCAGTCCGGCCAGTTCGATGTACTGCTCAAGGCCGACAATCGGCCCGTCGACCTGCACCGCCCGGCACCACTGCACCGGCATGCCCAGCTCGCGGGTGATGACGGCCGCCATCTCATCGGCGCGGGCCTTGAGCTGTTCGGCCAGGGCGCGAATGTAGCCGGCGCGCACACTGGACGGGGTTTGCGACCAGCTGCCAAAGGCGTGGCGCGCCGCTGCCACCGCCCGGTTGACGTCTTGCTCGTCGCCCAGCGGCACCCGGCCTGCCACTGCTTCGGTGGCCGGGTTGATCACTTCGGCCAGGCCCTGGCCCGACGGCAACTGCCAGCTGCCATCGATAAACAGCCGCGGGTAGTCACGCATGGGCTTTGCCCTCCATCAGTTCAGCCGCGCAACGGGCAATGCGCTGGCAGGCCTCGCGCAGCGGTTCGGCGCCGAGCACCAGGCCCAGGCGGATATGCCCGGCGGCGCTGGGGCCGAAGGCTTCGCCGGCGAGCACCGAGACGCCGTGGTGATCGAGCAGGCGATAAGAGAACGCCTGGGCGCTGAGGCCGGTTTCACGGATGTCGACCATCACGAACATGCCGCCATCGGGCTTGAGCGCACGCAGGCCCGGGCAGTCGGCCAGGCACGCGCAGACCAGGTCGCGGCGCTGGCGGTACGCTTCACGCATGGCCGCCAGCTCCGGCAGTTGTTGCTCCAGGGCGACCACTGCCGCGTCCTGGATGAAGTCCGGCGAGCCGTAGAGCATGCACAGCGCCAGGTTCTCCAGGTGCGTGGCCAGCGCTGGCGAGCCCACTACCCAGCCGACCCGCCAGCCAGTCATGGCATGGGACTTGGACAGGCTGTTGAGGGTCGCCGTGCGCTCGGCCATGCCCGGCAGGCTGCCGGGGCTGATGTGCTCGCCGTCGTACAGCAGCTCGCTGTAGACCTCATCGGAGATCAACCACAGGTCATGGGCAATGCACAACTCGGCCAGCGCCTCCCAGGTAGTGCGCGGCAGGCTGGCGCCGGAGGGGTTGTGCGGGCTGTTCAGGGCCAGGGCGCGGGTCTTGCTGGTGATGCGCGCGGCGACATCTTCGGCCTGGACCCGGAAGCCGTGCTCCGGGCGCACCGGCACCGGGATCACCGTGGCGCCACAGGCGCCGAACACCGCCTCATAGGTGACGTACATGGGCTCGGCGACAATCACTTCGTCGCCGGGGTTGAGCACGCACTGGGCCACGCAGAACAGCGCACACTGGGCCCCGGCCAGCACCGTCACCTGATCGGCGGCGGTCGGCTGGCCGCTGCGTTGCTGATGCCGGCGGGCAATGGCCTGGCGCAGGGCCAGCTTGCCGCGTACGTCGGAGTAATGAGTGTGGCCGTTCTGCAGGCTGTCGATGGCGGCCTGGACGATCGGCGCCGGGGTATCGAAATCCGGGTCGCCAACCGACAGCAACAGCACGTCTTCGCCTTTTTCCAGCAGTTCCAGGGCGCGGTAGTGGATGTCCCAGGCAGCGGCGCCGTCACCGGCGATACGTTGGGTCAGATCGGAAAAGCGCATGGCAGTCTCCCAAAAAAGCGGTTGAAGCTCAGCGCGCGCAAGCGTGCTTGAGCTCGATCAGGGTTACGCCGTTGCGGGCAAAGCCGCTGCGCAGTTCCCGTTGCAGGTCATCCAGGCTGTGCGGCTGCGCCACGCTGCAACCAAAGGCCCGGGCCAGGCCGATGAAGTCCGGGTTGCGCGGCAGCACGCCGATCGGCTCGATATCCAAACCGAGCATGTCATCGCGAATCTGCCCCAGGGCATCGTTGTTCCACAGCAGTACCACCAGCGGGCGCTCCAGCTCTTCGACTGCGGTGGCCAGTTCCTGGGCGGTGTAGAGGAAACCGCCATCGCCGACCAGCACCAGGCCTGGGCGATCATCCGTGGCGAACATGCCGCCAATCCCGGCCGGCAAGCCGTAACCGAGGGTGCCGTAGCCGGTCGGGTGCAGCCAACTGCGGGGGGCGCGGCTGGCATAGACATAGTTGCCGGTGTAGGCCAGCTGGGTCATGTCGGTGCTGATGAACGCATTGGCCGGCAGCTCGGCCGCGACCCGGTCAAGGATCGCCTGGTGAATCGCCTGCAGCGGGCCATGGCTGGCCTTGACCGCCTGGCGCAGGCTGGCGACAGCATCCATGGCAGCGCCGGCATCGCGCGACGTTTGCGGCAAACGCTCGAGCAAGGCGGCGACGGTCTGCCGGGCATCGCCCTGCAGGGCCACGGCGCAGGGATAGAAATCGTTGAACTTGCGCGGATCGATATCCACCCGCAGCAACTCGCCATTGAGCTGCAGCCGCTCGCGCCAGAAGTCGGTGTCGGCCATTTCGGTGCCGACCGCGAGGATCACGTCGGCCTCGGCAATCAGTTGCCAGCCCGGCCCCACGCACAAGGACGAACCGGCATTGAGCGGCGCATCCGGTGGCAGCAGACCCTTACCGGCAACGCTGGTGAACAGCGGCGCGGCCAGGCGCGTGCTCAGTTGTTGCAGTTCCTGGGCAGCGGCCAGGGCACCGCCACCGGCGATGATCATCGGCCGTCTGGCGCCTGCCAGTTTGCCGGCTGCCTGATCCAGCACACTGCTGGCCGGCACGCCCCGGCCCGGGCGGCGCACCACTTCATTGCTCCAGTCGCGGGCGACCGGTGCGGCCAGCACATCCAGCGGCACCGAGATATGCACCGGACGCGGGCGTTCGCTGTCAAATACCGCATAGGCACGGGCGATCAGCCCAGGCAGGTCCTCGGCGCTCAACGCCACGGCAGAGAACGCCGTGATCGGCGCGGTCATGGCGCGCTGGTCCTGGGTTTCGTGCAGGCAGCCCCAGCCTTTGCCCAGGCTGGCGGTGTGGTTGACGCTGGAAATCACCAGCATCGGGATCGAGTCGGCATAGGCCTGGCCGATGGCGGTGGCGGCGTTGGTAACGCCGGGGCCGGTGATGACGAAGCACACCCCCGGCTTGCCGCTGACCCGCGCATAACCGTCGGCCATGAAGCCCGCGCCCTGTTCATGGCGGGTCAGCACGTGGCGGATGCCGCTGCCGGGCAGGCCACGGTACAACTCCAGGGTGTGCACCCCGGGAATGCCGAACACGGTATCGACGCCGTAGTTGGCCAACAGGCGCACCAGGGCCTGGCCACCGGTCAATGAGCTGTTGTGCATGTTCATCTCCTTACACCTGGCCGAGGCGAATCAACGCATCGACCGCGGTGGTGCCCTGGGCACCGACCATTAATGGGTTCACATCCAGTTCCAGCAATTGCGCAGCGTTTTCGCAGGCGTAGTCGGCGACCGCACGGATCGCTGCCACCAGCGCCTCCAGGTCAGCCGCCTCGCGGCCACGAAAACCCTGGAGCAAGGCCGCGCTGCGCAGGCCGAGCACGGCCTTGCGGATGGCGCCGTCGGTGGTTGGCAGCAACAGGCTCTTGCTGTCCTTGAGCAGCTCGACGAGGATCCCGCCGGCACCGATCACCAGGGCCAGGCCGAAGTCGTTCTCGCGCTTGATGCCGACGATCAGCTCGGCCAGCGGCGCGCTGGCCATGGGCTCGAGCAGCAGCTGATCGAACGCGACACCCGGCGCATAGGTGCCGATCCGTGCGCGCATCTGCTCCAGCGCCGCGCCCAGGGCCTGGGCGTCGCGCAGGTTGAGGGCGACGGCACCGGCTTCGGTCTTGTGCGGCAGTTGCGCACTGACCGCCTTGAGCACCAGCGGGTAGCCGACTTGCTGCGCATTGGCCAGGGCCTGCTCCGGCGTGCTCAACACGCCCTTGGGTACCGGCAGGCCAAACGCCTGCAAGGCTTGTTTCGATTGCCACTCGTTAAGCAGCTCGCTCTCGCCTTGCAGCGCCTGCGGGCACAACGGCGGCAACGCTGACTCGCCCAGGTCGAGCAGCGCCTGGCGTTGGCCCTGGTATGCGGCAATCCGCCCCCAGGCCGCCAGGCCATCCTCGACGCCCTGCAGCGCGGCAATGCCATGGGCATGCAGGCGCTCGCGGGCGAAGGCCGGCAGCAGTTCGGGCAAGGCCGAGGTGACAAAGCCGGTCTTGCCGTGACGCTTGAGCGCCGCGCAGTACAGCTCCAGCAGCAGGTCGCACTCCTTGCGCTCGCCGGTAAACTCCGCCGGGTAGTCGAGCACCAGCATGGCGGCATCGGCATCGGTGCGCAGGGCGCTGTCGAGCATGCGCTCAAGCGCGGCGCCGTCGCCCCAGATCGCCGTGGTGAAGTCCAGCGGGTTGACCAGGTTGGCATAGGTTGGCAGCACCTGAGCCAGCTCGCGGACCTGGCTGTCATCCAGCTTCGGCAGGCTCAGATCGTTGCGTTCGGCATAGTCGGCGATCAGCCCGGCATCGCCACCGGAGCAAGCCAGGGCGATCAGGCTGCCGCCCTTGGGCAAGTGGCCGCAGGCGGCGGCCTTGAGGGTTTCGACAAAGCTCACCGGGCCGCTGACGCGGATCACCCCCAGGCGCTCGAACAGGCTGTCGTACAGCGCATCGGAGCCGGACAGCGAGCTGGTGTGGCTCAGCGCCAGTTCCGCACCGATTTGCGACACCCCGGTTTTCAGGGCGATGATCGGGATGCCCTTCTCCAGCGCCTTGTGCGCCGCGCGGGCAAAACCCGGCACATTCTTCAGGCCTTCCAGGTGCAGGCCGATGGCAGTGACCCGCGGCTCATCGAGCAGCGCGTCCATCAGTTCGGCAATGCCGATCTGCGCCTGGTTGCCCACCGAAGCCATGTAGGCCACCGGCAGCGAGCGGTCGCTCATGGACAGGTTGTAGGCAAAATTGCCGCTCTGGGTCAGCACCGCCACGCCCTTCTCTACTGCCTTGCCGCCATGGGCTACCGGCCACAGCGCAGCGCTGTGCAGGTAATCGAGCAGGCCATAACAGTTAGGGCCGAGCAGCGCCATGTCGCCGGCGGCCTCAAGCAGTTGCTGTTGCAGGGCCTGGCCTTCGGCGCCGGTTTCGGCAAAGCCCGAGGCGTAGCAGATCGCCCCGCCGGCACCCTTGGCCGCCAGCTCGGCCACGCAGGTCAGGGTCAGCTCGCGGTTGGTGGCGATGAACACCGCATCCGGTGCACAGGGCAGTTCGCCGACGCTGCGCACGCACGGCACGCCATCGAGGCTGTCGTGCTGCGGGTTGACCAGCCACATCTGCCCCTGGTAACCGCCCTCGGCGCAGCGCTTGAGCGCCCGGGCCATGCTGCGCCCGCCGACAAACGCCAGGTGGCGCGGGGCGAGCAGGCGTTTGAGATTGTCTCGTAACATGAGCAGGCTCCTGATCAGCGCAACAGCGGGCGCAGCAGTTCACGGGAAATGATGTGCCGCTGGATCTCCGAGGTACCCTCCCAGACCCGCTCGATCCGCGCATTGCGCCAGATCCGCTCGACCGGCCCTTCGTCCATCAGGCCCATGCCGCCGTAGATCTGCACCGCCTCGTCGGCAACCTTGCCCAGCACTTCACTGGCAAACAGCTTGGCCATGCCCGCCTCGCCATCGGTCATCGTGCCCTGGTCCATCTTCCAGGCCGTGTGCAGGGTCAACAGTTCGGCGGCGCGGATCTGCGTGGCCATGTCGGCGAGCTTGAACGAGATACCCTGGTAGGTGCCGATCGGTTGGCCGAACTGCTTGCGGTCGGCCGCCCATTGCAGCGACACGTCCAGGGCGCGCTGGGCCTGGCCAACACAGTTGGCGGCGACCATCACCCGCCCGGCGGTGAGCCAGGCGTTGGCCACTTCCCAACCCTTGCCGACTTCACCCAGCACCTTGCTGGCCGGCACCGTGCAGTCATCGAAGAACAGCTCGAAGGTGTGATAACCGCGGTTGCTCACGCACTTGGGCCCGCGGCGGATGGTCATGCCCGGGGTGCCGCGGTCGACCAGGAAGGCGGTCACCGCGTTGCGCGTCTTGCCGTTGTGCTCGTAGGTGTCGGTGACGGCAAAGACAATGGCGAAATCGGCGTGGCCGGCATGGCTGATGAAGTGCTTGCTGCCGTTCAGTACGAAGTTGTCACCCTCGCGCACGGCGCGGGTCTTGATCGCATTGGCATCGGAGCCGGCACCCGGTTCGGTGAGGGCAAAGCAGTCGGTCTTCTCGCCCTGGATGCACGGCAGCAGGTAGTCGTTGATCTGTTCGTCCTTGCAGGCCATGAGGATCTTCGACGGCCGCGCGACAAACACATGCAGGGCCCACGACACCTTCGACAGCTCGCGCTCGATCAGCGCCTGGGACAGGTAATCGAGACCGCCACCGCCGACTTCCTCAGGCATGTTGAAGGCATAGAAGCCAGCGGCGATGGCCTTGCCGCGAATCTGCGCGGCGAGCTCCGGCGACACCTCGTCGGCGCGGTCGACCGCCTCTTCATGGGGCAATAACTCCTTGGCGACAAAACTGCGTACCGCTTCCACCAACATTTGTTGTTCTTGGGTCAGTTGGAAATTCATGAGTCGATCCTGAAGAAGTGCTTGTAAGTTGTTATTTACCAACGAAATTAGCGGTGCGCTTTTCGACGGCAGCACGCAACGCTTCGGCGCCATCCTCGCTACGCCCGCACAGCAGCCCGGCAGCAAGCTCGGCCTGTAGCTGCTCGCCCAGGGTGCGCTGGGCGCCGTCGCGAATCAGCCGTTTGGTCTGGGCGAAGGCGAAGGTCGGGCCATTGGCCAGGCGCCCGGCCAGCTCGGCGGTCACCGCCAGCAACTGCTCATCGGCGCACACCTCGCCCACCAGTCCCGCTGCCAGGGCGCGCTCGGCCCCCCAGAGTTCATCGAGAAACAGCAGGCGCTTGGCCTGTTCGCTGCCGATCAACCGTGGCAGGTGCCAGCTGGCGCCGGCATCCGGGCTGTAGGCCATGCTGGTGTAGCCGGCCTTGAACCGCGCCGAGGCGGCGGCCACGCGCAGGTCGCAGCACAGGGTCAGGTCCATGCCGGCGCCGACGGCAGTGCCGTTGATGGCGGCGATGGTCGGTTTGTCGAGGCTGTGCAGGCGCTGCATCAGGGCGTGGGCGGTTTCGGTCCAGCCGTAGCTCTCCAGGGCGCCGCGGGCTTCGGCTTCGGCCCACTCGGCGAGATCGGCGCCGGCGCAGAAGCTGCGGCCAGTGCCGGTCAGCACCACCACGCGCACGGCCGGGTCGGCGTTATGGGCCTCGAGCAAGGCATGCAGGTTTTTCAGGCTGGGGATGTCCAGCGCGTTGCGCTGATCCGGACGGTTGAGGGTGATCCAGGCAATGCCGGCTTCGACCTGGCTGAGCAGCGACGCAGGAGGGGTCATGGGGGGCCTCGAATTATTGTGGTTGGCGTGAGAGGTATGACGTGAGGCCATACTAAACGAGTGTTCAACAAGGAGACAATCGGCTGGATTAATTGCTGTAACAGATGAAGTTACAGAGCTAATTGCTTGTTTTTATAAGATTTAAATATTTACTTTGAGAAGTAATGGCCGCGCCTGTTACAACTTTGTACAACCTATCGCGGGGGAAAACCCCCCCCCCCCCCCCCCGGAAGAGAAGGGTTTCCCCCCAACGGGTTTCCACCCCCAGCGCCAACACCCCCCTGTACTTGCTGT
>NZ_JBGOGX010000059.1:0-15035 GCF_054788455.1 Pseudomonas sp. ZL2 | reverse complement strand
GGACAATACCCCTTGGCGAGTGCAAACAGCCTGATCAAGACAGTTGCTCCCACAGTATAGATGTGCAGCTTACCTGTGGGAGCCGGCGTTGCCGGCGATGGGCCGCACGGCGGCCCTTAAACGGCCAGTTGGGACATCAGGCGGCGCTGAACAGCTTGTGCGGATCGATCACGAATTTCTTCGGCACACCGGCATCGAACTCGCCATAGCCTTCCGGCGCCTGGTCCAGGCTGATCACCTGTACGCCCACCACTTCAGCAATGTTGATGCGGTCCCACATGATCGCCTGCATCAGTTGGCGGTTGTACTTCATTACCGGCGTCTGCCCGGTGTGGAAGCTGTGCGACTTGGCCCAGCCGAGGCCAAAGCGGATGCTCAGGCTGCCGATCTTCGCTGCCGCATCCACCGCGCCCGGGTCTTCGGTAACGTACAGGCCGGGGATACCGATCTTGCCCGCTACGCGCACCACGCCCATCAACGAGTTGAGCACGGTGGCCGGGGCTTCGTGCTTGGCGCCGGCATGGCCGTGGCCACGAGCTTCGAAGCCCACGGCATCGACCGCGCAGTCGACTTCCGGTTCGCCCAGCAGGTTGGCAATCTGTTCGTGCAGCGGAGTGTCCTGGGACAGGTCGGCGATTTCAAAACCCTGGGCCTTGGCGTGGGCCAGGCGCACCGGGTTGACGTCACCGACGATAACCACCGCCGCCCCCAGCAGGCGCGCCGAGGCAGCCGCTGCCAGGCCCACTGGACCGGCACCGGCGATGTACACCGAGCTGCCCGGGCCCACGCCGGCGGTCACCGCACCGTGGTAACCGGTAGGGAGGATGTCCGACAGGCAGGTCAGGTCGCGGATTTTCTCCATGGCCTTGTCGCGGTTCGGCAGTTTCAGCAGGTTGAAGTCGGCGTACGGCACCAGCACGTACTCGGCCTGGCCACCGGTCCAGTCACCCATGTCGACATAACCGTAGGCACCACCGGCGCGGGCCGGGTTGACGGTCAGGCAGACGCCGGTGTGTTGCTCTTTGCACGAGCGGCAGCGGCCACAGGCGACGTTGAAGGGCACCGACACCAGGTCACCGATCTGCAGGTTCTCGACGTCCCTGCCCTTCTCGATGACCTCGCCGGTGATTTCATGGCCCAGGACCAGGCCGACCTGGGCAGTGGTACGGCCACGGACCATGTGCTGGTCGGAGCCACAGATGTTGGTGGAGACCACCCGCAGGATCACCCCGTGCTCGATCTTGCGACCGCGCGGGTCCTGCATTTTCGGGTAGTCAATCTTCTGCACCTCGACCTTGCCGCCGCCGAGATACACCACACCACGATTACCAGACATGCTTTCACCTCGCTAAAGTTTGTTGTTATGTAGCGGTGTAAAGTGCGCTGCCCGGGGGCGGCGCTGTGTTACTGGAATCTTTGTTCCGACTCGAGGGCCTCATCGCTGGCAAGCCAGCTCCCACAGGTCCGGTGTATGCAGTACCTGTGGGAGCGGGCTTGCCCCGCGATGGCGGCAGTCAGAGCACTACCGTCCTGTTGGCGTTGAGGAACACCCGCCGCTCGATGTGATACCCCACCGCCCGCGCCAGGGTCAGGCACTCGATATCGCGCCCCTTGGCAATCAGGTCTTCCGGGTAATGGCTGTGGTCCACCGCCTCGACGCCCTGGGCGATGATCGGCCCTTCGTCGAGGTCGTTGTTGATGTAGTGCGCCGTGGCGCCGACCAGTTTCACCCCCTTGTTGTAGGCCTGGTGATACGGCTTGGCGCCCTTGAAACCGGGCAGCAGCGAGTGATGGATGTTGATCGCCCAGCCGTCGAGCTTGCGGCACAGTTCGGGCGACAGCACCTGCATGTAGCGGGCAAGGATCACCAACTCGGCGCCGGACTCCTCGATCACCTGCAGCACCTTGCGCTCTTGCGCCGGCTTGTCATGCGGGTCGAGGGCAAAGTGGTAATAGGGAATGCGGTGCCAGTGGGCCAGGGGCTCGAGGTCCGGGTGGTTGGAAATCACCGCCACCACCTCCATGCTCAACTGGCCGATGCGCTGGCGATAGAGCAGGTCGTTGAGGCAGTGATCGGCCTTGGACACCATGATCACCACTTTCGGCCGGTGCTTGGGCGCGGTCAGCTCGAACAGCATGCCGAACGCATCGCCCCGCTCGGCCAGCCCTGCGCGAAAGCTGGCCTCGTCGAAGTCATCCGGCTGGCGGAATTCCACGCGAATGAAGAAGCGTCCGGACAGCCGGTCATCGAACGAATGGTGCTCAGTGACGTAACAGTGCTGTTCGAACAGGTAACGCGTCACCACATCCACCGTACCCAGCAGGCTCGGGCAATCGGCGGTGAGAATCCAGGTGTCCGGGGCACGACTCATGGCATTGCTCCTTAAGCCTGAATGCTCAGGCCGTATTCGGCGGAGGCGTCCTGCAGCCACAGCCACCAGTAGTCGGAGAAGCTGCGGCGGATCAGCAGCTCCCAGGTTTCTTCACCGGTACGGCGGATCACCAGTTGCGACTTGGCGAACACCGTGCCAACCGCCTTGCCCACCGGGAAGTTGTTTGGATGGACATCATAGCTGGTGGATTTCATCAGCACGTCGCGCACATTGGGGCCGCTCAGTTCCAGCAGGGTTTGCCCGCCGCTGACGTTGACGATTTGAATGTGCAGGCCATCGAGGGCATCGCGCAGTTTTTGCTCGACGGCAAATTCCTCGCCGCCGGGAACGATCAGCAGCCACTCGTCCGGGCCCAGCCATTGCAGCGATGTCTCGCCGTTGGCGACCACGGTCAGGGCCACCGGCAGCTCCAGGCCCAGGGCCTTGAACACACCGCCGGCGAAGGCCGGATCCTTGCCATCACCACGAATGGTCAGGTGGCCAAGGAGTTTTTTCTCGCGCAGGGAGACCCCGGCGTTCTTGCGGCCCTTGCCGACCAGGCTGGGCAAGTCGGCGTGGTGCAGTGGCGTTTCAGCCTTGGCATCGTTGCCGGGGCGTTGCTGGTAGACGTTGATCGTGCTCATTACACACCTGCCTTGAATTCGCGTTCGGTAGGGCAAGTAACGTGTGGGAGCCGGCCTTGCCGGCGATGCAAGGCGCAGCCTTGCCAAAATCGGGGCCGCTACGCGCCCCATCGCCGGCAAGGCCGGCTCCCACAGGTCATCTGGCCAACAAGTCGATTAGATGTTCTGCCGCTCGCCCTTCGGATCGAAGAACACCGAAGAACAGATCTCCGCCTCGATCACGCTGCCATCGGCCTGGGGCGAGTAGACCCGCTCGCCGATGCGCTTGAGCCCGCCCTTGACCACGCCCATGGCAAACGAATAACCCAGGGAGTTGCTGGCGTAGCTGGAAGTAACGTGACCGACCATGTCCATCGGGATCGGTTGTTTCGGGTCAAACACCAGTTGCGCGCCTTCGGGCAGCCATTTGTTCGGGTCGACCGGCTTGAGCCCGACCAGTTGCTTGCGGTTCTCGCGCACGCAATCTTCGCGGTTCATCCCCCGCCAGCCGATCCACGAGAACGGTTTGGTACGGCCAACACACCAGCCCATGTTGAGGTCGTCCGGGGTCATCGAGCCGTCAGTGTCCTGGCCGACGATGATGAAGCCCTTCTCGGCCCGCAGTACGTGCATGGTTTCGGTGCCGTACGGGGTCAGGTTGTATTGCTTGCCGGCAGCGACGATTTTCTCCAGCACGCCCATGGCGTAGTTGGCCTGGACGTTGACTTCGTACGACAGCTCGCCAGTGAACGAAATGCGGAACACCCGCGCCGGCACACCGCCGACCAGGCCTTCCTTCCAGGTCATGAACGGGAAGGCGTCCTTGTCCAGGTCGATATCGGTCACTTCACTGAGCAGCTTGCGGCTGTTGGGGCCCGACAGGGTCAGGGTCGCCCAGTGGTCGGTGACCGAGGTGAAGTACACCTTAAGCTCCGGCCATTCGGTCTGCTGGTAGATCTCCAGCCACTGCAACACCCGCGCCGCGCCACCGGTGGTGGTGGTCATGATGAAGTGGTTATCGCCGACGCAGGCAGTGACGCCGTCGTCAAAGACCATGCCGTCTTCCTTGCACATCAGGCCGTAGCGGGCCTTGCCGACGTCAAGCTTGGTCCAGGCGTTAGTGTAGATGCGGTTGAGGAATTCGCGCGCGTCCGGGCCCTGGATGTCGATCTTGCCCAGGGTCGAGGCGTCGAGCAGTCCGACGCTGTCACGCACCGCCTTGCACTCGCGAGCCACGGCGGCATGAATGTCTTCGCCGTTGCGCGGGAAGTACCAGGGGCGCTTCCATTGGCCGACGTCTTCGAACTCGGCGCCGTTCTTCACATGCCAGGCATGCAGGGCGGTGAAGCGTACCGGCTCGAACAGGTGCCCGCAGTGCCGGCCCGCCACCGCGCCGAAGGTGATCGGCGTGTAGTTGGGGCGGAACATGGTGGTGCCCATTTCCGGGATGGTGATGCCCATGGAGCGGGCGGCAATCGCCAGGCCGTTGATGTTGCCGAGCTTGCCCTGGTCGGTACCAAAGCCCAGGGCGGTGTAGCGTTTGACGTGTTCGACCGACTCGAAGCCTTCGCGGGTGGCCAGTTCGATGGCGGCGGCGGTGACGTCGTTCTGCTGGTCGACGAACTGCTTCGGCGCCCGCGCAGTGTTCTTGTCGTGGGGCACCTGGAACAGCGCCACGGTGGGTTCTTCCTGACGCGCCAGGACTTTCGGGATCACCCCAAGCACGGCCTTGAAGCCGGCTTCGGTGGCGGCACGCACGCCGCCTTCAAAGCCATCGGCGAGGGTGTCGCCGAGGGCGAACACACCGTTGATGCCGCCCACGCACACGCGTTTTTGCGGTGCTTCGCCGGGCACGAAACCGAGAATGTCTTCACGCCAGACCGGCTTGCCGCCCAGGTGCGAAGCCAGGTGCACGACCGGGCTGTAGCCGCCGGAAGTCGCGACCAGGTCGCAATCCAGCCACTCGCCGGGGCTGCTGACTTTATGGGCTTTGACGTCGATGGCGGCAACGCGGGCTGCGCTTACATGCTTGCTGCCACGGGTCTCGATCACCGCGCTGGAGGTGAGGATGCGGATGCCTTTGGCTCGCGCTTCTTCCACCAGCGAACCGCGCGGGTTGTGGCGGGCGTCGGCGATGGCGACCACGTTCAGGCCGGCGTCGTGCCAGTCCAGGGCCACGCGGTAGGCGTGGTCGTTGTTGGTCGACAGCACCAGCTTGCGGCCCGGCGCCACGCCGTAACGGCGCACGTAGGTCGATACCGCACCGGCGAGCATGTTGCCCGGCACATCGTTGTTGCCGTACACCAATGGTCGCTCGTGGGCGCCGGTGGCCAGCACCACGCGCTTGGCGCGCACCCGGTGCATGCGCTGACGCACCTGGCCGATCGGCGCGTGATCACCGAGGTGGTCGGTCAGGCGCTCGTGAATGGTGAGGAAGTTGTGGTCGTGGTAGCCGTTGACCGTTGCCCGTGGCAACAGGATGACTTCCGGCAGTTCCTTGAGCTCGGCCACTACTGCCGCAACCCAGTCGGCGGCCGGTTTGCCGTCGAGGGTTTCACGGCTGTCGAGCAGGCTGCCGCCGAACTCTTCCTGCTCATCGGCGAGGATCACCCGCGCGCCGCTGCGACCCGCTGCCAGGGCGGCTGCCAGGCCGGCGGGGCCGGCGCCGACCACCAGCACGTCGCAGTGGTGGCTCATGTAGTCGTAGCTGTCCGGGTCGTTTTCCAGCGGCGCACGGCCAAGGCCCGCGGCTTTGCGGATGTACTTCTCGTAGGTCATCCAGAACGACTGCGGGTACATGAACGTCTTGTAGTAGAAACCCGGCGGCATCAGCTTGCCGCCGACCTTGCCGAGAATGCCCATGACGTCGTTGTTCACATTCGGCCAGCCGTTGGTGCTGGTGGCGACCAGGCCGCTGTACAGCGCCTGCTGGGTGGCGCGCACGTTAGGCACCTGGGTGGCTTCGGTGGCGCCGATCTGCAGGATGGCGTTGGGCTCTTCGGAGCCTGCGGCGATGATCCCGCGGGGGCGCGAGTACTTGAAGCTGCGCCCGACGATGTCGACGCCATTGGCCAGCAGCGCGGCGGCCAGGGTGTCACCGGCAAATCCCTGGTAGGTCTGGCCGTTGAAGGTGAAGCTCAAGACTTTGCTGCGGTCGATGCGACCACCGTTGGACAGGCGATAGACCTGGCTCATACCTTTTCTCCCTGACCACTGACTGCCAACTGCGGGCTGGTGCTTTTGCCGGTGACCTGCGGCTTGGCGCCGATCGGATAGGTTTCCAGAATTTCGTAGGTCAGCGTGTCACGCGTGGCGTTGAAGTACTGACGGCAACCGGCGGCGTGAATCCACAGCTCGTGGTGCAGGCCGCGCGGGTTGTCGCGAAAGAACATGTAATCGCCCCACTCCTCGTCGGAACAGGCGTTGGGGTCCAGCGGCCGGGGAATGTGCGCCTGGCCTGCGGCGTGGAACTCCTCTTCGGAGCGCAGCTCGCCGCAGTGGGGACAGAAGATATGCAACATGGGGATTTCTCCTGTTAGTGGGCGACAGCGGCGGCGCCGTGTTCGTCGATCAGTGCACCGTTGTGGAAACGGTCGATGGAAAAGGGTTTGGCCAGCGGGTGCATTTCGCCCTTGGCCAGGCTGGCGGCGAAGACGTTGCCCGAACCGGGGGTGGCCTTGAAGCCGCCGGTGCCCCAGCCGCAGTTGAAGAACATGTTCTTCACCGGGGTCTTGGAGATGATCGGGCAGGCGTCCGGCGTGGTGTCGACGATGCCGCCCCACTGGCGGTTCATGCGTACCCGCGAGAGGATCGGGAACATTTCGACGATGGCCTGCAGGGTGTGCTCGATCACCGGGTACGAACCGCGCTGGCCGTAGCCGACCCAGCCGTCGATGCCGGCGCCGATGACCAGGTCGCCCTTGTCCGACTGGCTGATGTAGCCGTGCACGGCGTTGGACATGATCACGCTGTCGATGATCGGCTTGAGCGGCTCGGACACCAGCGCCTGCAGCGGATGCGATTCGATCGGCAGGCGGAAACCGGCAAGCTTGGCCATATGCCCGGAGTTACCGGCAGTGACCACGCCGACGCGCTTGGCACCGATGAAGCCCTTGTTGGTCTCGACACCGATGACCACGCCGTTTTCCTTGCGAAAGCCGATCACTTCGGTCTGCTGGATCAGGTCGACGCCCAGGGCGTCGGCGGCACGGGCAAAGCCCCAGGCCACGGCGTCGTGACGGGCGACGCCGCCACGCCGTTGCACGGTGGCGCCGATGATCGGGTAGCGGGTGTTCTTCGAGCAGTCCAGGTACGGAATCTCTTCGGCCACCTGTTGGGCATTGAGCAGCTCGCCGTCGACACCATTGAGGCGGTTGGCGCTGACCCGGCGCTCGGAATCACGCATGTCCTGCAGGGTGTGGCAGAGGTTGTAGACGCCGCGCTGGGAGAACATCACGTTGTAGTTGATGTCTTGCGACAGCCCTTCCCAGAGCTTCATCGCGTGCTCATACAAGTGCGCCGACTCGTCCCACAGGTAGTTGGAGCGGACGATGGTGGTGTTGCGCGCGGTGTTGCCGCCGCCCAACCAGCCCTTCTCGACCACCGCCACGTTGGTGATGCCATGCTCCTTGGCCAGGTAGTAGGCGGTGGCCAGGCCGTGCCCGCCACCGCCGACGATGACCACGTCGTAGACTTTTTTCGGGGTTGGCGTGCGCCACATGCGCTGCCAGTTTTCGTGGTGGCTGAGTGAGTGCTTGAAGAGGCCGAAGCCTGAGTAACGTTGCATAGTCTTTACTCCTGGACCACTCAGCGATAAACCGGAAAATCTGCACAAAGTGCCGACACGTTCTTCGCAACATCGGCCTCGACATCGGCATCGCCGAGGTTATCGAGGATGTCGCAGATCCAGCCGGCCAGCTCCACGCACTGGCTGACCTTGAAGCCGCGGCTGGTGACCGCCGGGGTGCCGATACGCAGGCCGGAGGTGACGAACGGCGACTGCGGGTCGTTGGGTACGGCGTTCTTGTTGACGGTAATGTGGGCGCGGCCCAGGGCGGCGTCGGCATCTTTGCCGGTCAGGCCCTGGCGGATCAGGCTGACCAGGAACAGGTGGTTATCGGTACCACCGGAGACCACGTCATAGCCGCGCTTGATGAACACCTCGGCCATGGCCTGGGCGTTGTCGATCACCTGCTGCTGATAGGTCTTGAAGCCAGGCTCCAGCGCTTCCTTGAAGCACACCGCCTTGGCGGCGATCACATGCATCAACGGGCCGCCCTGGGCGCCGGGGAACACTGCGGCGTTGAGCTTTTTCTCGATCTCTTCGTTGCTGCGCGCCAGGATCAGGCCGCCACGCGGACCGCGCAGGGTCTTGTGGGTGGTAGTGGTGACCACGTCGGCGTACGGCAACGGGTTCGGGTACAGCCCGGCGGCGACCAGGCCGGCGACGTGAGCCATGTCGACGAACAGGTAGGCACCGACCTTGTCGGCGATCTGACGGAAGCGTGGGAAATCGAGGGTTTTCGAGTAGGCCGAGAACCCGGCGACGATCATCTTCGGTTTGCTCTCCACCGCCAGGCGCTCGACTTCGTCGTAATCGATCAGGCCCGTCTTGGTGTCGATGCCGTACTGCACGGCGTTGTACAGCTTGCCCGAGGACGACACCTTGGCGCCGTGGGTCAGGTGCCCGCCGTGGGCCAGGCTCATGCCCAGAATGGTGTCGCCGGCCTGCAACAGGGCCAGGTACACGGCGCTGTTGGCCGAGGAGCCGGAGTGTGGCTGGACGTTGGCGTAATCGGCGCCGAACAGCTGCTTGGCGCGGTCGATGGCCAGTTGCTCGACTTTATCCACATGCTCGCAACCGCCGTAGTAGCGCTTGCCGGGGTAGCCCTCGGCGTATTTGTTGGTCAGGCCGCTGCCCTGGGCCTGCATGACACGCTTGCTGGTGTAGTTTTCCGAGGCGATCAGCTCGATGTGATCTTCCTGGCGTTGCTCTTCGGCATTGATCGCCGCCAGCAGTGCATCGTCGTAACCCTGGATCTGGTCTTGCTTGCTGAACATCGCAGTTTCTCCCGGCAGCGGCATCGGTTCTTGTCGGGCAATTGCCCTTTTCAGCGATGGTATGACCGACGCAGACAGCCCAGATGCCTACGGACGCCACACAAAGGTGCGTTTACGACATGGGGGCCGATGTCGCCTGCATCGCTGGCAAGCCAGCTCCCACACGGTCACTGTGGGAGCTGGCTTGCCAGCGATAGGCGGCCACCCGGAACTTGGTTTAGAGTGCTCACCTGCGTCGTTCACAGGACAGTGTCATGCCAGATAAAAGCCAGCAATTCGCCAGCGACAACTATTCAGGTATCTGCCCGGAAGCCTGGGCCGCCATGGAAAAAGCCAACCAGGGCCATGAGCGCGCCTACGGCGACGACCAATGGACGGCACGCGCCTCGGAGTATTTCCGCAAACTGTTTGAAACCGACTGCGAAGTGTTCTTCGCCTTCAACGGCACCGCGGCCAACTCGCTGGCGCTGTCGTCCCTGTGCCAGAGCTATCACAGCGTGATCTGCTCGGAGACCGCCCACGTCGAAACAGACGAATGCGGCGCCCCGGAGTTCTTCTCCAACGGCTCCAAGTTGCTCACCGCGCGCAGCGAAGCCGGTAAGCTGACCCCCGAGTCGATCCGCGAAGTGGCGCTCAAGCGCCAGGACATCCACTATCCCAAGCCGCGCGTGGTGACCATCACCCAGGCCACCGAGGTCGGCAGCGTCTACCGTCCGGAAGAGCTCAAGGCCATCAGCGCCACCTGCAAGGAGCTGGGCCTGAACCTGCACATGGACGGCGCGCGCTTCAGCAACGCCTGCGCGTACCTTGGCTGCAGCCCGGCCGAGCTGACCTGGAAAGCCGGGGTCGATGTGCTGTGCTTTGGCGGCACCAAGAACGGCATGGCGGTGGGCGAGGCGATCCTGTTCTTCAACCGCCAGCTGGCCGAAGACTTCGACTACCGTTGCAAGCAGGCCGGGCAACTGGCGTCGAAGATGCGCTTCCTGTCGGCGCCCTGGGTCGGCCTGCTGGAAGACGGCGCCTGGCTGCGCCATGGCGTGCATGCCAACCGCTGCGCGCAGTTGCTCTGCGAACTGGTGCGCGATGTGCCAGGAGTTGAGCTGATGTTCCCGGTGGAGGCCAACGGGGTGTTCCTGCAGATGTCGGAACCAGCGCTGGAAGCCTTGCGCAACAAGGGCTGGCGTTTCTACACCTTTATCGGTAGCGGTGGCGCGCGGTTCATGTGCTCGTGGGACACCGAAGAAGCGCGGGTACGTGAGCTGGCGGCGGATATCCGGGCGGCAATGGGCGCCTGATGACGCCATCGCCGGCAAGCCGGCTCCCACAGGTACTGCATGCACCTTACTTGTGGGAGCTGGCTTGCCAGCGATGAATTCCCCCCGATTTAAAGACGAAACCCACCCATCTGCCGCGCCAGATCATCCGCCAGCCCACGTAACGCCAGACACTCCTGCCGACAGCCCTGCACATCCACTGCCGTTTCCCGCGCCAGGTCGGAAATCCCCTGCACGGTGCGATTGATCTCCTCCGTCACCGCCGACTGCTGTTCGGTCGCCGTCGCCACCTGATGGTTCATGTCACTGATGTGTTCGACCTGATCGGTGATCGTGCCCAGCGAAGCGCCGGTCTGCTGGCTCGACTCCACGCCCGTGCCGGTTGCCGCCTGGCCGGCCTGCATCGATGCGACCGCACTGCCCGCGCCATGCTTGAGGCGCAGGATCATCTGCTGCACTTGATCGGTGGACACCTGGGTGCGCCGCGCCAGGGTCCGTACTTCATCGGCGACCACGGCAAAGCCACGGCCCATCTCACCCGCCCGCGCCGCCTCGATGGCGGCGTTGAGCGCCAGCAGGTTGGTCTGCTCGGAGATGCTGCGGATCACCGCCAGCACTTCGTCGATCGACGCCACTTCCGTGGCCAGCTCACCCACTGCACTCGCCGCCTGGCCAATCTCGCTGGACATGCCCTCGATATGGGCAATCGAGCGGCGCACCACTTCGCGGGCCTGCAGCGCTTCGGTGCGCGCGGTTTCCGACGCCACGGCAGCGTTACCGGCGTTCTGCGCAATGTCCTGCACGGTCAGGCCCATCTCATGCACGGCAGTGGCGACCATTTCGGTCATTTCCTGCTGGCGGTCGGAACGTTCGGCGGTGTTCTCTACCACTTGCGTCACTTGCGCTACCGACGCGCGCAAGCGTTCGCTGGTGTTCAGCACTTCGCCAATCAGGTCACGCTGGCTGTCGAGAAAGCGGTTGAAGCCACGGGCCAGGTCGCCCAGCTCGTCTGCGCGGTTTTCGTCCAGGCGCTGGGTCAGGTCGCCGCCGCCATTGCCGATGGCCATCAAGGCCCCCGTCACACGCCGGATGGGGCGGACGATGCCGCGGGCCAGCAGCACCACCAGCAACAGCGATACCAGCGCGACCGCTGCACCAATCAGGCTGGTCAGCCAGACGGTCTCACGTACCTGGGCATAGATCTGTGCTTCTGGCACCTCGGCGACCAGGGTCCAGTTGAGGTCACGCAGCGGTAGGCTGAGGGCCAGGTAGCCCTCGCCATCGCGCTCGAAGCGGCTGCTGTGCAGGCCCTGTTCACGGCTCAGGACCACCTTGGCAGCCTCGCCGCCGATCTGCTCGGCGAGCTGCTGCTTACCGCTGAACGCCGACTGCGGATGCACCTGGATCAAACCGTCGCCGCGCACCAGCATCACCCGCCCACGTTCGCCGAAGCTGAAGTTATGGATCAATTCGGAGAGTTCGGTCATACGCAGGCCAAGCCCGGCGATACCCACCAGTTGCCCGGCTTTCTCCACCCGATAGTCGATGAACAGTGCCAGTTCGCCGGTGCTGCCGTCGGTGTCGATGTTCAGCAGGCGCGGGTTGCCACTGTCGATAAAGCCGAAAAACCACTTGTCCGCCGGGTTGCTGCGGCTGAGGGTGCGGTCCAGGCCTTTCTCGTTGTAATAGTGGTTGCTCGCTGTAGCGGCAAACAACGCGGTAAAGGCATGGTTCTGTTTGCGCAGGGCTTCGAGGTACTCGATAAATTGCGGCGCCTGGGCGCTGTCTTCCCCTGCCGCCAGCCAATCGCGCAGCAACGTGTTGTTGGCAATGTCGGCCGCCGCCGTCAACGGTCGGCCAAGCATGCGCTCGATGTCGTTACGAATCGCCTCAATGCTCGCCGGCAAGGCGGTGTCGACCAGGTAACGCTCGGTCAGGCGATTGACCGCCACGCTATAGATGCCGACCACGATCAGAATGCTCAGCAACAGCGCTGCGCCCATGCTTGCGATCAATTGCCACTGGATACTGCGCCGCCAGAACTGCATGTATTTCCCCTGGGTAAATAAGCCCTGTAGTGCAAGAGACAGGCCAATTGTATACAACAGGAAATACAATCTGATCCACAGCAAAGCCGGCCCACCCTCCCGAAGGTGGTGAGCTGGCAAAAGGATGTAGCGGGGGCTTGGACGCGATCAGCTGTTGCTGATGGTCCGGGCAATCACATCGACCGTGGCGTTGACTTGCTCTTGGTAACGGTCGAGGGCCTGCTGGTGCTGCTGTTGCAGTTCGATCTGCTGCGAGCACAGGTTGAGGGCTGCCAGTACCAGCAGCTTGTCACCGATCAGGGTCGGGTACTTACGCTTGGTATCGGCCAGCGAGGCGTTGAGCATCTGCACCGCTTGCGCCAGCGCTTGCTCCTGGCCTTCGGGGGCCTTGATCGAATAATCGCTGCCGAGGATCGACACGACATTGATCGGCTGCGCTGAGGTTTTCATGCGTTCACGGTACCAACGCTGGCACGCTCAACCAGGGCCTGGATGCGCGCGGCGGTGGCGCCCTGTTTTTCTTCCTGCTCCAGCAGGCTCAGTTGCAGGCTGTCGTTTTCATCTTTGGCCTGGGCCAGTTCGGCACTGATCTGCGCGTTGCGCTCGGTCAGTTCCTGATTCTTCTGCACCAGGTCGCTGACCAGTTGCTCCAGTTGACTAAGGGAAGTTTCCAACATGATTGCCTTCTCGGGGTGTTTCAGGGGGCGCACACGATAAAGAAAAGTCCGCGTGCTCGCCAGGGATATCGGGTTTAGACGCTTCGGCCTGGTGCAGATTGACCCACCGATAGCCCTGCGGTTCCCCGTTTTGTCTACCACCGGTCAGGAAAAAAGTTAGCTGCCTCACAATTTCATCTTCGCCCGCTCAAGTCTTTTCCCGGCCGACCGATAGGCATGGCAGTCCTGAATCTGCCGCACGGATAACGTGCCCTTTCCCCTCCTGGATACCACCATGTCCCTACGCAACATGAATATCGCCCCGCGCGCGCTTCTGGGCTTTGCTCTGATCGGTGCGCTGATGCTGGCCCTGGGTCTGTTTGCCCTGAACCAGATGAGCAAGATTCGCCAGGCCGGCGAAACCATCGAAACCTCGACGGTGCCGAGCATCACCAACCTCGACCAGTTGACCCAGCTGACCCTGCGCCTGCGCACCTTGTCGTACCGCCTGCTGCTCAACCGCGAAGCCGGCACCCTGCAGGCCACCCTCAAGCTGATCGACCAGCGCAACCAGCAGATCGACGAAGCGCGCCGGGTGTACGAGCCGCTGATCTCCGGCAACCAGGAGCGCTCTGCCTACAACCAGTACGTGCAGCTGCTGGGCCAGTACCGCCAGCTGGAAAACCGCATGCGCCTGGCGTCGCAGAACAATGACCTGGAGACCCTGCGCAACCTGATCAACCGCGACATGCTCGACAGCTCCGAGCAGATCAACAGCGTCATGGATCAATTGATCAGCATCAACACCGAGCAAACCAGCGAGATCAACCGCACCGCCGCCGACCAGTATTCCAACGCTGTTGCCCTGGTGATCGGCTTGCTGCTGGCTGCCACTGCCCTGACCCTGATCTGTGCCCTGCTGCTGACCCGCAGCATCGTCAAGCCGATCGACGAAGCCCTGCAGGCGGCCGAACGCATCGCCGAGGGCGACCTGACCCGCAGCATCCAGGCCGAAGGCCAGGACGAAGCCGCGCGCCTGCTCAAGGCCATGGCCAAGATGCAGAACAAGCTGCGCGATACCCTGCAGCAGATTTCCGGCTCCGCCACCCAGCTGGCGTCGGCGGCTGAAGAGCTGAACAGCGTCACCGACGAAAGCGCCCGTGGCCTGCAGCAGCAGAACAACGAAATCGAACAGGCCGCCACCGCCGTCACCGAGATGACCAGCGCCGTGGAAGAAGTGGCACGCAATGCCGTGAGCACCTCGGAAGCCTCCAAGGAAGCCACCCGCTCGGCCGGTGACGGCCGTGACCTGGTGATGGAAACCGTCAGCGCCATCGAGCGCATGAGCACCGACGTGCAAGGCACCGCCGAACTGATCGGCAACCTGGCGGAAGAGTCGCGCGATATCGGCAAGGTGCTCGACGTGATTCGCGGCCTGGCCGACCAGACCAACCTGCTGGCCCTGAACGCCGCCATCGAAGCGGCCCGTGCCGGTGAAGCCGGCCGTGGCTTTGCCGTGGTGGCCGACGAAGTGCGTGCCCTGGCCCACCGTACCCAGCAGTCGACCAGCGAAATCGAACGGATGATCGGCAGCATCCAGGGCGGCACCGAGCAGGCGGTCAACTCCATGCGCAACAGCACCGAACGCGCCGAGTCGACCCTGAACATCGCCCGCGGCGCCGGCCTGGCGCTGGAAACCATCACCGGTGCGGTCGCCGAAATCAACGAGCGCAACCTGGTGATCGCCAGCGCCGCCGAAGAGCAGGCCCAGGTCGCCCGCGAAGTGGACCGCAACCTGGTCAACATCAACGACCTGTCAGTGCAGTCGGCCACCGGCGCCCACCAGACCAGCGCGGCCAGCGCCGAACTGTCGCGCCTGGCGGTGGACCTGAGCGGGCTGGTGGCACGTTTCAGCGTGTAAGCCGATCGCGGGTCACGTCGAGGGGGGGGGGGGGGGGAGGGGCTCACCCTCCCTCTTACAGAGAGCATAAGCGACAAAACT